>CP006977.1:1030960-1374613 GCA_000508305.1 Sulfolobus acidocaldarius SUSAZ
TAAATTAGGATAATATTTAAAAAGTCATATTCAATACCTTATCTTATGAAAGAAAGGGTTGTTGAAGCTAAAAGATTAGTAGGAAAGAAGACTGTCAGGGGAAAGACTTACGAATATGAATATTACACGTTACCACTAAACTTATACATACCAAAATCAATGGTTGAAAAACACGGTACGAAATACATGCTACAAGTAGATGAAGAATCCGGCACTATAACAATTAGACCTACTAAAGGTTAACATTTTTACCATAATCTTTCATCGCCTGTGTAAATATGTCTTTGAGTTGATTAAAGGCATACTCAACATTACATTTATTTACAGTATCCCTACTTAGCCTACTATACTTATCCGGCTCTTTCAAGACAATATCTATTTTTTCAGCTAACTCCTCATAATTGCCACTTTTGAATACAAAACCGTTAGAACCATCTATTACTAGCTCACTTACCCCGGCACCACTGCTCACTATAGCAGGCTTTTCAAAGAACCAACCTTCACATACAACGAGACCAAAACCTTCTATCCTTGAGGGAAGGACAACCACATCTGAAGCCTCGTATATTACATTCAACTCTTCATCTGACACGTGACCTGTAAATACAACCTTCTTATCAACTCCTAAATTACTGGCTAGTGACTGAAGTTTTCTTACCCAATTACCAGCCTTGTTTGTACCCAATGCACCACTTGTGAAACTACCATTCCCTACGAGTAAAAGTTTAGCATTACCCTCCTTAATTTTCTTCAAAGCCATGATTGCTATATCTTGGCTTTTCATGGGATCCATTCTAGCCACTACCGTTATCACTTTTTCGTCTTTACCTATATTATATTTGGATTTTACTTTATCCACTTCACCCTTACTACTCCTTCTTAAAGTGCTAGTATCAATGAAAGGGTAAACTTGCCTAGCATTTATTTTGGCACCAATCCTTAGAAGACCTTCTAAGTCTCTCTTAGTACTCAGTATAACATAATCATATCCCTCAAATGATCTTACAATAAAGTCTCTAATCCGTGGTGATAAATTTTCAGGCACAAATGGTATATGATACCAAAGTATTGCAGGTGCTGATGGACCAATTATACCTCCCACTAGCAATAGCTGAAAATCATTTATGAAATATACATCAGTGTCATTATGAAATTCAAGTAATTTTTTAGCTGAGATCCAGTTATAATCCGCATAACTTATATATTCTAAAGGTTTAATCTCATATTTCTCTATTCCATGGCTTTCATTATATATTCCCTCTTTATACCTAGTATAATTTTTAAGATTCTCAGGATCCAGATCTATAAAATCAAAAAGTCTCTGATCACCATATTTAACCTGAGGTGGATAACCAGGACCTAAAGAGACCCATCTAACCTTATTAAATTTGCTAATGAGGGATAACATCATCTTTGGCACTCCGCCTACAGAAAAGTAGTAATCAGAAGAGTCCAATTGACTCAACTCTATCGGTAGTTCAAAGAATCCATATTTATCTATCAAATCCCTATAAGTATACCTGAATCTAACTGGAGGTGTCTGTGTGCTGATAGATACTGAGAACATAAACTAATTTACTCTTTCAGTAATTATATTCTTTTAATGAATTATGCCTTACTCTCAAACGGCATAACAACTGCACTAGAGAAGGAAGGAAGTATAGAGTGGTTTCCAGTTCCTAAATTCGATTCTCCATCTGTTTTTACAAAGATATTAGATGAAGATAAAGGAGGATATTTCCTCGTAACTCCTGAGAAATTCAACAGAGTTAAACAGCACTATGTAGAATACTCATTGATACTCAGAACTGAATTCGATGACGGCAATCTTATACTGATAGATTTTCTGCCCCTATCCTTACCTGCAATTATAAGAGTATATGAGGCTAAAGTACCATTTAATGTTGAAGTTAAGCCATTATTCAATTATGGTCTAGTAAATGCTGGCACAGAAACAAGAAAAGACGGAATCATTTATAAAAATCCGGAGTCTAAAGAAGGATTAGAACTATTAATAAACGGAGATTATAAAATAAATTCACCTTACCGCATTACAGTAAATAGTGGAAAGGGATACCTATACCTACTATATTCTAGAGATCTCAGATATGGTCTATTTAGCCAGAAAGGCTTCGTATACTCTGAACCGTATGAGGCATACTCAAAATTACTTTACTATTCTAGGAAAGAGCTAGAAAGAGCTAGAAGACCTACTATATACGAAAATGCTTTCTATCGATCATTATCAGTGATTTTAGGGTTAATATATAAGCCCTCGGGAGGAATAATTGCTTCGCCCACTACATCTATTCCTGAAATAGTTGGTGATGAACGAAATTGGGATTACAGATACGTTTGGGTTAGAGACTCTTCCTATGCAATAGAAGCTCTAGTCAAAGCCAATCTAATAACACATGCCAGACGAGCTTTAGACTTTTTAACAAATCTACTTGATCCATCCTCGAAAAGCTTCGACCATCCTTTTTACTCTGTTGATGGAACACCGCCACCTGCAGAAGAGAATTTGGACTGGTTAAGCGGGTTCATGAATAGTAAACCGGTTAGAATTGGAAATGCTGCTTATCTTCAGATCCAGATGGATATTGAGGGAGCTTACATGAACGCATTATACGAATACTATAAAAGGACACTAGATAAGGATTATGTTTCATCTATTTTCTGGGCTGTTGAGGCAATATCAGACTGGGTTTCTTCTTCATGGAGAGGGGAAAGTACAGATATATGGGAAGAGAGAGGAATCAGTAGGCATTACACTCACACAAAATTAATGTCCTGGGTTGCTTTAGACAGAGCATCAAAATTGGCAAAAGATTTAGGTTATAATAAGTTATCTGAGGAATGGAAATCCAGAGCTAATGAGATAAAAATAGACATACTGAGTAACGGGGTTAAGGACAGTCATCATTTCGTGAGATATTACGGAGGAGATGAAATAGACGCTGCGTTGTTGACTTTACCATTATATGATTTCATACCAGCAACAGATAGTCTCTTCATGAACACTTTGAAGAAGATAGAAGAAGAACTTAGGGTCGCTGATGGATTATATTTGAGGTATAAAAAAGATTTCATGGGATTGGCAAAGAATCCATTCACGTTAGTTACAACATGGATGGCTAGGGTTTATATCAGATTAAAAGAATTTGACAGAGCTAGATGGTTACTTGAAACTCTGATAATGTGTAATCAGGACTTAGGACTTATAGGAGAACATGTGGATCCTGAAACTTGTGAGGCAAGAGGCAATTATCCTCATTTGTTCCCTCATTCTGGAATGGTGTTAAGTATACTGGAGTTTGATGAAGTAAGATAAATAGAAAGGGAACATATATTTTCACTTATTATTGAATCGTCTCTCAACTCCTTTTCTCGAGCTGACAAAATCGAATATCCAGTTGATGATGTAGAGTATTGGAAATAAATAAAATCCCAGGATCATTAAGATATCGACGGATACGAGATACATAGAACCATCAAAAAGCTGTATCAAGGCTCTATCATGAGCTGGCGAAAAAGATGACACTAGGATACCTAAAATTGCTATAACGAACCCAACGTTTATCGCAAACCTACTTACCCTCACAAGATATGACATAATGAATAGAACCACTACCAGGGTAAATGTCGCTATTGACAAAAATACTGGCACTATTTTATATAGCAAATAACCTCCAATGAGTAATGATAGACCTGAGCCTATGAGATAGTAAGTATAAAATTGTCTCATATTCCTATTAGTCTTAAGGAAACCTAAAAAATTGTGACTATTCAAAAAAGCTCATTCAAAACTTTTTTGCTGTCTAATATAAAAAATAATTAATGGCAGTAGCCTATAAGTTGCCAAATGGTTTAGAGGTTATCCTGGAAAATGGGGATATAACAAAAGTAGAAGCAGACGCAATTGTGAATGCGGCGAACTCTTATCTTAGTCATGGTGGGGGAGTAGCTCTTGCAATTGTAAGAAGTGGGGGTTATATAATCCAGGAGGAAAGTGATGAGTATGTTAGAAGAAATGGACCAGTTCCTGTTGGAGAAGTTGCTGTTACTACAGCAGGTAAATTGAAAGCAAAATATGTTATCCATGCAGTAGGACCTAGATATGGCATAGAGGGCGATGATAAGTTGGAGTCAGCAATAAGGAGAAGTTTAGAGAAAGCTGATGAGCTTAAACTCTCTAGCATAGCATTACCTGCAATATCTACAGGAATTTATGGCTACCCATATGAAATATGCGCTAGAATAATGAGTAAGGTGATGAAAGAGTATAAGCCTAAATTCCTAAAAAGGATATTGGTAGTGGTCTATGGCGATCAAGCTTATTCTGTATTCAAAGAAGTTTTTGATAATAGTTTATATATGAACTAAACACTAAACTTATTTTATGGTTAAAATAACGAAGAAAATTAACATTATTCCCGGAGGTCCAAATACATTAATTTATGATGGACGCATAGTTATAGATCGAAATAACCCAGAAATTCAAGGAGAAGTTCAATTGGCTACGCATGGGCATGCAGACCATATTTCAGGCTTACTCTCCAATGCAAAAGTAAAATATCTCCCAAAGGAGGAATATTGGTCAATAACGTTGCAAGGCAGGAGAATGCTTACTTATGGGTGTACCTCTCTAGGTTCAGAGATATTTAGCTATGATTACGTAAAGGAGAATCTAGTTGATCTAGCAACAGATTATAAGGATTCTGAGATAGAGAGTATTAAACTCCCTGGACATACACCAGGGCATACAGGGTACATAGTTGATAATGTACTATATGCAGGTGATGCATTTTTTGGTGAAAGAGTCCTACAGAACTTTTCAGTGCCTTTTTACATAGATTTCTGGTCTGCCTTAGATAGCATACAAAAAATAAAGGAAATAAGTAAGAGTATGGAGAATATTGTTATAAGCCATGGACCAATATTTAGTCTCAATAAAATGATAAAACTAATCGATTATAATATTGAATATAATAATAAGTTGGTTGAAAGAGTAAAAGAATTAATCTCCACCAACGAAATGACGTCAGAAGAAATTGCAATAAGGCTAAAGCCTGATATTTCAGCTACAGGAGTTCTTTTAAACAGTATTACTATAAAATCCATGTTATTAGGACTAGAGAATATTGAATATAAAGTAACACCTAAAGGTCTAGTATTTAGGAAGAAAGTCCATTAAATATTAGGGCAAAAATAAAACTGTAGGATACTCATTTTGAAATCGTGACGATAATAGAAAAAAGAATTTTTCAGTTAATGAAAGAAGCCGTGGAGGAGATGGAAAAGTATGGATCATGTCAAAGTGCGTATTATATGTTAAAGTATATACTTTCTCAAATTAATGATCATGTACAAAGCTTTCCAGATTATGATATACCATTAGATAATTTAATTCTCCTATCCTTTAATGAGACTTTAGAGGAAAAGAAGTATAAATTTTTCGTAAAAACCTTCTTAGTTTATGATTATTTGAGCACAAAATATACGGTTCAAGATCCCATTTTCATTTTCAGATGGGGAAAACTGTACTTTATTTACAGTCCAAGAATTGATGCACATCTTTCCTCACTAGAAAAAAACAGCTTTTTAACATGTCATAAATTCCAGTTAAAATTGACGAGAAGAGGAAAAGAAGAAAGAGAAAATATAATTCAAAACTTATCAGATTATGATTTAAATAAAATAAATGAACTGGATAAACAGATAGAAGAGTTTAAGTTACAAGACCTTAAAATATTTATGAAAAAATACTTATTCGAGAAGGGTAATAATTATAGTACTATAATGGAGTAGATTTTATGATTTGAAAAGTAAATTATCTTCCTTGTTTTTAGATATAACTAGTAACTCATTGAAATGTTAAAGTTCTCCTTCCCCTTCTATGACCAAAAATGATTATCTTTACATATAAATTGATAACGCCTTAAAGTTATTTAATTAATTACATAAATTCTTCCACAAACAATAGCTTTATAATTTACTTCGTCATGTAAATTCCTATGTCAAACATAAAGATACTTGGTATACCAGGAAGTATAAGAAAGAACTCGTATAACAAACTACTACTAAAAGCCACCTTAAATCTTTTACCACAAGGAGTTGAAATGGAAATATTTGAAGACATAAGCCAAATTCCTCTATTTAATCAAGATGAGGAAAACAATCCTCCACAAGTTGTAAAAGATCTAAAAAGAAAAATCAGAGAGAGCGACGCTATCTTATTTGCTACGCCAGAATATAATAGGTCAATACCTGGAGTATTAAAGAATGCAATAGATTGGGCTTCAAGACCTTATACGGATAACTCCTTTAACGGAAAAGTCGCTGCGATAATGAGTGCCTCGATGGGAATGCTTGGAGGAGCTCTAGCACAATATCACCTAAGACAGATCCTATCATTCCTGAATGTAAATGTAGTAACTGGACCGGAAGTATTCGTAAGTTTTGCACAACAAAAATTTGACGAAAAGGGAAATCTTATAGATGAAAATTCTAAGAAATTCATATCTCAATTACTGAATAACCTTGTGGATTATGTAAAGATGGTAAAAAGTAAACAGGTAGTAAGTTTATAAGTTATATTTTATGGAAAAGGGTCCAATCTTCTATTTTTCTTCCATAACTTAATTATCCAAATAACGGGACCTTGCTTTTCTTAGGTGGTTTTGGAATAAATGGAACAACTAAGGCAGATATAACTCCAACTATACTTAGTATTTCACTGGCGAATATTAGATTTGAAACCTGTGACAAAGACCCCATTAATATAGGTCCTATAACACCTCCTCCTGTAACTCCTAATCCCCAAACTATTGAGTTTGCAAAACTCGTTGAATTCCTCGGAACAAAATCTCCCACTAAAGACAACATTAGCGGAAATGCACTAAAAGTAAAAAATCCAAAGATACATAAAAATACTATATCAGGAATTCGTAAAAACAACAACAATGAGATTACAGCACCAATTGATGAAATACCATATATTGATCTTCTCCCTACCCTGTCAGATAAGAGGCCTAAAATAGGTTGCCCAACCACAGCTGCGGATAACGATATACTCAATGCCTCTCCTAAATTAACAGAGTAGGAATAGTTGAAACTTCCCACTAATAATGTAGGAAGGAACTGAGATATACCTTGTGTAAATACACTTCGCAAAAGGGCAGAAATTGTAAGAAGAATTATTGCCACTATCGAAAAACTACTATTACTCGTGTTTGATTTCATATTTGGTGATTCATCTTTTTTAATGTCAAGTTGGATATTAGCAAAAAAGGAAGGTAACGATGCTAAAATGGAGATTATGCCCAGTATTAATGACGTTAGAAACATATTCCTGTAGAAAAATCCAAATATTGCCAACATTAATGTAGGATATATAGCCCTACCTAAACTACCCATGGATCCATTGATCCCCAATGCAGTACCTGCATTTCCCTTGTATGTTATGGAAAGTATAGCTGCACCTAAAGGGTGATAAAAAGCCGAAGAGAAGCCTGCTATTGCCACAGAGAGAATCATGAGTGGAAGAGAATTAATAGAGATTGAACTACCAAATAATATTAAGCCAAAACCCCACAATAATATTCCTAGACCCATTATTCTAGCATGAGTATTAGACCTATCAACAAGTCTAGTAACTAATGGTGAGGTTACTGCTGAAACTCCAAAAAATATACCGCTCAATACACCTATTAAAAACTTTGAAATATCAAGATACTCTATGAGAAAAGTAAAGGATACTGGTAGAAACCACGAATTTCCATCATTTATAAAATGAGATATTGAAGTCAGTGTAAGTATCTTGTACTTCATAAAATTTTACAACATAGTAATTATTAAAAAACCTACCTGTTCCTTGAGCGTAAATATAATGTGAGATACATGTTATGAGGTTACTAATAGTAATATGCTAGAAATATCTCTCCTTATAAAATAAGACAATCATGAAGAAGATTAAAATTTTATAACATAGATTTTTACCGCGGAAGATTTTTTATATAATCAAATATTTTTGTCAGCCATATTAATTGTGATTATGCAATCTGTTGAGTATGTTTTTGAGGAAGTTGTTAGGATTTATGATACTGATGCACAAGGAATAGCACATTATGCATCTTATTATAGATTTTTTACGAACACTATTGAAAAGTTTATTCATGAAAAAGTAGGAATACCATATCCTATTGTGAATGATGAATTATGGTTTGTTATGGTGGAGTCACACGCTACGTATCACAAACCGGTTAGACTTGGAGATAGACTTACAATACTATTGACCCCAAAAATCCTATCTAGTAAAGTTATAAAATTCGATCTTAAAATCATTAGGAAAGGGGAACTTACTACAGAAGGCAATCTAACTCAAGTAGCAATAAATCCAAAAATTTGGAAAGCCGTCGACATCCCGAATGAAATATTAAGTAAATTAGTTTAGTAGAATAACCTAAAAATATCTAGGATAACATTGTTTCAATTCTTAAAACTAAATTAATGATGCAAATCATAATAAATGAGTTGCATTCAATTAAATTATACAAAGATATAGAAGTAACCTATTACAAATAGTTAATTAATGCCTGAAGTAGATTAAGTCCTAACTTGAGGTTTTATTGCGTAAACTTTTACTAAATTTCACACAACATTACTCAAGTCAAATCTATACCAAGAGATTAACTTTCCATTTGTGTAAAAGTAAGCCGCGGCCGGGATTTGAACCCGGGACCTTTGCCTTACCAGGGCAACGCTCTAGCCAGGCTGAGCTACCGCGGCATATATGAAATAAATTATACATTCTTTTTAAGTTTTTCACCTTATTTTCAGTCCTCCGAGACTCTAATATTTTTAGAACAAAGGATATGCAAGAAGAGGAAATGACAAAGGTTGTGAAAAGAGTACTAATGATTGTAAAAGATAATTTACCTACGGATTGTGAGGAACTTCTAGATAAAATAGAAAAGAAATTCTTAAAGGACATCAGAGATTTAGGTACAGAGAAAGCATTTGAAAAATGGTCAAAAGACTTTAATGACGAGGAAGACGTGGAAATTATAAGTTCTTGAAGACTTCAGAAACCTCCTGACCAGCCTCTTCGTAGTCCTTTAAAGTGTCAATAGATCGCCAGTACACATTATCATAAGTTTTACCAGATAAAATACCCTTTTCGGCTAACAAGGGAAATGTAGTTTTTTCCACATCGCCTTTTACTGGTAAGAATTCAAAGATTTTAGGCTTCATGTAATATATACCAGCATTAATCCAGTAATCTTTTATTATAGGTTTCTCAACGAACTCAATTATCTTTTCATTATCCTTCACTCTAATTATTCCATAAGGACTTTTAAGTGGTACCAATGCAATTGATGCCACATCATCCGTATCTTCTTTAATCTTCAGTTTATCTAGATCTAAATTCGTAATAATATCACCATTTAAAACGTAAAAGGGCTCCTTTATGAAATCCTCTAATCTCTTTATAGCACCGCCAGTTCCAAGGGGCTCGGACTCCGAAAGAATTGCCAATTTTACCTCTAATCTTTCTTGGTTCCTTGATACCCAGTCAAGCAACACCTCTTTCTTATATCCAGCTAAAATGTAAACTGATGATATTTTATACCTCTTCAGAAGGAGGATCTGCCATTCTAAAATAGGTTTGCCACCGATCTCAACCAAAGGTTTGGGCTTCTCATCAGTTAAAGGTCTAAGTCTTTTTCCGTAGCCACCAGCTAAAATAACAGCTTTCATATAATTCTCTGTCAATTTAAGACATAAATATAAAAAATTATTCACTATAAGAGAACTTAATAAGGAGATACATTGTGTCAGATAAAGATTGAAATTTAGTATATACTGAATTAAACCGTATGCTGAATTCTCTAAATAATGATAAACAAGAGGATAATAAAAATATCTGAAAACCTCTATATTAGGTAATTTTAACTGGGAAACTAGCTTAAAAGTAAAATATAACATTACAGAAATTATTACAATATACCTTACTTAACCTCTTACAAGCGCTTCAATGTTAACTCCTTCTAGCTCTAAGAGTTTCTTTTTGAGCTCAGTGCCTCTTGAGAATCCACCTAAACCGCTCTCTGCTATGATTCTATGGCAAGGGATAATTAAAAGAACAGGATTCTTTGATAAAGCCATACCAACAGCTCTAGGTGATGTTTTCAATGTTTCAGCAACTTCTTTATACGTTTTTACCTTTCCCCATCCTATTCTCCTCACTTCATTAAAGACTCTCCTTCTGAAATTATTCACAAATAGATCTACAGTTTCATTAAACTCAACTGGTTTCCCTTCGAAATAATTATCAAACTTGTCAAAAAGGTCTGTGAAAGTAGAATTATCCACAAGATTTCTCTCTGCACAATCACAGAAATCCAACATAATTATTCCACGTTCATTTCTAGCCACTGTAATTATCCCTAAAGGACTATTATAAACGCCATATACTATCATTTCAATTTACTTACAGCACTCTGATTCAAATCTTTATTCCTTATCTCTTCAACTAAAGCTTGGACAAATTTTTCCACATTTATGCCCCTTATCTCTATATTTCCTCTTGCTCTAACAGTAACCTTACCTTCATCTTTCTCCTTTCTTCCCACTATAATTAGGTAAGGAACTCCATCATCATATGCTTTCTTAATTCTTTTTGACAAAGTCTCCTCCCCGCTATCCATATCAACTCTTATTTTACTTTCTCTAAGCCTAGACATTAGGGAATTACCGTAATCCTCTATCTCGTCAGTAATAGGAAGTACTCTCACCTGTATCGGAGAAAGCCAAGTTGGTAACTTACCCCTAAAATGCTCCAATAAAATTGCCATAAACCTATCTATAGATCCGTATATTGCCCTGTGAACCATTACAGGTCTTTTTTTACTTCCGTCCTTATCCACATACTCTAGTTTAAATCTTTCAGGTAAGTTAAAGTCAACCTGAATAGTGGATAATTGCCACCACCTGGATAAACTATCTCTGATGTCGAAATCTATTTTAGGACCATAAAATGCCCCCTCTTTTTCTTTGACTTCATACCTAATGTTAAGCTCATTCAATGCACTTATCAATGCATCAGTAGCTTTATTCCATTGCTCATCAGTTCCTATACTTTCATCAGGTCTTGTGCTTAGATTTACTCTGACATCATCTCCCTTGAAACCAAATATGGCTAGCACGTCTAATGTCTTCTTCATTAGTAATTTTATTTCGTCCTTAATTTGATCTTCTCTAAGAAAGATATGCCCATCGTCCTGAGTGAATCCCCTTACCCTAAGTAGACCATACAATTCACCTTTCTTCTCCCACCTATACACATGACCAAATTCAGAAAATCTAATAGGTAAATCCTTATAACTTCTGACCTTACTCTTGTAAATTAATATATGAGCTGGGCAATTCATGGGTTTAATTCCAAGCTCCTCATCATTATCAATTTCAAAAAGTAACATCTTATCCTTATAATAGTCATAGTGACCGCTGATCTTCCATAATAAAGACCTGTAAACGTGAGAAGTATAAACCTCCTTATACCCCATACTATCATTTATCTCTTCCATGAATCTCATCATTTCCTTCCTTATAATTTGTCCATTTGGATGAAACAGAACAACTCCTGGTGGTGCCTCTTCAGGAAAACTAAATAGGTCTAGTCTATCACCTATAATTCTATGATCGTATTCTGATACTTTCTCTAACCAATTGAGATAATCCTTTAATTGTTCCTCCTTTTCAAATCCAACACCTAAAACTCGAACATACTGTTTCTCGGGTGAGGGATGATGGACAGATATACTCAATATCTGAAAGTACTTAGGGTGGACATTTTGATTTGGTTTACCTCCATTTAGCCTTATTTGATGCCCATTGTAAACTACAGTAATTGAGCCCTGATTATCCTCTACTAACTGGTAATCATATTGATTATACTTAGCGAAATCCTTTGCTTCATCTAGAGTTAGTATATCAGGAGAATCAATATCCACATAAAAGTATCTTTCACCTAGTCCTATTTCAACAGGCTTTAAATTACCAGATGAAAGCAAATTTAACGCATATATCAAACCTGCTTTTAACCATACCTCTTTATAACTTTCCATGTTAGGCATTTTATCTAAAAGTGAATAATATACTTTAATGATCGACAACCCATTACTGATTATCGCCAGTGGAGGAGGGCATACTGGCTTCGCTAGAGCTATTGCTGAATATCTTCCTTTTAAACCAGATTTTGTAATACCTGAAGATGACCAATTTAGCAAAGATATGCTACTCGATTACGCTAGAAAATTATACTATGTAAAAAAGGGAAAGGATCCTGGACAAGGAAATATAACGTTAATGAGAAACTTTCTGAAAATCATTATTGAAAGTGGTAAGATACCGAAATATTTAGCCACCATAGCAACAGGCTCAAATCATTCTCTTATTCCTGCTATGCTTCAGAAAATAAAGGGAAGTACACTTTATGTAACAGAGAGCCAAGACAGAATTATTACAAGAGGTAAAACAGTATCTGTACTCTCTAAATTTTCCCGTCGTGTTTTCTTACATTGGAATGAACAAAAAGGGTTATACGATAATGGAGTAGTAGTGGGACCTATAGTAGAAAAGCCTAAGTATAAATCGGAAAATAAGGGTTACATACTTGTTACCACAGGAAGTATGGGATTTAAAAAACTATTCGATTCCCTACTTAATTTAAGGGGGAATTATAAGTTTGTGATACAGACAGGTAAAGTTGATCCAACCCCTTACATAGAAAAGAAGCCTGATTGGTCATTATTCTCTTTTGACAAAGACATTGAAAGATATATTGCAAATGCTGAGTTAGTTATAACACATCAGGGTAAAACTGCAATGGAATCAGTTGTAATGTACGGTAAGCCTACAATAATAGTTTATAACAAAGACTGGAAAAGTGCAACAACTAAACAGGACACAATCCTTTATGCTAAAATACTAGGAGCCACATTTCTAGATGATCCCTCAACCTGGGACAGTATTAAAGTACTAGAAGATAATATCCAAAATGTTAGAAAACCTAAACAATTCGAAATAGGTACACCCAAACTAATAGATATAATTTTAAGTGAATTAGCAGAATTTCTTAGAGAGTGATGAGACGAGCGCTAACAGAGAGAGTGAAGAGGTCACTGCGAACTGAAGAAATATTTCTTATACTAGAAAAAAATAAGGATTTACTTTCAAATGCGGGATGGATAGTAAGTGATCCTTCCTCTCCACGATGGTGGGACGGATTAGAGACCATAGATGATATACTAGTCTCCTCTATCTTAGTTCAATTGACTAGATGGGAAACAGTGAGGGAAGTTCTTAAAAAATTAAAAGAGCTAGGTATAAGAAGAATTGAAGACCTCGCCTCCTTGGAAGAAATTGAAATAGAAGAATTAATTAAGAAAGTTAACTTTAGGAGGGCAAAGGCTAAAAGACTAAAAAATATCGCCATGCTAGTGAAAGAAATAGGAATTCATCGCCTAGTTATTTCCCCGGAATTATTATCCAATATAGAGGGAATTGGTGACGAGACAAAGGAAGCCATACTACTGTTCGCAGGGAATATACCACTTTTTCCAAGATCGGAATACTCTAAACGAGTTTTAAGTAGACTCACTGGTATTAGATTGAGCAAAAATGATGCCAGACTCTTGGGAGAATATATTTGTGGTCATGATTTATACAAAATAAAATTATTTCACGCAGGAATAGTTTCCGTGGGAAAGTCTTTTTGCAGTAATCAAAACCCAAAATGCAACAGTTGTATATTTAAGGAGATCTGTAAATATAATTCCGTGAAACAACTTGAAATTGTATGAGTATGAGGGAAAGGAGCTATTTAAGGCTGTAGGTATTCCAATACCTAAAGGAGTTGTAACGGATTCTCCTATAAAGTGGGATAGTAAAGCTGTAGTTAAGGCGCAACTACTGGAAGGAGCTAGAGGAAAAAGGGGTCTTGTTAAAGTTACTGATAACGTAGAACAGACTATTGCAGAAATGAAAAAATTGGGCGTTCAAAAGTTTCTAGTAGAAGAATTTATTCCGCACACTAGAGAGTTATATATATCAGCTCTTATTGACAGGGATACCGCTGAGCCAATTATCGCTGCTTCTACAGAAGGAGGGATCGATATAGAGAGCAATAGCAATGTTAAAATATTTCATATACCCATGGAGAGAGGCATAAGAAGTTATGACGTCTATAGTATAGAAAAATACTTAGGTGTAAAAGGGATAGAACCCATCTTAAAAGGACTTTATAGGCTTATCACCGAATTCGACGCAGAACTTGCCGAGATTAATCCATTGGCAGTAACGAATGATGGTAAAATAATAGCATTGGACTCGAAGGTCATTCTTGAGGATAACGCGCTATTTAGACATGAAGACTTAATCCAGAAATTAGGAAGAAAACCTGCAGAATCAAACTATGTGGAGCTAGATGGTGATGTTGGAATAATTGGTAATGGAGCAGGATTAACTATGGCTACAATGGACATGGTCAAAATTATGGGTGGGAATCCTGCAGACTTCTTTGACATAGGAGGTGGAGCAGGAAGAGAGAGAGTTAAGGAAGCTATTATAAACATTGCGTCTAACAAGAAAGTGAAGAAAATTGTTATGAACATATACTCTGGTATAACAAGATGTGACGAAGTAGCTATGGGAATAGTTGAAGCTTTAAAAATCGTAAAAATCCCCATTTACGTTAGATTAGTTGGGACAAATGAGGAAGAAGGGAGAAGAATTTTAAGGGAGAATGGGATACCCGTATATGAAGATGCAAGAAGTTGTATAGGTGATGCTCTACGCTCATAAATAAGAATACAAAAGTTCTAGTTCAAGGAATAACTGGAAGAGAAGGGTCTTTTCATACAGAGAGAATGCTAAAATACGGAACAAAAATTGTCGCTGGAGTTACTCCAGGAAAGGGAGGGACAAAAGTTAATAACGTTCCCGTCTATGATACAGTCGCTGACGCGGTTAAAGAACATGATACCGATGCAAGTATAATATTTGTCCCTGCAAAATTTGCAACTGATGCAGTATATGAAGCCATAGATAACGGTATAAAGCTCGTAGTAGTGATAACTGAGCATATACCAGTCCTTGACATGTTAAGAATATCTAAGTATGCTAAATTAAAGGGTGCCAGAATTATCGGACCAAACTGTCCTGGTTTAATAGTTCCAGATGAAGCTTTACTGGGGATATTACCGCCTAGACCCTTTAGGAAAGGAAAGATTGGAATAGTTTCTAGATCCGGTACATTGACCTACGAGATATCTGAGACCATAAAGCATATCGGACAGTCAACGGTCATAGGAATAGGGGGAGATCCAATAATAGGAACAACTATGGACGAAGTAGTTCAGATGTTTGACCAAGATCCTGAAACTGAAGAGATTATTGTAATAGGAGAAATAGGAGGTACTATGGAGGAAAGAGTTGCCAAGCTCAAGAAAGAAGGGAAAATTAAGAAGAAAATGATTGCCTATATTGCAGGAATGACCGCGCCAAGAGAGAAAAGAATGGGACATGCAGGAGCAGTAGTTTATATGGGTATGGGTACATTTGATAGTAAAATAAATGCCTTCAAGAGTGCTGGAATACCAGTTGCTAAAACACCTTACGAAATCTTAGAACTATTATAGTAACAACCAATACTATAACTACTCCTATGATAATAAGATATAAGCTTAAGGGCGTATTTTTATTTCCTGTTTCTCCTGTAACTTTTACTCCGTATAGAGGGTTATCTCCGTTATTCAGAAATACTGTTATATTACCACCAGTAGGGAAAAACATAACAATATATTTCCCAATCGTATCTATTGTGAAAGGAGTGGTAGAATTATAATATTTGGGTATAAAGTAAGTTCCATAATAAGTTAAAGTGCCGTTTAGATAAAAGTAATAATAGTTGGTCTGATTAATTATAACTTCTCCAATTGGTCTCACAATGCTGTAAGCTGAAGGTATAATTAGAGTGGTAAACCCTTTTGATAAGATATTCAGATATGCTATAGATACCTCCTTGCCAACATACATATTTGAGCCTGATATCTTAGCCTCAGGGGAGACTAGATATAATGTATAACTTAAAGCAGAGGGGTTAGGCATAAAACTTACGTTTAATGTGTACATGTTTGCATTACTTACGAAACTTGGTAAGTTCTTGTAGCTATTTAGTGATATAGATACATTTAAGGAACCAGCTGAAGAACCTGCATAGTTCTTAGCAAATCCTTGAAGCATTATACCATATTGAGCTGAAACAGTTAGATAATTACCACCAATGTAGAATTTTATGGCAGGAATCTGGTTACCTCCTAGATTATAAGTAGTTAACGTGACATTATTGAAAAGGAGGATGTATGCTAAGGTGGATGGATTACTATTATAAAAAATGTAATATAGATCTGGTGTCTGAAAATTTTTATAAAACGTTGAGTAATTATATTTATTTACGTACTCATAGAGATTGGAATAACTCCAGTTTAGAAATACACTTACGTTATATTCAGTCCCTGTGGATGTCGCATTAAGTACATAATGATAGATATTCGCTGCACCGTTTCCTATAGCATAAGAACTTAATGTGTAAGATAAGAAACTTCCTGATGCTAATAGAACGAAAAGTATGGGGAGGAACTGCATTGGATGACCCTCTCATGGGCCCGGTGGGATTTGAACCCACGGCCTTCCGGTTATCAGCCGGACGCTCTACCAGGCTAAGCTACGGGCCCATTTATATCATAGAAACTTAGTTTTAAAAGACTTATGGTCATTCCGTAGACGTAAAAATAACTTTAGTTGTCTGTATAGATCTTTCAAATCACAATATTTCAGCTTTTAGGTGAATATGTCTTCACAACTCAAGCCGCCCATCGCTCATCATAAATATACATGTAATTACTAATAGATCAAAATTAAATATCCTATCTACTTTTACTACGTACTATATTATCTGTTATTTAGCTTTTCTACAGTTACAGATGGATATCTATTTCTTACTTGGTCTAAGAGATTTTGATTCTCGCTCTTTATTTTGTTAATTCTCATCACGTATATAGCAATATCTAGACTGTCCCAAACTTCACTCTCATCCGAGGAAATGATGTAAACGCCTGAACTTAAATCTATAGGTTTACCCGGGGAAGTGACATATACTGAGAAAGGTTCCTTTGACTGTTCAAAGGATATTTTATTGACGTCAATCAACTCTGCTCTAACTGGTACTGAAAATATTTTTCTAAGATTCTCTTCCTGAAGTTTTAGATTTAACCTTTCAAGTTCACTAAGGCTAGAAAATTTCATTTTGGTAAACTGTTTAATTAATTTATCTTCTACTGCTGTGGAAGGAGCTTTTTTACCTTCGACTATATTTGAGTATACTACTTTCATTGCTCCACAATCCGTATGAGGTAAAAGCACGACTTCGTCAATGAGATTTTTGTACGTGACCAGAGTTGTCCTTAGAGAATTTACATTAGCTCCAGCATTCCTAATGACAATGGAATCATTGAAATTTTCTGCTAAATATCTATTTAATCTCCTATCCATACAAGATATAACTAGTTTCATCAAGATAGTATTATTACTTAGATGTTATAAGTTTTTCCAAAATTATAATTTTAATTTTATTTAATCTTATTCATAAAATCTTCTTATCATCTACGAAAATTACATTGTATAATAGAATTTATTCAGTTATAGTTTGTAATTTCATACACGATAAACTCTACTCTTCTTTCTCAGTTTTTTAAGTTTTTTTCTAAAAAATCTCTTTCTGCTAACTATCCCACATTTTTAAAAACACCTATACCGATGAGAAAACTTTACAAATTACCTAAATTTCTTAGGCAAGAGGCGTTAAATCGTTATGTTCAGAGAAAAAGTGATAAAACAGTCTCTTTTTCTTTTTTGCCCATCTTAGCCTATTCTCTTCCCACATACGTATTGACTTACCCAAGCTTTTTCGTTAATAACCTAAGCAATTACATGCCTTACTGGGAGGTATTCCTCATAATCTCTCTACCATATCTGTCAAGAATAATCGGTGGTTTCCTCTACACCCACATAAAATCATTTTCAATACCCTTCATTATACTTGGAATATTAACAATTTTACAAGACGAGATAAGCCTACTTTTTATTGTAAGGGTTCTCATAGGGATAATATTTGGACTCACCATAACCTACGCTCTAGATAAAGCCTCTAAATCAAACCTCATGACAGGAATAACGACAGCAGGAAGGAGTATAGGATGGCTATTATCCTACATATCATACTCATTAATACATAATTGGAATGAGATAAACATAGTAAGCGGAATAATAATCACAGCCACTTCTCTACTTGGGATAAAAGAATTACGTATTAGACATAGAGATAGAGACAAAGGAAAGGAAGAGAGTAGTAGAAAGAAGAGGAACCCAACAAGCTTAACCACAGTACTACTCTACTTTTCAGCAATGACCCCCGGTTTCCTATTACAAGTTATTCCTTCCCTACTGGAAAAAGAAGGGTTAGTAGACCTCCTACTCCCATCATATGTCCTTTCCATATTTGCCTACCTACTGTTACCTTTGGTAGGAGCTAGCATTGGTTATAAATTAACAACTGTACTAATATCGGTCTCAACACTGATAACTGGAGTACTTACATTTACAATATTTCCTTACACAGTTTCAATATTTGCCCCACTTTCACTAAGCCTAACAGCTGTAATACCACGATATCTTGTCAGTAAAGGCGAAAAGGCTGAGAACCTTGGTGTAGCACAGAACATGGGCTCAGCTAGTGGTATGGTAATCCCAGTGCTCTTTGCATTTAATCCAGAGACACCAGAGTACTTCTTATCAATATGCTCTTTAATAGCAATTTTAATATAGAATTTTAGGATCATCAGCACCTTACAAAACGAGGAAAGCCTCACCATTCAGGGTGAGGAGGAAGTCAGAGGTCATGAACTTGTATAAGAAAGGGTTAGTAAGGCTAAATAAGTTAGAAAGGATTGCTAAGATGGAATACTGCATTATACCGCGTAGACTATTCGAGCCCTTCTGAAATATCGTACGTAATTTTACTCCCATGTTAAAAAGTAGACCAATTCCAATTTTTCCTACTAGCTTGGGACTTATTGCCACTTATTCACCCATATTAGCAATAGCCTAGAAATAGTATTACTAACGAGGAATTTTTGCCTCTTTCTTTCAACTTTAGATTTAATTAAGCCAATTGCCCTTTCTTTTAAGTTTTAATTATTTGAAAAGGGCACACCTTAAATATGGGTTATAGAGTTTTCTCAGCTCAGCAATATAAAAATACGTGAAAGACATAGGCGGTATTATGTCTATTCGATAGAGAAGGTTAAAGGAAATAAGATAAGGGAAACTTACATTGGTCCCTTAGATAAGATAGTTAAAACTTATGTTAGCATCGGGGGAGTGGGGGTGTCCCCCATAGTGGACCGGCCGGGATTTGAACCCGGGACCTCTCGGTTGCAAGCCGAACACTCTTCCAGGCTGAGCTACCGGCCCATTGTTATCTATGTTAAGTTGTCTAAAATAAAAATTTTGTCCACTGGATTAAGCTTATAAATATTAAATAAACTACTTATTTGATGCAAAGTACTAGTATACTGGCTAGGATTGATAAGTTTAAATTTCTTGATGCTATAATAATTGGATCTTTAGCAGTATTCTCCATACTTATACGAATTATTAGTATTACTGCATTCCCTCAAACCGTAAATGGATTCGACTCATGGTATCTCTTTTATAACGCATTATTGATTGTTAAAGCAGGAGGTAATTGGTATGCTGTGCCTCCAGATGTACATGCATGGTTCCCTTGGGGTTACTTTGTCGAGCTCGGAAATACTATAGGGCTACCATTCTTAGTTGCTTTATTTTCAGTACCTTTCTATTCAATATTTGGTCAAAACATTGTTTATACGCTAACTCTTGTATCTCCAATAGTACTTGACGGAATAGGTGTAGTAGCAGCGTTTTTAGCAGTAGAATCTATTACGAATAGTAGAGTAGGTGGATATATAGCTGCTGCAATTATAGCATTCACTCCATCATTAACCTATAAGAATATTCTCGGAAGCCTACCTAAGACGTCATGGGGAGGCGTCTTTGTGCTTTTCACAATATATTTCCTTAGTTTAGCAATCAAAAAGAAGAAACCATTGTACGGAATACCTTCAGGTATAATGATTTTCTTAGCAAACATAACTTGGGGAGGATATACATATATAGATATAAGCTTAGCTATAGCTGCATTTCTACTAGTACTATTTAATAAAAATGATGAAATATCTGCAAAAACATTAACTGTCTCAGGAATAACAGCCGCTTTTCTAACATCTTTCTCTCCTAACTCTATAGGATTCATGTCTGAAGTAGCTCACGGTCTGGCGTTACTTATAATTCCGCTATTCTTGTATCTGGATCTATATTTAAGAAGGGTGCTTCCCAAGGATATCGTAGATTCTAAAAACATAGTAATAGGAGCAGCTATAATACTTTTAGTATCCCTTGTAGTCTTAGGATCAGTTGCATTTAAAGTATCACTTATACCAGGTAGATATTACGCTATAATAAATCCATTCTTCCAATTTACAGTTCCAATAGATAAGACAGTAGCGGAATACATTCCACAATCTATCGCAGCTATGATTCAAGATTTTGGTATAGGTCTTTTCCTTTCAATTATTGGAATTTACTTTTTACTTACAAGAAAACAAGATATAGCTGGAATATGGTTAGTGGTTCTTGGAGCTGCAAGCATATATGGAACTTCAGAGCAGCCATATCTATTTAATTATACGATATACATAGTAGCAGGATTGGCAGGTGTAGCCGTTGCTGAACTTTTTTCCAGATTTATGGAAAGAAAAATAAGGATAGCGCCAATACTAATGCTGACCTTAATTGGAGTTGCCCTATTAGCTGATGCAGGTATAGCTGTAGAGGCATCATATGCACCTCAAGAATTAATTAATTCCTCAACATCGTACTTGACAACTAACTATGCTTGGATTTCTGCCCTTGATTGGATAAATCAAAACACTCCAAATAACGCATTTATATTAAGTTGGTGGGACTATGGGTATTGGATACACGTTATAGGAAATAGAACAGTTATAGACGAAAATAACACGCTGAACGATACCCAGATAAAATTAATGGCACAGATGTTCCTTAACAACGAGAGCTTTGCAGTTAACGTGCTAGAGAATGATTTTCATTTATATCCTTATGGAAATCCAAATTACACTAGACCAGTTTACATAGTAGCGTATGATGCTGTTACAGAGTATATAGTTAACAATCAATACCCTGTATGGTTTATAGGGTACCCCACTAACTTTCCAGGTACTTTTATCGGATATACAACTAGCCTAGGTGATATAGCAAAAGCTATTGGGGCAATGACTACAATAGCAGGATATAATACGAACAGTTATGTAAATACCACGTACATAAATGAGACAGCAAGTTATGCAGCACAGTACAATTCTCAATTGGCTTCAATCATAGCCAACTCATTACCCATGGCATGGACACCAAAGACTTATAATTCCTTGATAGGTAGTATGTTCATTGAGGCTATCCAGTCCTTAAATCAAGGACCTGTACAAGCACCATTCTCCATTAGTTTATCTCAATTACTTCAATCTTCTTCTACATCGTTATACAATCCTAATGCTCTCTTACCTAGAGTGAATCTAATGTACTTCAAACCAGTGTATATAGCATTATTCCCCTTATCTGCAACTAACGCGTTAGGAGGAGAGGCTGTAGTATACATTATGGTCTATATATATCAATTCGTTATGCCAAACGTTATAATTCCATCTACAATTTCAACAGCTTAACTTTACACCCTTTTTTAATTCGATTCTATATTTTACATATTTATCTACTGGAGAAAAACGAGGAGGTATTGGTATAAGAGTCTTTTCACCGCAAGTAGGACATCTTTCTCTCATTGTATAAGTATAGTCTTTATTACATCTTCTTATTTTGGATTTCACTTCTTAACCACCGAGAACGTTACATTTTCATGCTGGCTTATCTCCTTAATCAAGTTGATTAGTTCCTGTAAAGCATTTGATACTAACTTCTGATCTGTACCTATTACATCAATCCTATACCTGGGAGCACCTATTGTATATATTTTAACTTCTACATCAAGGTCATCTATTTTTTCAACTGCGGTGTCAATTACTTTTTTAATTTTTTCAACACCACCAGGATCAATAGTCCTTAACGATATTACATCACTGGCTTTCACTTTTTTCTCTTCAATATGTTTACCTATCTCTTCCATCAGTGGTTTTATCCATATGTCTGGAACTCCTGCATCTTTAAGTATCTTATCTCCTTCCTTATACGCTTTCAGGAGACTGTCAAAAGCGTTTCCGTATTTCTCCTCTAATTTAAAGGCTATGTCTCTCCATGCTTCGTCTTCTTTTTTACCTAATTTTTGTGAAACTATTTCCAATATCTTGTCAACCCTTTGTGTCTTCTTCCATAACATCATCTTTTTCTTCTTTTCATCTTCTGTAACTTTTTTAAGAGAAACGTCCACTGTTCCTTTTTTCCTATCTATTCTTATTACTTTTACAACTATTTTCCTATCTTCTTTTAATACATCTCGTATATTTTTTACCCATCTACTGCTTATCTCACTCCAAGGTAGAAAAGCTTGAAGATTAGAATACTCATCTAAATAAACATAACTTCCATAATCAAAAATCTGTTTTACCGTTGCAACTAAAACTTCTCCGTCTGATGGGAACTTGTTTCTGTTGTATATCATTTTAACCTAGTATTCTTACTGTATCTCCCTCTATTTTTGCTTTACCACCCTTGGGAATTACAATTTGAGCTCCACATGATAAACATCTTACTGGAAATGTGGCGTTAGAGAATATCACCTGTTCATTGTTGCATTGCCTACATTTAACTCTGATAAATTTGCTCTTTGGCTCCGGTATAAGAATTTTAAACTTTGCCTTCATTTGACCACCTCTACTAGCTCTAACTTCTTTAACCTCATACCTTCCTTTACAATAGTATAACTACATTTCTGGCATTTTAGGACTAATGTTTGTTTCTTAGTCGTCTTTGCAAATCTTTTTTGCTCTGGTTTTCTCTTGCTACCGTAACCTACATTCTTTCTCTCATATCTTCTCTGACCTTCAGCTAAACTCCTTCTTTTACCACCTTTGTATAGTGAGACTGAGTGCTCAGTATGGGTCTTACACTTAGGGCAATAGGTCTTAATAACTTTAGGAACTTTCATCTCTATTCACTACTTCTAAAGGAGTAATAAATCCAGCGGTCGATAGTAATAGGACAAGATGTAGAGGTAGAAGAATAAAATCACCAGAATTCAGTATGATATTGTTATAACTAAGTTGATTAGCAACTTTACATAATATTTTTCCGTCTTTAGTATAGTAATTACCAGACAGATAATTCTTGTAAATATTCTTCATTATGAATATTAAACTTAATAATTCTTTATCAAACCCCTTAGGCTGAATAGACTCAATAGCCTTAGAAATTCTTAATTCAAAAAGTGATTCTGCTAATTCTTCATAAACAGAGACTTCAGCTTTATGAATATCATCGGTAAATTTTACTCTGAGTTTTCTCAGGTTATGAATGTATTTTTCTAAGTCCTCTGTGCGTATTTCAGAGATCTCCTCCTCTTTCCTAAGTTCATTCATTACCATCTCATCTAACATATGCTTTTATCACCCCATAGCCCTTAAGTGCTAAATACACTCCAGTTTTTGCTGATAGTTTGATTACTTCTCCTCTCCTCAATTCAATTTGATGTCCTAATACATTAAATTTTCCCGAAAGGTTAGATTGAAACGCCACAATTCCATCAAAAGGAGATAGATACTCGCCATATTCAAACTTATCATTTATAATTTCAACAACTTTAAGACCTGCTTTACCGTTCAGGGAGCCAGGTATTCTCACTAATCTTTTAGGATCTATAGTGACTTGTTCGTCTATCTTAACTCCATTTATACCTCTAGCAAATCTGCCTAACCATCCAGGGCTTGATTCAGAATTTGACTCATAAGGCGGAGAAGGAGACATTATATATTCAGCTATCTCCCTTCTATCCTCTGACTCCAGATTCGCCCATTCATTATAACAATCTACTCTAACGTGGAACCCCCTGTTTCCAGAGAAGAAGATCCTAGGTTTAAGCCCAAAGTCTTGTACCAAAATGTCCTTTAAAACTAGAGCGTTTTCAAAAACTCTATTGATACAATCAACTGTAATTTCACTTATCTCCCTAATCTCACCATCACAGGTTTCAGATAAAATTTCCATTCCGTCACAAAATCTTCTTACATTAATCTCGCATATATCATCAGCATCAAGATCAAATAGTAGATCGGATCCTAACCAGCCTTTCTGCTCCATTTCTTTGGCAGACGGAATCTGGTATCTTGCCGCTGAAAAATACAAATGAAGTGGAACATTAGATAAAATGAAACTTTTTAACTCGTCCACACTTGAAAAGGTTAAATGCCTGACATATGTGTCAGAATTGAAGGGTTGATATGCGAATTCCCTAAGCTCTATATCTTGTGGTAACTCCAATACAGCATTCTCGTAATAACTTCTAAAAATCTGATAAATAATCTTACTCTGACCTTGGAGCGATATAGAAATCTGCATAACCCCCTTTTGGAAGATTGTATCTTAATTTTAATGGTAATTGTGAACCAAATGCAATTTCTAACGTATCTGAAGGTCTTCTCATCTTAGTAGTGTTTGAAACATGCTCAAGACCATACAAACTCTCTGCATCAGTTCCTGTACTTTCCAACAAGCCACCATTTTCTAAACTAAGCTCCACGATAGATTCTCCCATATCGCCCATCACAGAAAGATAAAGTTCTCCGTTCTGTGCTTTAAACTTAATTGAGTCACCCCCTATTTGATCAAATTCGTCCAACAGATCACCGAAGGTGGAAGTCAGTATATTAGCTCTAAATGGAAATTCAAGATTTATACTTGGAGTTTCAACCTCATCGGGAGATAAGACAGGTAAAGAAAACGTTCTTAGGTACTCACCATCTAATGTAAACATAATCTTATCTTTTTCAAGTTCTAAATATAATATGTCCTCCTTAGATACGTTTTTTATTACTTCATTAACATCCTTCAAGCTCACACCAATTTTCATCTCGTTTTCCAGATTATATTCCTCAAAGTAATCTTTAGGCACGAATATGTCGATATAAACAACCTTAGAAGGATCCATTCCCTTAACTTTGAACCCGTCACTTCCAAACAAAAGAGTTGCCTCACTCACATACTGCGATAAGGTCTTAAAAATGTAAGAAAACCCTAAGGCGTCTACTACTTTAACTTTCATGTCAAGTAAAATATAATTTATGTTAAAATTTTAAAGCCTAGGGTTCGGTTCCTCTGTTTCAAAATCCTCTCCCCCTGCTAAGATCTTTTGAACTTCAGCATATAATTGGTCTAAGCCACTGAAATTAGTTGAAGATACAGGAATAGGAAAACTCTCTAAGTTCTCCACGATAGTCTTCACAAGCTCAAAAGAATACTCGTCAATGGAACCTAATTCATCTATTATAGAGCCATCTTCAATCCAACTCCTCATCCTTTCTAATTCATCACTACTAAGGAGGTCTACCTTAGATAATACTGATATCTGCGGCATATCAATTCTGAACTTTATGGAACTAGATAATAGAAACAAAGATAGAAAGCTCTTAGGGTCTTTGCTTAAATATGAGTCGAATAGGAAAACTGATACTGATTTACTTCCTTCGCTTATAAACGATGATAATATTTTACCTGTGTCCCTATATGCAAAAAGTTCTATTTGACCAGGAGTATCAACTAAAACGTAATTGGCTTGAAGCTGATTTAGATCTTCTTTGAGCTCTTTAGCTTTAGTTAAGAGTAAATCTACGGAAATCACTAATGAGGAATTAGGACCTAATTCATACTTATTCATCACATCATATACATCAACGTACTCTCTGGCATCAATATCTGGTTTGTAAGGCAATACTTCCACTGCTGGATCTAGGTTAATTATTGCTGTGTCTAACTCGTTGTTTAACAGGTAATCTTGTAAAGCCTTAACTAAAGTGGTCTTACCTGAACCTGCAGTTCCTAGTACAAATATAAAGTACATTTCTTTTAATCTTAAAAGCTAGTTAGAATTAAATACTTTAATGATTATCATAGGTGGAACCGCAACAAACTGGATAGATGAAAGATTATCTAAATTGCTAGTATCAAGACTAGTAAAAATAGAACATAAAGTCTTTCCTGATGGAGAATCTTACATTAGAATTCCTGAGAGGTTACTGGGAGAGGACGTTCTAGTAGTACAGTCATTATACCCGCCCCAGGATAAACATCTAATAGAGCTATTCTTTATTCTGGAAACGTTAAACGATATGAAAGCTAATAAGATAACAGTAATTATACCTTATCTAGCTTACTCCAGGCAAAATAGAAGATTTAAGGAAGGAGAAGCCGTTAGCATAAAAACTGTCCTTAATCTAATCAAAAAGACAGGCGCAACCTCATTAATGGTAGTAGAGCCTCATCGTTATGAAGAATTACAGTACTTTGATGGGGAGGTAAAAATCGCAGATCCTATACCGGATATTGCAAGGGTAATAAATGGGAAAGTGACTAATCCTTTTGTTCTTGCCCCAGATAAGGGGGCATTAAACAGAGCAAAAAGACTTTCTCAAGAACTTGGGTGTGACTATAGTTACCTAGAAAAACAGCGAGACTTAACCACAGGAGAAGTTAGAGTCACAAACTTGCCAGATTTAAGACTAGATGGGAAGGAGGTCATTCTTGTTGACGACATAATAAGTACAGGAGGTACCATGGTTCAAGCCTCGCAAATAGCTTACTCAAAAGGAGCAAAAAAAGTAATAGCCACTGCAGTCCACTCCCTATTTGTCGAGAATGCTTATGATAGATTGATTAACGCAGGAATAAAGGAAATTATAACAACCAATACTATACCTCAAGATACGAGTAAGGTAACGATAGTAGACGTATCAGAATCGATAGCGAGAAAAATATGAACTACGCTATCTTAAATCTAAGTAATATATTTTTAGCGTTAGACGAATTAAGAGCATTAAACGGTAAAGACATTTCATATTTTTATGGGATATCATTATATGAAGGAGATCCGTATATAGCAAGAAGATCCGCTCTTATTAAAGTGTCAGGTAAATTGATTAGTGTAAGTAATGATATTGAAAAGATAAAGGGCGATATAAAGGGTAACTGTTACTCCGTTGATCTTCACGTTCCTTCTAGAGAAGATAAAGAATATGCAAAAAATGTCTATGAGGAATTAATTAAGTCTATAAGTCTCTCAAAAAGATGTAATAAATTAGATGTAATAGTTTCTGAAGGACAAATAGTTGTTGGTGAAAGATATGCTGAAAAAGACACAGAGAGTATTGCTAGACATTCAAAACGCCCCTACACCAGATCTGGATCACTTAATGTTGAACTGGCAAGGCTTATGTTAAATCTTTCTAGATCTAGATCTAATGTGCTAGATCCCTTTGTAGGAACTGGTACTATACTGATTGAAGCTAATTGGTTAGGACTTAAATGTATTGGCATAGATATAGATGAACAAATGATTAAAAATACTAAAATCAATCTGGATTATTTCCATTATGAATGTGAATTAATACATGCAGATACTAATACCTTACCCATAACAAGAAGTGAAGCTATAGTTACAGATCCACCTTACGGTAGATCTTTTACTCCCAAAGGATTATCAGAACTTTATCAGAATTTCTTTGCAGAGGCATCAAATATTACAAAGAATTTAATTTTTACCACAGATTCTAGGTTTGATTGGAGAGATACTCTAAAGAGTTACGGATTTAAACAGATAAAAATTCACACTGTATTTGAGCATAAAAGTTTAAGCAGGGCTATATATGTTGTAAGAAAGTAATGTTTGAGATAATATTCGTAGGTGTTGGTGGAGGAGCACCCAACAAACGTGGGCTTCCAGGAATATTAATAAGGAGAGAGGGCTTTGAAATACTATTAGATTGTGGTGAAGGAACACAAAATAAAATGATTGAACACTCGATAAGCTTCATGAAACTTAAGTTAATAGGCATCTCTCATCTTCATGGTGACCATGTATTAGGATTACCAGGAATCATCCAAACTATGGCTATGTATTCTAGACAACAAAAGCTTCTTATGATGGGACCTACAACTTTACAGGATTACTTAAAATCAAGCTACAAACATACTTACTTTAAACCAGGATTTGAGACTGAATTTATACAAAGTTATGAGGATCAAAATTTAACTATAACAACATTTAGGACATGTCATACAATAGAGTCTTATGGCTTCTTAATAAAGGAGAAGGATAAAATAAAAGTAGATGCGGAAAGATTAAAGAAAGAGGGAGTAACAGACTGGAGAATTATAAGAAAATTGAAAGAGGGGAAAAGAGTAGAAATAGATACAAAAGTCTTTCTTCCTGAAGACTATTTGTATGTGAAGAAAGGATTAAGCATAGTATATACTGGGGACACTGCACCATGCAATAGCGTATTGAGCGCAATAAAGGGAGTTGACTTACTGATTCACGATTCCACATTCCTTAATGAACCGGAAGCCCATGATTTCGGGCATTCAAATTGCACTGATGCAGCTGAAATAGCTTCGAAGGCTGATGTAAAGAGGTTAGCGCTATACCATATAAGTGGAAGATATGAAACCACTGAACCTTTGCTTAAAGAAGCAAAGAAGATATTTGAAAGAACATTTTTACCTGAACCGTTATCATATTTTATTCTTCAGGAGGAATAGTGTTTTCCCATAACGGAACACCCTTTGCGGTTTTGGGCGTCAACCAATCTACAACTATCACTGGATCCTTATAATCGATAGTGACTTTTATGGGACCTAAAGGCGATTCATGTTCTTTATCTATAAATGATAATTTGCCTATAGCTGCAACTTGTTTATTCAACATGAAAGTTATTCTAGACCCAACAATACTCTTCATTAAGTACTTTCTTGCGGCATCAAGTATCCTCTGTTCTCTCAATAATCTATGAAGTTTTAGTAACGATGTAAGACTGTTTGACTCAGCTATAAGTAGCTTTTCCATGCCATGTTCTTCTTCTCTGATCTTATCAAAATCAAAGAAATTTCGTATCGCATTAATAACTTTGTCCTTATCTTCTGAGGGTTTAACTACAGCCTCCACTATTACCCTAGTCATAGTAATCTATTGATTAAATCTTCCGCTCTCTTATTAAATTCCTCTATGCTCGAGTCATTAGTAATAACATAATCTGCCAGAGCGATAACAGTACCTATACCCATCTGTAACTCATCAAAATCTCTCTTCATTAAATCATGTAGACTCGTAGAATCATCCTCTCTTCCCCTATTCATCAATCTACTATATCTGATAGAACGTGATGCATGAACAGCTATGATTATAACTTTTCCAACTTTTTCGAATTCCTCAATTTCCTCCCAGTTTCTTACTCCGTCTATCACAACTACATCTTCTGTCCCATTTAATTTCTCTATGCAGAGCTTTGCTACAACGCCTTTGCCAAATATTTCTCTCATCCTCTTTGCGAAATCCATTAGTTTTTCACCTGGTTTAGCATCTCTATAATATTTCTCTTTGAGTGCATCACTCATTACAATGACTTTTATTCCTCTTTTCCGAAATAAGTCACTTAACTGCCCCTTACCAGAACCAGGCATACCGGTAATTGCAATTATTTTAATTAGTGACCACAAAAAATGTCAGAATAGGGGAATTTAAAATTGCTAAGACTTTTCACAGGTGTTAATGTGCCAAACTATGAAAAAATAAATGAGTTAATGCAGGCTATAAATAGAACTGGGGCTGATATTAAATTAGTAGAACCTTGGAATATCCATATTACACTTGTATTTATTGGAGAGGTACATGAAAATAAATTGGAATTAATAAAAGACGGATTAAAGAGAATTTCCTTCAACAAATTTAAGGTCAGGCTTCATGGTACAGGAGCTTTTCCGAGTCTTGGAAAACCTAGAGTAGTTTGGGTAGGAATAGATGAAGGTGCAATTGAGTTAAGAATGATACGTGGCTCGATTTATAAAGAGTTAGTTAATAGAGGAATTAGACCAGATGAAGAGAAAGAATTTTCGCCCCACTTAACAATAGGAAGAGTTAGAGGACCTAGAAATATGCAAAATCTAATCCAAGTCATAAATGAGTACCAAGGCACAGACTTCGGAGAATTTACAGTGGAGAAATTTACTTTATATAAGAGTACATTAACACAAAAAGGTCCCATATACGAACCGTTACTGGAAGTGGAGTCAAATGTCGGTGGAGGAGAAAGTTTTAGAACTAATAAGACCTGACGATAGAGATAGAGAACGATTAGAGAAAGTGGCTGAGGAAGTCTTATCTAGGTTAAAGGGATTTGATGCACAAATACAAGGCTCCTTTAGAAAGGGTACTTGGCTTAAGGGAGACACTGATATTGATATTTTTGTCTTTTATCCAAAAGAAGTAGGAAAAGAATATCTAAAGAAAAAATCTCTTAAAGAACTTATTCAGGTATTTAAAGATCTAAATTATGAAATTGCATTTGCAGAACATCCATACCTTATCCTGAAAATAAACAACGTAGAAGTAGACGTTGTACCTGCATTAAAGATAGATAGCGGAGAGGATGCAATAACTGCAGCAGATAGAACTCCATTTCATACTAAGTTTGTAACTACTCATTTAGATGAAAAGGGAAAAGATGAAGTGAGACTATTAAAACAATTTATGAAGGGAATAGGAGTTTATGGAGCTGAAATAAAGGTAAAAGGCTTTTCTGGATATGTGGCAGAATTACTAACTATTTATTATGGCAATTTCAGAAAAGTGTTAGAAAGTGCAAAGACCTGGAAGCCACCCATAAAACTAAATCTAGTTGAACCAAAAAGAGACTTTGATGAACCATTACAAATACCAGATCCTGTAGATCCTAAAAGAAACACTGCCTCAGCTGTATCATTAAGAAACATTGCTGTCTTTTCATTAGCATCAAAAATTTTCATTGAAAAACCATCGATAGAGTTTTTCTTTCCCACTGAGATCAAGGCGGAGGAAATTATAGGAGATGTATTATTAATTAAGATCGAATTTAAGGAAAAAAGTGTAGAGGATATAATTTGGGGACAAGTATGGAAGAACGTAGAAAAGTTAAAGAATGCCATAAAGACAGCAGGTTTTTCGCTCATTGATATAGGAGCATGGGGAAACTCTCAAACAGTTAAAATCGCTGTCCAAATCGAAGACAAGAATATCTCCAGATATTATTTAAATCAAGGACCTTACTTTTACGTGAATGGTGTAGATAATTTCATGAAAAAGAATAATTATGTTTGGGTAGGAGAAGACGGAAGATTATACTCGCTTAAGGAAAGGAGAGAAACAAACCTAGAGAAAATTGTACTGAATAGCTTAAGTTTTAAGGAGAATTTCTCTGTACAGATGACGTGGCTTTCTGACATAAATCAGGATGACAAAGAATTACATAAATTTCTAAGGAAGAGACCTACATGGATGCAGACATGAAAAGTATTGACATTAAATATTTTATTTACCCTTCATATTCTGCAGAAATTGAAGAAGAACTACGGGCAAATGGTATAAACTCACTCTATTCCTTTGGATGTGTTAAGCTGAGACCAGATATAAATGTGATAGGAAAGGGAAAAACTGGAATAGTAGCCTTATTTGACGAGAATAAGGTAATTAAAATTCGGAGGACTGATTCGCCAAAAGAAACATTAGAGATTGAGGCAAAAATTCAGCAACTTGCCTACCCAGTTTCACCAAAAGTCTATCTCTATGGAGAAAACTTTATATTAATGGAATACATTATGGGAAGACATTTAACTAGGCAAGAGAATGTAGAAACTATTAGAAAAATACTTATCAAGGCGAGAATGTTAGAGCTAAAAGGAATAGAACATAAAGAATTATCGAGACCCTACAAGAATGTATTAGCGAATGAAAAAGATGTGTATATAATTGATTATGATTCAGCAACTATTAAACCAAATCCTAAAAATGTAACTTCTATCTTATCCTGGTTTAAAAGATATGATCTTGCAAAAATGTATTCACTTGGTTATCCTTTAGAAAAAATTATTCTATTGTTATAGTTATCTTCTTTTTCATAATGATCCTGACATCCTCAATCGCAGGAGCGTTTAAAGGCTTACCACATCTCGGGCATTTACCACCAAATATTGATCGTATCTCTGAGGGTGTTCTAACGCCATAAAAGTCTTGCCCCACTTTATCAAAGTTATAGAGTGTATATCCACAGTTTCTGCAAACATATTTTACCGGCATCAGCTCAATCCCTTTGTAAATCTTCTCAGTTTATTTATATATTCTGAACACCATGTATTACCACTTTAACCTTATGTATAAGACAAGAATTTAAGGAAAATGAAAGGATGTTAGAGAGTATGCTGAAAGTAATAGTATTATAAAAGCATTAATTTTTAAACCTTAAATGACTTTTAACTTAGAGTGGGGCCGTAGTCTAGCTTGGACTAGGATGCCAGCCTGGGGATATTTCCCTAACCACCAGTACGCTGGTGGTCCCGGGTTCAAATCCCGGCGGCCCCATAACCACCTCCTCTTCTTAGAAGGAAAGCTATAATGGCTAAAACCACTATAACAATAGCGATTATAATAATAGCAGTCTTAATGTTAATTCCTGACATCACAGTAGTTACAGTATCTATGACCGTATCAATCGTGGTGATGCTAGAAATTATACTATGCTGTTGAACTAATATACCCAAACTAGCGGGAGAAGAATTATAAATTGGATTGGCTGCTACTACTCTTATTATATGGAAGCCCGGAGTTAGATTTAGAGAATATGAATCCGAAGTAACATTAGCTATTAAGGTCGAATTAACATAAACTAAGTAAAAAGTAGCACCAGTAACATTATTCCATTTTAAATCCACAGTGGAATCATTAATTATAGAGAATTTTACTAAAGGAATCAATGGTGGTACATAAAATATTATACGAAATGATGTGGAATTAGTTCCTACTTGATTAGTTGCCCTTATGGTGACGTTATATATTCCATACGGAATGCGCGCAAAGTACGAAGTATTTGTAGTGGTAATGTTTACTACAATCTTTCCACTCTTATTAAATATAAGTAAATTGTAAGTTGTATTTTTGGTTCTGTTCCATGAAATCAAAACACCATTGGCATTTTTGTAGATACTCACTGATATAGATGCTGTAGTTAATGCGACAAAATTAGCTATACCAGGACTACTATTACCAAGCTTATTGTAGGCTGTAACCATAACCTCATATAGAACTTCAGGCATGAGATTTATAAGAGTATAATTGCTCACATTGCCAACATTTATTGTACGTGAAGAGTTTTCTGTTTTTACTGTAAGATAATAACCTAGAATTGGAAAACCTCCATTATATGGTTTAGACCATATTACTGTAGCGTTCCTATCCCCAACAATCACCTTCACTGACGGCGAATCAGGCACAGCTCCAGGTATTAAAGAAACAATATCTGAACTTGTACCATTACCGGCTTGATTGTACGGTATAATTCTAAAATAATACGTCACGCCATTAGTCAAATTGATGAAAAGATAAGAAGAAACATTGCCTACATTTATGGTAGACTTATTATAATTTACAGAACTCCACCACTGTATATAGTAACCACTTGTGTTGGTATCATACCAAGATAAACTTATACTACTATTACCAGCCTGAGCGAATTTAATTACAGGCTTTGGTGGTGGAAGAATTAGTGATACTTCCTGAAAAGCTGAAGTAGCTACAAAACCCTTACTTGCATCTAGACCTCCAATAATATATAACTTATTTCCTACTTGAACATATGCACTATATACAGTAGGTATATTCTCGTTAAAGTCAGATAGCTTCCATGAAGTGTTCATATAGTATATAGCACCTGGTATGAATTGACCTAAACTATTGTAATAATAACCACCTACACTATAGAGAATTCCACCGTAATATCCTACAGCATTAGCATACACATTAGTTCTCAGTGGGGGTAATGAAACCCAAGTGTTATTGGAAGGAAAATACATATACACCTGATTTGATCCACTAGCATAACCGACATAACCTCCTACAACATATAGCGCATTACCATTAAAATAGTAGCCAGAATATCCCATCGGTTCTGGTGCATAACCTATTATCCTCCACGAGTTAGTATTTAATGAGTATACCTGAATCAAACGTAATGGTGGGCTTAAAGTAAAACCTGTTGTGTTCATACCACCGATCACATATATTTGGTTATTATACGCAAAAACAACTGCACCATAAACAGGAACTGGCATTGAGGTAGAAATAGTATGCCAATTATTTCCATTAAACACAAGTATACCGCTAAAAATTCCGCTCTCGTTTAGCCCACCTACAACATAGATGTTATTATTTAAAACTACACCACCAGCTTCAGCTAAATCGAAAGGTAAAGGAGGACCAACAATCCATTTCCCATTTTGAAAAATATATACTGAACTGACAAAGAGTGCACCTGAAGTCAAGCCACCTATAACATAAATACTCCCATTATAATATACTGCAGTTGATTGGCTTAATGATATTGGCAAATTTGGTAGGGTAGAAGTTGGAAATATTAGACCTCCTGATGTTAAAGTTACAAAACTTAATCCAATCAATACTAGCAATAGTAGAGTCCTAATAGAGCATAATACACGCATACTTAATTCCTTTATAACAAAATTAATAAAACTGAAGGGTCTTTACTTTAATCTTCATTATTCTCTAATGAATAATTGTAATAAAATGAAGATTTTATAACAGATATTATATAATCTTAAAATATACTATAACTTTTGAACATATAGAAATATCTTGCTCATATTTTAATCAAAATATCTCGAAACTATTCCATATGTGAAACTCTGGGAAGCCATAGAAAGTTTAAGAATATAAGGGTCAATCTTTAGCTTAGATGGAACGTATATCTCCCTTTTGCCGGTTTTTATCCCCTTAATAACTGCATTAGCTACCTCCTCCGGTTCTACAGCATATTTATCAAAGATTGATGCTGTATTTTTGCTAAACGATGGATGCGAGGTAAAGTTAGTTTTGACAGGTCCTGGGTAAATTCCACTCACTTTAACATTATACTTTCTCATTTCAGCCCATAATCCATTAGTAAAGCTAGCTAAAGCAGACTTAGCAGCAGAATAAACTAATAACTTAGGAGTAGTAACATATGCAGCTTCAGAAACTATATTTACAATACTTCCGCTCCTTCTCTTAACCATATGCGGTAATACAGCTTTAGTAAAGTAAATTGGAGCCAAGAACAACGTTTTCACCATATACTCCTCCTCATCTAAAGGCGTTTCGAGAAAGGACCCATAGATTCCAAAACCTGCATTATTAACTAAGACGTCTATCTTACCGAACTTACTCACTACCTCATTTATTATTCTAAAATCTTCCTCCTTATTAGTTACATCTACTTCATAAATTAAGTCTCCTATTTCAGACCTCGACCTAGATAACGACACAACTATATAACCCTCACCCTTAAGTGCTTTTGACACAGACTTACCTATTCCTTTTGAAGCCCCAGTAACAACTGCTACACCACTTGATATTTCTAATCACCACCAAATGCATTTTTAAAATTCCTTTCTATTATACGTTTTAATTCCTCCTCGTCAACAACTTTGACCTTAGAGATTACCTTTAGAGCTACGGGGATATCTGTAGGTTCTAGCATTTTACCTCTATACTCATACCCTCCATCACTTTCAGTTAGAATAATCTCCAAAGGAGCCTTCTCTAATACCCTTAAATGTTTTTGTTGAAAAGATACAGAGGGGTTTATCGTTATATAATAACCAGCACCTTCAATATCTTTCAATAAATCGTCTGGTCCGGTATACCAATGGAATATAGCTCTTTTAACTCCACTCCTGGTTAATATATTAAAGGAATCCCTCCATGCATCGAGAGCATGAACATTGATTAACTTATCTTGATTTACTGCTCTATCCACAAATGCCTGAAAATACTTTATTTGCGACTGCTTATCAGCCTTTGCAAACCTGTAATCAAGACCCACCTCTCCTATAAAGTCAGCTTTCTCAGTTAATTTCAAAACTCTATCCAAATTCTCGTTGTGAACATTCCACGGATGTATACCAACTCCAACCAAAATCTTCTCGTTTTTTAGGCTTATTGTACTTAACGATGAGTCGTAATCCATAGAAACAGCTGCTATAACAAATTCATCATACTTCTTATCTCGTAAAGAGATGTAATGACAATGAGCATCGTAGTACATATAAAAAAGAATCAAAGTTTTCAGGTAAAAAACTTAGCTTGATAAAATCACGCTTAATCTCACAGTGGAATTAAAATTATATAAGTTAAGGGTGAGAACACCACTAATATTGGAGAAAGATTTATTCAATTTCATTAAATATTCAGAAAGAACTACTTTACCGTCATTCAGTATAGTTATGTTTAGTGGCTTGTTTGAAGATAAGATTACCGTCAAATTCACTGGTTTGCTTAATGAAAATGACTTTGTATACATAGATACTGTAGTATTAGATTCAATTGTAACTGTGAAGTTATTAATCTCACTAACAGAAGTGTATGTAGTAACATTTGTTGTAACTAACACATTATTAATCTGTATAGCCCTTGGTAGATACTCAAATGCTAGGATCCCGACTATCACTATTATCATAAACAATAACAGTTTACCTATCATATCTCTTGGAAAGCTTGATTACAAACAATTTATAAAACGAAATATCAAGTAATATCCTTATTACAGAGGAAAGCCTCGCCCTCTAAGGCTGAGAGGAAGTCAGCCTTCAGAACGAATAAGTTATGTGAAAGGACCTTGATCTACAGACACTAGCTACACTGGTTACATCTGGTACTATTTAGTTGTGTGTTTTAGAACTAATTATTGACTAACCAAAAAACAAAATAGTATCGCTCTATAGTATCAAATTATATGGAATGCATAACAGTAAATAACGTAATAAAACGTTTTGACACTCTTCTTGCATTAAATAACATCTCCTTCTCTGTACCATGTGGCGGTAAATATGCGTTATTAGGTCCCAACGGAGCGGGAAAATCGACATCCATGAAAATTATAGCTGGATTACTTTCTCCCGATAGTGGAGAAGTATATATCAAGGGTATGAAACCAACATCAATAGAAGTAAAAAGGATCCTAGGATATTTACCTGAAGATCCTACACCCTATAGAATACTTTCTGTCAGAGAAAACCTAGAATATATAGCCTCATTGAGAGGCTTAAGAGATGGGCAAAATAGAATTGAAAATTTAATAGATATACTAGATTTAAGACCTTATGAAAGGATGCAAGCTGGAAAATTATCAAGGGGTAATCAACAAAAATTAGCGTTAGCTTTAATTTTACTGCATAATCCCGAGATAATACTACTTGACGAACCTTTAAACTACCTTGATATACCAACACAAGAAAGAGTGATAAAATACCTCAAAACATTAGTTAATGCTACGTTCCTAATCTCCACTCATATAATGTCAATTGCCACAAGGCTAACAGATCATGTGATAGTTATCTCCCATGGTTCGGTAGTGTGGGTAGGGTCAATTCAACAGTTAAAATCCCTAGGTAGAGAAGATGAACCAATAGAAAGTGTGGTAGCAAAACTAATGGGAGTGTAGTAATTGATTCCAAAACTTGTAAAATTCTTCCTGTTCACAAGAATACCGAAGACAGTGCTAACACTGTATATATTACTAGGATTATTTTCGACCTTAACCAGCATATATTCCTCAATGTTATCAACACCCAGCTTTTACGTCCAGGAAAATTTTCACACATCTTTTGTCTATGATCCTTCTCAAGCATTCTACAATTCCTTTACAATAATCTACACGTCCATAATACTTGTATTACCATTACTCAACCCACGATTTGGACTATTAACCAAGAGTGACATAGACTTCTTGCTTCAGCTTCCTGTATCACAGAAACAAATAACCATATCACTAACAATAAGCTCCACCTTAATTAACCTATTACTATTTTACATCCTTCTACCCATATACGCAAACTACGGGGACTTATTAGCATCAATAGAAATTATCGTACTACTATCTCTTCTGACAAGATCTTTACCTATCCTAGTGTATAAATTTACGAGGATAGAGAGAGCACTACTTATAGTAATCCTCTTGCTGTGGTTTAACTCTGGGATATTTGGGCTACCGATTAGCCCGTTACTAGCACTTTACAGTAGACAGCAAGAATCACTTATTATACTAGCTGTCTTTACAGTAGCAGTAGCCATCTTATCTATATATAGGTTTAACCTATCCCAATTCATAAATATGTATGAGGGACCTAAGGAAAGTACAATAATCAAAAATAGCATTTCATTCAAAAACCTGCACCCGTTCTTAGCCTTCCTAAAAAAGAATTTAATAATACTGGAGTTGGGTGGAAGAGCATACACTGCATTTGGCGTACCTACATTCCTTACAAAAAGGATTGAAATTTGGAAAATACTACCACTCACAATACTAATTGCTTTAACATTAGCTATACTCTCAAAATACCATATAATACCAGACCTGTTTTTAACTCGTATCTTCTTGGTTTTATCAGTGTTATCAATAGCCTCGCTTTTAACTAGCTCAATATTTATTATGGAACCAATATGGCTTTATGCAACAATATTTTCGCCATTAAGATTAGCTCGATATCTCCTATTTTCCAAAGCACTTACTGTGATTATACTTTTAATCCCCTTTATCTCTGTGTTTCCAGACCCTAGAACTATCCTTATGGTCTTATTAAACATACCGTCTTTCACAATTTTCTCGATGGCTATAAATGCAAGATTTTACCCACAAAGACAGCAACAAATACCAACATTGAACTTAGGTTCACTTTTAGTATCTATAGTAATGCTCCTACCAATTGTGTTTTTAATGACCATATACATAATACCATCTTCACTGAGCACCTTCATAGTAGCCTCAGTAATCTACTCAACCATTCTTGCATTGCCCATAATTATATCCCAAGGTTATTGGAAAAAGACTATTGAGAAAAATATAATCTATTCCTCTTAACCATAATTCGTTCTAGATGAGACACCTACTGATTCACATACACCCTTTGCAATTTCCTCAACCGAATCCGAATAGACCACTCTCACAATTTTCCTTTCATCAAAAAAGTCCGGAAATGTGTGTTTGAGCTTATCGGTATAGAGACCTGTCCCAGTTAAAACATATATAGGCTTTCCAATTGCATATGCAATCAAAATTTCAATCTCAGTTCCTACCCCTCCTCCAAGTGCAACTAGAACATCTGATGAACGAACCAGCATTACCGACCTAACCCTAAATTCTGCACCAGTATATATCTTAACAACCTTATCTGGCAACTCTTCCAACTCCCTTTCTACAGGTAGAAATACAACAACGTTAAAAGATTTGTTAATAGCAACATCCACAATATCCTTCATCAGTCCCCAATATCCTCCTACAAGAATAGACAAGCTCCTCTGAAAACAGTACTTCCTGAGTAGGTTTATTAACCTATCTACTTTCTCCTTAAGCTCTACGGGATATTCACCACTATGTGCTGCGAAACCTATTTGAAACATAACTAGAAACACGAGCCCTCAGCTAGTACTAGGTAACTTTCACATAGCCGCCTAGGAATCCCACCAGGGAGGAGCCTGATTGGGAGTGGCGGACTAAACTCCTCGGTCTTACGACCTTGGAGCTTACATCCCCACCCCATCAACCCCCTCTTCTAGGGGAAGGCCCCGGCTAACGCCTGACCGCCTCTTTTAGGGGAGGGGTTCCCGCTTAGATGCTTTCAGCGGTTACCCCTCAGGGCGCGGCTGCCCGGCATTGCCCTACCGGACAACCGGTAAACTGGAGGCCCCGGAACCCTGTTCCTCTCGTACTAGGGGTTCCTTCCCCTCAAGCGGTCCGCACTCCCTACCCTTAGAGTCCGACCTGTCTCGCGACGGTCTAAACCCAGCTCACGCTCCCCTTTAACGGGCGGGCAGCCCTACCCTTGGAGGCAGCTGCACCTCCAGGGTGGGAAGAGCCGACATCGATGTAGCAAACCGCGGGGTCGATGTGAGCTCTCGCCCGCGACGACCCTGTTATCCCCGGGGTAACTTTTCTGTCATGCCCGGCCCCCACGTGTGGGGGCACGAGCGTTCGCTAGGCCCCGCTTTCGCGTCGTGACCCCGTACTTGGAAGGGTCACGTCAGGCCGGCTTTTGCCCTTGCGCTCTACGGCGGCGTTCTGTACCGCCTGAGCCGACCTTTGGGCTCCCGTGTTATCTTTTCGCGGGAGTGCCGCCCCAGCCGAACCGCCCACCTGACGTTGTTCCTCTCTTTCGAGAGGTTAGTCCCTCGAGCGTTCATGGGTGGTGTTTCACTTTCAGGTCCCCTGCCCCCGAAAGGACAGGTTCGACCCCTCCCACCTACTCTACGCATAAACGCCCGAGGGACAACGCCAGGCTGCGGTGAAGCTCCACGGGGTCTTCTCTCGGTGTAGGGAGATGCCGGACTGTGCACCGGCTCAGGGCGTTCACGAGGCCCCAGGCTGGGACAGTAGGGACCGCGTTGATCCATTCATGCGCGCCGGAACTTACCCGGCAAGGCATTTGGCTACCTTAAGAGGGTCAGAGTTACCCCCGGCCTTCGGTGGGGCTTCGCCCGGTTGAACCCGGATTTAACCAACCACCAGTGGCCAGGATTTAGCCCCCGTACACACCCTTTCGGGCTAGCGGGGACCTATGTTTTTATTAAACAGTCAGGTCCCTCTGGTCACTGCGACCTATCGTGGCTTTGTTAAACCACGATAGGCACCCCTTCTCCCGAAGTTACGGGGCTAATTTGCCGAGTTCCCTAGCCTGGGTTACCCCTCAGACGCCTTGGGCTTCTCACCCAGGGGCACCAGTGTCGGTTCTAGGTACGGTCTCCCGGGATCGCTCCAGACTCCCTTTTCATGGGGACTAGGGATCAGGAGAACCCTCCTAACGGAAGGCCCATCACACCTTCGCCCTCTTCTCACCGTTACGGCTCTCCAAGGGCTTGAGTGCTTGGGTAGGACGGTGATCCTACTCTCCCTACCCCAATCCGTCAGGAGTCTGGCTTGCGTTACCACACCTACCCGGGAGGCAGGGGAATATTAACCCCTTTCCCTTTCGGTAGGTACCTATTAGGCCCTACCTTAGGACCGGCTAACTCCCGGCTGACAAACATTGCCGGGAAACCCTTGCCCTTCCGGCGAGGGGGATCCTCACCCCCCTTCGCTGTTACTACCGCCGGGATCTGCACCTGTGACGGGTCCAGTGGATCTCACGACCCACCTTCTACCCCATCACAGCGCCCCCCTACCAGAGGGTCTCCAGTAGAGACCCCCTCCTGGGTCTCGGCGCCCGGCTTGAGCCCCGACCAATCTTTAGGGCCTCCAGCCTCGGCGGGTGAGCTGTTACGCACTCCTTAGAGGCTGGCTGCTGCTGGGCCCACCTTCCCGCTGTCTAAGGCTGGAGACGCCTTTTCATTGGCACTTAGCCGGGACTTTGGGGCCTTAACCCAGGTCTGGGTTGTTCCCCTTTTGCCACCCAACCTTACGCCGAGTGACCCACTCCCCCCTTCTTCGGCGCTCGTGGGTTCGGAGTTAGACCGAAAGCCCCAGGCTTTCGCCTGGAACCCCCGATCTGTCACTCTACCCCGCGAGCTACCTTTAGGGAGGCTGCGCTAGGACGCATTTCGGGGGGAACTAGCTATCACCGGGCTAGATTGGTCTTTTGCCCCTAGTCCGAGGTCAAGGGAACGAATTGCACGTCAGAACCCCTATTCGGCCCTCCAGTGGGGTTTCCCCCACCTTCAGCCTGCCCCGGACTAGATCGCCCGGTTTCTAGCCTCACATCAGTGGCTACAGGCCCTGACAGACCCTGCCCCTCGCCTAGAAACTAGGCTGCGAGCACTTGGTTTCCCTACGCCTTCGGAGATAATCTCCTTAAGCTCGCCACTGATGTGAACTCCCCGGCCCGTGTTTCAAGACGAAAGGCGTGACCCCGATCACCCTTCCTCGTACTAAGAGCTTGCGCCCCTTTCCTTCGGAAGGATTCACTTCTTTCGAGCCACACCCTGTATAACCACCCGGTTTCAGGCTCTTTGCACTCCCCCTTCCGGGGTTCTTTTCAGCTTTCCCTCACGGTACTTAGTTTGCTATCGGTCTCGGGACATATTTAGCCTTAGAGGCACGTGTCCCCTAACTTCCCACCCCCAAACCAGGGGATGGTACTCTACCTCCAGCCACTTTCCACCTATCCTTAGCCTACGGGGCTTTCACCCTCTATGGCCCCCCATTCCAGGGGAGTTCGGCTAGATAGGCTAGGAAAGCCGAGGTCGAACCTCAGGCTAGAGGTCATAACACCACATCCCCACCGACTTATCATCGGCAGGTTTGGTTTGGGCTGTCCCCCTTTCGGTCGCCCCTACTCAGGGGATCTCAATCGATTTCTTTTCCTCCCCCTACTAAGATGTTTCCGTTCGGGGGGTTCCCACTCCCAGTTATAAACCGGGAGCGCCGGAAACCCGGCAGGATATCCCATTAGGGGACCTCGGGGTCAACGGCTGCTTGCGCCTCACCCGAGCATTTCGCTGCTTGCCGCGCCCTTCTTCGGTGCCCGAGCCGAGCCATCCACCGGGAGGCTTCAGCCCCTGGGTAGAACTCCTAGACGGCTATAATGTGGCTACCTAGTACTAGCCTCATTGAGCCCTAATTTAGCAGAGACATACAAATATGCCCCTGCCAAATGGGCCCTAGGCACTTCATTCCCCTCTGGCCCCAGAGGAGAACTGCATCTGTAAAAGGGAAGATTACGAGTTTTAGTGAAGCCCTCCCGCCCAATTAGCGGGGGAGTAAATATATGAGGTGATCCAGCCGCAGGTTCCCCTACGGCTACCTTGTTACGACTTCTCCCCCCTCGCGGGAAAGGAGTTCGATCCCCCACTCATCGCAAGGGACCTCACCCCTTTCTCGCTCGGGTGGAGCGACGGGCGGTGTGTGCAAGGAGCAGGGACGTATTCACCGCGGGTTGTTGACCCGCGGTTACTAGGGATTCCTCGTTCACGAGGGCGGGTTTCAGCCCTCGATCCCAACTGCGGCAGGGTTTAAGGATTGGCTCCCCCTTTCGAGGTAGCATCCCGTTGTCCCTACCATTGTAACCCGCGTGCGGCCCGGGAGTTTCGGGGCATGCTGACCTGCCGTGGCCCCCTCCTTCCTCCGGCTTACGCCGGCAGTCCCCCTAGTGTGGTTCTGAACCGGAGTCCAGAATACCAACTAGGGGTGGGGGTCTCGCTCGTTGCCGGACTTAACCGGACATTTCACAACACGAGCTGGCGACGGCCATGCACCTCCTCTCCGCGAGTCAGGCAAGGTCGTTAGCCTGGCCGTCATACTGCGGTCTCCCCCGGTAAGATTCCAGGCGTTGACTCCAATTGAGCCGCAGGTTCCACCCCTTGTGGTGCTCCCCCGCCAATTCCTTTAAGTTTCAGTCTTGCGACCGTACTCCCCAGGCGGCGGGCTTAACGGCTTCCCTGCGGCACCGAGTAGGCTCTAAGCCTACTCGACACCTAGCCCGCATCGTTTACAGCCGGGACTACCGGGGTATCTAATCCCGTTTGCTGCCCCGGCTTTCGCCTCTCACCGTCGGGCGCGTTCTAGCGGGGCGCTTCCGCCACTGGTGGTCCTCCCGGTATCTAAGGATTTCGCCCCTACTCCGGGAGTACCCCCCGCCTCTCCCGCCCCCTAGCCCACCAGTATCGCCCCCAGTTCCCCGGTTGAGCCGGGGACTTTAAGGGGCGACTTGGTGGGCCGGCTACAGGCGCTTTAGGCCCAGTAATCACCCCGACCACTCGCGGAGCTGGTATTACCGCGGCGGCTGACACCAGACTTGCCCCCCGCTTATTCCCCCGCCTTTTTAGAGCGGGGAAAAGCCTCCTTGCGGAGGCACTCGGGGTAGCGCCCTCACGCTTTCGCGCATTGGGGACGTTTCGCGCCTGGTGCGCCCCGTAGGGCCTGGGCCCTTGTCTCAGTGCCCAACTGGAGGCTCCCGCTTCCACGGCCCCTACCCGTTATAGGTTCGGTGGGCCTTTACCCCACCGACAGCCTGATGGGCCGCAGCCCCATCCTCGGGCGGCTACAAACGGGAAATAGCCTATAGCCCTTTAGGGAAGGAACCGTTCCAGGACTCCTTCCCTATCGGGGATTATCCCCAGTTTCCCGGGGTTATCCCCGTCCCGAGGGTAGGTTAGCCACGTGTTACTCAGCCGTCCGCCACACTCCCTTACCCGGGAGTGTAAGACTCCCATGGCTTATCCCTATCCCGATAGCGGTCGGGTCCGGCAGGATCAACCGGAATCGGGGCGGGAGGGCTTTTCACCACCCGTAATCTTCCCCTGTCAGGAATGAGACTTCTGAGGTTAGACCCCTCAGCTTTCTCATCCCTCCATGAATAAGCTTCATCCCCCCGCGCGGTTTTTGTGCCCCGCGGGGGGTTGTCCGCGAAATATATCTTGTACAACTACAATATATAAAACTTACGTCAATATATTATGGTGTGTTTTCCGATACTATATATATCGTGAATTTACCGTCCATTTAAAAAAAGCCTAAATTTAACTTACGCTACATTTACTTAATCATGTAAATACCTTAGAGTATTTCTATCCTTCCATCTTCGTCTGCAAGTACCACATCATATTTATTACAAAAAACGCCTGTTTCTATTATTCCAGGTATGCTTTTTATGGTTCTGTCAAATTCACAAAGCTGATTTGTTACCACCTCTACATCTATTATCATATTTCCATTATCACTTATTATTCCTCCTATTTTTCCTGTTCCCTCTCTGATATTGGTTTTAAAGCCTATTTGACTAATTTTCTTCAAAATATACATAACAGATACTGGAACTATTTCTATAGGCACCTTCACTGTGTGTTGTTCTGTCTTCAATAGTTTTTTATATTCGCCAATAAAGAGTGATGATTTAGAAAAAGTAGATAAAAGTTTCTCTCTCAATAATGCTGCACCTCCGCCTTTAACCATGACTTTATCCTTCGTAACTACGTCAAAACTATCTATGTATATATCCGGTTGAATACCTGAGTATAATGATAAAATTAGACCTCCCCTCTGGGCTATCTCCAATTCAGTATCTATTGAACTGGCTATGTACTTAAACTGGTTAAGAATGCCTTCTCGATCTAAGTGTTCTATTAATTTCCTTACTGTTCTACCTGTACCTAAACCTATTACACTATAACCTTTTAGTCTTTTGGAGACGTATTGAGATAATATTTCTTTTGGATCCATAACGGGTAAGTGAAAAATAAGAATAAAAATAATGTCTTAACCTGTTGAGACGTCAATAATATAGTCTGCACCAGTTACCACGATATAACCTGGATAACCGGGGACCCAATTCATGTTATATAATGAGGTTATTGATGGTAGTGTGTAACCATTGCTATGCAAAATCCAATTACCTGTAGCTAAAGTCCAGTTAGATACTAGTAACCAGCTATTGTTCCACCAAATATACTGGAGCATTATATCACGTGATGGGTTTATTGCAATTTTAGTGAAATTCCATGGGATATTTGGAAATAGTTGAATTGTTTGTGTATTTGATGATTGACCATACCACCACCAGTATGAGTAATACCAACTTGCTAATGGTGAGTTTCCCCACATTATTGAGATGTTTTTGATAGAGCTGTTGGAAAGTGATACTAGTGGAGATGGGTATACGCTTATCCTAATATCTGCACCTGGTGAGTAGAAGTATGGAACTATGAACAGGGGATTGGTATCATATTGTGTGGTAACAACTGTGTAAGTCTTCCATGGAATCTTAACATATTCAGGAGTTCCGTTAACATAAAAGGGCAGATATAGGGTTATTGGGTCTGAATAATTGGTATATAAGTTATACCAGGCTGTATATCCTGGGTAATGATACTTATCATAAGCTAATGGATTGTGATACAATGTTATATTTAACCAATTACCCTTTATAGGGAATATTAAGGTCGCGTTTCTATCTAGAGTGTAACCAGAGTATGGTGAATAAAATCCATATATACCCCATGCATAAAAGGTGTTAATAGTTCCAGTAAGACCGTATTCATATCTTTGATTCCAAGGAGTTGTTATGTTTATTGATTTAATCACTGATGGGGTGAAATATGTTTCTGGTAACGGATTGTAACCAACTACTAATCCCAAATCACTGTAAAAAGGAGAAATCAAAGAAGATGAAGATGAATTTCCTCCATCTAGAGAATTTATATTAGTTACGTTAAACCATGTTCCCATATTTGTAATTACCACTGCCCATTCACTTCCGTTTAAAATTCTAGATAGTTCTACGGGTAATTGGATATTGACTTCTTTTATGTTACCATTAGGATAAATAACGTATGTGATCTTCTCACCTGGCGTTGTGCTAAACAAGAAATATCCTCCGTTGTTTTGAACTATTGTTAAAGGAGAACTTTGGGCGTAAAAGTCGAGTTTGTTTGAAATCAGTTGAGTAGCATTAGCCATCTTATTCTGAGCTATTATGAGGATGGAAATTGATATAACTAAAATTTGTAAGAATATTAAAGCTCCAAGTATTGTTGATATTCCTTTCTTCCTTCTTTTCATGTTTGAATCTTTGTTTTAATAAGTAGATGGTGATGAGCGAAAGTAACGCTTTTTAAGACTAAACAACTATTATTTTTTAGTTGCGGGGGTGCCCGAGCTGGTCAAAGGGGGCGGACTCAAGATCCGCTGGCGAAGGCCTACGCGGGTTCAAATCCCGTCCCCCGCATCCCCTTGTTCACATTTTCTTCAAAATTAACGAAGTGAGAGTAGATTTTACTCCCTTTACTGCCCTTATACTCTCTATTATCTGATTTAACTCTGTGGAGTCCTTGGCTTCTACTTTAACTAATATATCATAGTCTCCTGAAATCTCCATCACCTCCCTAACACCTTCAATTAATACGATTCTTCTAGTCACTGATGTGGTATAAACGTTTGAGTCACACTTCACAGAAATTAATGCCATTATATTTTCTGGTGGTCTAGGCTTCAAAATCCTTCCAGTAACTGACTCAGCCAATTCAAGTAAATCAACGTCCCTGTAGAACCTCACATTCGGATTAGATTTAATCTTTGCCAATACTTGATCTATTTCGCTGTCTGTTAATTTTACTCCTAGTCTGTCAAACCTATCTTTAACAGCGTGTTTCCCTGTATATTTGTCAATTACATAATCTCTACTTCTTCCGAAAGTCTCAGGTGGTAAAAATTCATAAGTTCTCGGATCATTTAACACACCTGCTACGTGAACTCCAGCCTTATGAACAAAGGCATAATCTCCAGTTATAGGGAAGTTAGGAGGTAAGGCGATTCCACTATATTTCTCTACTAAGCTTGCCACCTCAGAAAGTTTCTTTAGATCTACAACTTCAATTCCGAAGTGATACTTCAATGCAGCAGCTACGACTTGTAAGGGAGCTATACCAACTCTTTCCCCTAAACCGTTCAAGGTAGTATGAATTATGGTAGCTCCTCCTTCTGCTGCTGCCAATACATTAGCTACAGCCATTCCCAGGTCATTATGAGCATGAATATCAAATTCGATATCAGGAAATCTAGATGTTAAATCCTTGAATAGTTCTCTCGTTCTTGAAGGATACAAGACGCCTACAGTGTCTGCTATGCTTACCCTATCGGCCCCAGCATCCCTAACTGTTTTTATAACCTCTAATAAATATTGATAATCTGCTCTGGTAGCGTCCTCTGCTGTAAATCTCACTTTTACACCATGGCTCTTCGCATAACTTACTGTTTCTGCAATAGATCTTAATGCCTCATCTCTGGTTGTGTGATGTTTTGCTTTTAAATGAGTATCACTTATACCGTAAAAGATGGCTATTCTATCTGCTTCTATTTCGGCACCTACTTCTATATCTCTTTTTACTGCTCTGCTATGTGCGACTATCTCAGATTTTATTACCCCTTCCCTTTTCAGTTTTATTATTCTTCTAATTCCTTCATAGATATCTGGCGATACTGCAGGATGTCCAGCTTCAATCATTTGTACTCCTATGTCAGAAAGAGCTTTGGCTATCTCTACTCTTTGATCGGTAGTAAATACAACTCCGGGTGTTTGTTCTCCTTCTCTTAGTGTTGAATCTAATATACCAACTTTCATGTGTAGTTTCTTTTTAGGTAACATATTTATAAATAAAACTGTAAAGAGAAGTTCGAAAAACAAACTAAGATAGAACAGTTATTATTAATGTTGAAACGTTCTCAAGACCTATTTTATTCGCATATTTTTGCAATATTTTTAACAACAAATCAAAAAATGCTTTATTCTGCTTAACAAATTGTATGTTCTCAGAATAAGCATAGATAGTAGAGGAAAGAATATTGTTGCTTTTTCTGTAATCATCTTCTATCATTTCCAATATATTCCTTACAACATCCACATCTAATTTACCCTTATACTTATTTAGTTCCTGAAATTCCTCCTGATCCAAAATTGACATATTTATCACTCCGGTACTACAACACTCCCTATAATCTCATTTCCTTTAAGGATGTTTGACAACTTATTCAAGTCCTTAAAATTAATTACTAAAACTTTTATTTTAGATCTTTCTACAATTTTTATAGCTAATGGATCTAATAATTCATATTTTCCCGCGTTTACAGATTGAGAACCCTCTAATATATTCTTTAGTTCAGAAACTGTTAATTTAGGCAACAGTTTCGCATCCACAAATTTTTGTGGATCCTTAGTATACACACCATTTACATTTGTAGCTAAAACTAAGTAATCGGCATTAATTATCTCACTTACCAGTGCAGCTACACCTGCTGTAGATTGACCAGGCTGAAATCCACCTGTTATTACTACTTTTCCACTAGCCCATCTTTCATTAAAATCCTCAATACTCTCCGGAACTTTAGGATAGGCAATGTTATCAAGTGAGAAAAGTAATAATTGGGCATTCAGTCTGGATACCAAAATTCCTAAAATATCAAGGTGAGATTCATTTAGGTTAAGTTTCCTACCCATACTGATATAGCGCCTTGCAGTACCTCCGCCTCCTGTGACAACAGCAACCCTATGACCGTTATTCACAAGGTCAATAATCACATCTCTCAAAAGACTTAGATTTTCGGAGTTTTCTTCATCAAAAAACTTGCCACTTACTTTTAACGTTAGTTTCATCTCACAAAAAATATATGGTGGATTTTATAATAAGTTTACACTGGATAGTCATCAGGTAATTTATGCCTGAAATATTTGCCACTTTCTGGATCTTTGAATAAACCTATTTTTACACCTTTTCTTCCTTTAGGTGCTAACACCCAAGTTTTCTCTGGCGTTAATTCTAACTCTTTTCCTCCAGGAGTTCTCACTCTTACTCTTTTTTTCTCTGACATAGCTATCATTAATATAGTCTATTAGACAACTTTAAAAACCTTTTCATAGTTTAGTTAATGGATAATACCAATAGTATTGTAAAGATAATGTTGAAGGACTCCTTTAATTTAGATTGCGTTTGTTGTTCCTCCATCAATTTGAACAACAGAGCCTGTAATATATGACGAATATTCGGAGATAAGATATACTATCAGCGGACCTAACTCCTTATCTATATCCCCAGTCCTACCTAGAGGAGATCTTTGAAGAACTTCTCTATACCATAGCTCTTCAAAAGGAATCCTCTTTATCTCAGCTAGTTTCCTTAAGCTCTTCTTTGCACCCTCCGTTTCAAAGCTACCCATAAGAATAACGTTTGATGTTATGTTATATCTGGCATAATCTTTTGAAATAATTTTTGAGAGTTGAACTAAAGAAGACCTTGAAACGTCAGCTAAAACAAAAATACTTTGTGGTTCTTTAATTGTCCATGATGATAAGTAAATAATTCTACCCCATTTATTCTTTATCATTTCTGGAAGAACTAACTTAGTAAGCTTTACTGCACTTAATAGATATAGTTTTACTGAATAGTCCCAGTCTGACATATTTGTTACTTCAAAGGTAGAAGGCTCATTTGGTGGATTTCCGGTGTTAAAAATTAGAGCATCTATACCTCCTAATTTATCTAGAGCAAAAGAGATTAGTTTATCTAATTCGTCTAAATTAGTCAAGTCTGAGGGAAGACCATATACTTCAGGATTGTACCTGGATAATTGGTTCACCGCATTTTTCACTTTAGATTCGTTTCTTGAAGTAATCAGAATTTTGCAACCTTCACGAGATAGTGTTCTCGCTATTCCTAAACCTATCCCTTCTGTGGATGCTGTTATGAGAACCCTCTTACCTGAAACGTTCAAGTTCATGGTCTAATATAATTGTTTGCAAGTAGATTACTTTTTCCTGTGGTAGAAATTAGATCTATGCCTAAAATCTCCCCTCTTAATTCAGCCAGTTTCTGTTTTAGTTCATTGAAGTCCCTAGCCTCAATAAAAATATCACAAATAGTATCAAAGACCTTCACACAATCCCTCAGTTCCTCTTTTGCATTCACAGTAACTCTATAAACTCTGATGGAAGGTTTTACATTATATATAACGTCTAGTTCTGTACCAGATATCCTTTCTGATTTCTTTAAGTAAAATCCATTAATTTGATTTAAGTTAAGATCCACTTCAGTAATTAGTGGATAGTCGTCTATAATTCTTACATCAGAAGGTTCTGAATATGGCGAATTAATTTGAGTGTTCAATAACTTCTCTAGAGACAGTCCCCCTTTGGCATACCAACTTGATAAAGGTATACCTCTAACTAACCTGTTATAAAAGAATAGATAATACTTCGTTCTCTTCCTTTCTAAAACTGTATCATACTCTACATCATATATTATCTCTACTTCAGGATTATCAATATCTGGCTTTGATTCCTCCCCAGTGAGTAGTTTTCCAACCTCTCTCTTTATCTCGTTTTTTATACTTTCATAATATATCAAACCGTTCTCTACTATGAAGTTCTGTTCAATATCCCTCATATGTCTGGGCAAACTAACTCCAAGTACAAAAGTCTTATATCCCTTCTCTCTTAAAACACTGAGAGCTTTTTGGTAAAATTTTCTCTTAATTTCTTCTATCCTGTTGTTGCAAATGTAACATGACCTACTCTGAAAATCGTCTCCGAAGTAAAGAGAGAAAATACCATAAGATATTTGTCCCATATTAAACATTATCTCCTTCACTTGACTGGAATCCTGAATTTTATGTTCTTTAAGGGAATAATCCAAACTGAGGAGTAAAGTAAGTTTTATTGCCTTTCCTCTTTCCTCATTTGTATGTCCATAACTAAGTCTAGCAAAACATCTTCCTAAACAACTGTCACAAAGAGGGTACTTTGATAATAATTCAAAAGCCTTATTGATTACTTCCGCCAAATAGTTTTGCAAGACCTTTTCTCCTCTTCACCATTTTAAGTAAGTTATTAGTCATTTGATACTGCTTAAGAAGTTCCTTTACCTCTTCGACTGTAACACCGGCTCCTTTTGCTATTCTCCTCATCCTGGCTTTATCTATTATGGATGGGTTATCTAATTCTTTGTATGTCATTGAATTCATTATTGCCATAAATGTCCTTATTTTCTCTTCACCTAATTTTAATTGTTCTTCTGGAACTTGTGATAATATTCCAGCACCAGGCAACATTTGAAATATTTTACCTAACGGACCCATTTTCCTTAAAGCTATAAGTTGCTTATATATGTCCCTAAGAGTTAATTTTGTTTTACCTGACATTACGTCTTCCATTCTTTTTTCTAAATTCTCGTAGTCCTCTACGCTCTTTATTTTCTCTATTATGCTCTCAATATCTCCTAAACCTAATAAGCGTGATACGAATCTTCTAGGATTAAATACTTCTAATTCGTCCAATTTTTCTCCTGTACCTATAAACTTTATCTGAGCCCCAGTAGCTATTACCGCTGATAGAGCTCCTCCTCCTTTAGCTGTTCCGTCCATCTTTGACACTATTAATGAACCAATTGGACTTGCTTGATGAAATCTAGAGGCTAAGTCATATGCTTTTTGACCAATTGATGCGTCTATAACTAAAATTACATCGTCTGGATGTATTTTATCATACATCGATTTCATTTCTTCTAAAAGACTAGCTTCTTCCCCGTAGCCATGCCTTCCAGCTGTGTCAATTATTACAATATTCATTTTCTCTTTGAGAAATTTCTCTACGCCATTTGTTGCTATATCTATGGGATTTTTGTTTCCCGGTTCACCATAAACCGGAATATTTATCTGCTGTCCTATTTGGATTAATTGCTCATATGCAGCAGGACGATATATGTCAGCAGCAACTAAACCTACTTTATATCCCTTTTTCTTGTAGAAAAGCGCAAGTTTGCCAGAAGTAGTAGTCTTACCACTTCCCTGTACGCCCACAAGCATTATAATGTAAGGTAGTTTCTTTGGCATGACTTCGGGCTCCTTGTCTCCACCAAAGAGCCTAGATAATTCATCATAAACTATTGATATAAACCATTCTCTTTTTTCTATTGCAGATGGGGGTTTTTCTTCTGTTATTCTTTTCTTTATCCTGTCTGTCAAATCCTTTACTAATCTGACATTTACATCTGCTTTAATGAGAATTATTTGAAGTTCTTTTATAAATTCATTAACTGCTTTTTCATAATCTGAGGAACCTAAAAATTTTCTTACTGCATCCCTTAGACCATCTAACAATTTACTTTACCCTTACAATTTTTCTTCTCCCCATCACACTCCAGTACTCTATTTCTGCTCCAGGTCTAATTTTTGAAACAATCTCGTTTTCAGTAGGCTTTTCTAAATCAAATGTTTCGTAACTTTCCAAATCCATAATTGTCAGATTATCTCCCTTATCAGCCAATATCTGACCTACGTGCTTCTCTATGATAGGAACTTCAACTTGCTGATCAACAGGTGCCATAAGAGATCTTTTTTGACCTGTGAATAAACCAATTGCGACAACATTAGCTTTTGCACTTCCGTGTTTTCCTGTTTTCGCCTTGGTTATTTCAACTACTCTACATGGTTCTCCATCTATCATCACGTAACTACCTACTTTAAGATCTCCAACCGTAGTGTACTGTATGCTCATTTGAATTCCCATTAATTCCTTTTAATATGAGTTTTAAACTCTTTTGCTCTGAGCTTTGGCCCTTCATCATGAGTCAGTCTAAGTCTAGCGTCTTCACAGCAATATATTTTATTCATAAGTTGACTTATAAACTATGCCTTGGAGAGTAAGATGTAGAAGTTGCGGTACTGAATGGGTGATAAATATAAGTTTCGACATAAGCAAACAGCCAGCTATTTACCAATATTGTAAAACGTGTAAGAGAAACACTTTTAATGATATTTTGGAATATTTTGAAAAGGATGACGAGACCCAAAATATTGAACGATGATATAACCTGTCTCGGCTGATCAGTTTATGAAATCACTATTCTTGATCTTTTCAGGAATGTATTGAAATGCGAGAAATCTTAAACCCTTACTTGCCATAGCCTCTATTTCAAGCTTAGACTTTTTGTCCAAGAATACTGAAATCTCGTGCTGCCAACCTTTAGTTTTGAACCATTCATAATTCTTTATTTCCATAGCTCTCTTTACATCTGCATCTTTGGCTTTAATTATATAATTCCTCCTTTCTTGATCTGAAAGATAAGGCTTCTTACCCTTGTCTCCAAATATATCAGTCATTGATACACCTAAAAATCTAGCATTAGGTGTTGCAAGTCTCTCACTTTCGTAGGAAAGAGAAATTGAACCTATTTTAAACACACTATATATGTACCATCCATAAGGATCTGCATCTGTTAATATGTAAACCGGCAGTTTAAGTTCTTCATTTAGTCTTCTCACGAAACGCCTTGTAGCCCTATCAGGTTGACCCGCACTTGTAACTAAAATTGCTTTATACTGTTTCCAAAAACCAGCCCTATGAAGCTGCTGAAACACTGCGTCCTTCTCCACAACTAGTACAAACTCTGCATTAATATCCATGAAGTCTATTAAGTCAGGTGTTGGCTCAATTGAGTACGCACCATGACCCATTTTGCTTAGATCTATAACATCATTTCCGCTTCTGATCCTCATGTCCCCTACTACCTTACCTTTCTCCTTGCTGAGTATTAACATATCCTCCCTAAGCAGAGACGTAAATACCTCTATATCCACTATCACACTGTCAGATTCTTTCTGTTCATCCCATGTATTTTCTTCATAAGCCCTACCATTAGGATCTTTCAAAATTATTGAGTGCTTTCCCCTATAATATAGATCGCGTATAGTTGGATATTCATCATTAACCAACGCGTCGTATATAATACTTGCCATCAACGTGGTCTGCATAAATCTTTTAGCCTCATTTAGGTCCAGAAAGTTTCTCTTTAACTTTTCTTTCCCCAAAATTAATAATCCTCTCTTTTCATCATAGACTGTGTTAGATAGGGTCCTTTTTGGTATTTCCATTATTGGTGGTTCATTATTATTAACCATTTCAACTAATTTTAGGAATGTCTCTCTCAAAACATTCCCAGCCTTCTTTCTTATCTCCTTATCTACTTTAGATTCTAGCTCTGTCATACTTCTTCCACCTTATACTTCTTTATCTCTTCCTCTAAATTCTTATCTTCAATTTCTAACCTTCTTATGATCAGGTCAAGTAATCTTGATCGGAGAACCTTATCTGTGTCAGGTATTTTTTCCTTACTCCCTGCAACGAACATACTTAAACTTCTACTAACCTCAGGTATGTATTTTAAATATGTTATCAGCTTTTTCTTAGCTTCTTGCTCTTTTCTCTTTTCTGTCAAATATTTCTTTAGATTTCTTGCCACATCCATTATTGCTAACTTTATCTCCTTCTCTATTTCCTCAACATCTGCTATACTTTCCTTACCTGCACTCTTATATGGGACTTTTGTACTACAAAGATGAACCATAACAACTAATTGATATTGGTCAGTTTCAACTCCATATCTTTTCCAGTCTATTTCTTCACTTATCACCTTCCAAATGACATCAGATTTTTCATCATATATTAAAGGAATCTTATTTGCATAACGTAAAACTAAAGGTTCTGTTGCAGCTGGTATACCTCCCCCATAAGCAACACCGGCTTCTACTATGAAGGGGTGTCCTTGGTATGCCTTTGGTCTTCTGGTAATAGCTGATACAAATTCTGGGTTGAAGACCTTTTGTAAGCTTAATTCTACCAAATCAGAACCTATCACAGATAATGCTTCAGCAGATGGAGGTCTAAAATCGTCAAAAGTCTTCATAACTTCTACTAGTCTAGATATTTCTTCATCAGACAGATTTGTTATCTTTTTATTTTTAGAGATTTTAGATAGTTCTAATATCTTATCAGCTGTAACATCGCCTACACTTTGAAACTCTTTTACTAAAAAGTCTCTAATATCTAATGGTTTATCGATTTTAGCTATCATAAACTTTATCAGCTCAATATCTACACCATATGGATGAGGCTTAACCTCCTCAGGTGGTTTTGGCAATTTTGTGGTAAGCCTCTGAAAATATAGCACGTTACCTTCAGGGTCTTTAAAAACGATCTCAGAATATGGTGCTATTATATATGTTCTTTTAACATATTCATACACCTTAGCCTTTGAACGTTGCCAATCAGCTAAAAGGTAAATACTTACTGACGTTCCATGCCACCCTTTATCGTTACTTATTGAATACCTCTCCATTATTACGGGCTCATTCTTAGTAACGTCTATTTTTAATCTAAAGAAGTAAATGCGTTTAGAATTGAGTGGAGAAGTGTAAATTTCAAGTGGTTTATCTTGATACATCTGGCTGTACAATACGGCTGCCTTAACGCCTAGTCCATACATTCCTCTAGTTTGTCGTAATACATATTTGGAACTATATAGAACTTTTCCGAATGCGTTTGGAACAACATGCGGCGGTATACCGATGCCATCGTCTTCGACGTTTACCTTATATATTTGTTTTTGTTGGTCCACGAGCTCAATGCTAATTTTAAGTGAAGGTAATAGATTGTGAACATCTGTTGCGTCCAAAGCATTTTCTATTAATTCTCTCACAGTTTGATAAAGAGCTCTAGCAGGATTACTAAAACCAGCTAACTCTGGATTTCTTTTAAAGAATTCTGCGGGAGAAATGCTACTATATTTCTCTTCTTGTGGCATAGCAAATCACTCCTGATTCTATTATTTACACCATTTTATCTTAATAAGGATGCTGACAAAATAGGTAGTATTATGGTAGCATCAGCATAAATCGTTACACTCCGTGCTGAAGGTCTAACCTTATTCCATGATATCGCTTCTCTAGGTCTCGCACCACTTAAGCTACCATCATATTCCTGGGCTGTGGTAATGTATATAGCATAATCTAAGCCATCCTTGAATTGATTCCACCATATTGTATGGTGCTTACTTATTCCACCTCCTATAATTAATGCGCCTGATTTCTTGGATGAAAATATTAGATCTTTTATGAGTTGCATATCTTGGAAAAGATCAATTTTCAGTCCATTAAATTGCGAAACTATGAATAGGTTCGTGCCAAACGAACCATCTACTACACCTGGAACTATTAATGGAACTTTTTTCTCATAGCAAGCCTTAAGAATTGAATGCTGATCATTTATCCTTTTTCCAAATTCCCATAATAACTCGTATACGCTCCATTCTTTTCTCACTGAGACTATTTCAGGTATATATTTCCTTACAACTTCTTCTATTACTTTTCCATAATTTTCAAATGGTATGAAAATGTTCCCCAGTCTATGTATTTCTAGTTCTTTGAGCATAGTATCATCAAATTCAAAGGAACCTTTGTAATATCTACCACCAAAGCTTCTTGCAATATCATGATCTATCGTACCACCTGTAGTTATCACAACATTAAAGTATTCCCTTCTAATAAGATCTGCTAAAAGACCTCTAAGCCCTGTGGAAACTAAATTTGCTGTAAATGAAAGAAACCTTAAATCAGCCTCCTTAACTAAATCCCTTAAAATTTCTACAGCCTTTACAACGTTCTCAGCAGAAAATCCATGAACTTTATCAAAAATTATCTCTAAATTTTTTAAATCTCTTAAATCCTCCAAGCTTAAATCGTCTACTACGTTTGTTAATAAATCCTCTCTCTTCAACCCTTAGTCACACCTATGGGTTTTAATCTTGCAACCAATTTAGCTATCTTAACTTCATGAGCAACTTTCGCTACTCTATCAACATCTTTATATGCACCTGGTGCCTCCTCCGCTACCACTCTTTTAGTAGCCGCCCTCACAATAATACCCTTCTCCTCTAGGTTTTGAACTACTGAATTAACTGGATAACTTCTGACCGCAGCTTCTCTCGACATCCATCTTCCTGCACCATGTGGTGCAGTAAACCATGTTCTTCTACCCTCCGGAATTCCTGCCATTATATAACTTGCTGTCCCCATGCTTCCTGGTATGAGGACTATTTGACCTACGTTCCTATGATCTGCAGGAATCTCAGTACTTCCTGGTGGAAAAGCTCTCGTCGCTCCCTTTCTGTGTACTAAAACTTTCTTTCTCTTACCATCTATATCGTATTCCTCTATTTTTGCTATATTATGGGCTACATCATATACTATATTAAGATCTAATTTTTCAGGATCCATTCTATACACTCTACCAAAACTTTCTCTAGCCCAATGTGTTATCATTTGCCTATTAGTCCATGCGAAGTTTGCTGCAGACGACATTGCGTGTATATAATCTTGAGCCTCTCTAGTGTTAAATGGTATAGCCGCAAGTTCCCTATCAGGAACCTTTATGTTGTATTTCTTCATTGCTCTTTCCATAACTTGTAAATAATCACTGGCTACTTGATGACCTAATCCTCTGGAGCCCGTATGAACCATTACTGTTACCTGTCCTTCATGGGTTATGCCTATAGCTTTAGCTACCTTTTCATCATATATCTTATCAACAACCTGAATTTCAAGGAAATGATTACCCGCTCCTAATGTACCTAATTGTGTATGACCCCTCTGTTTTGCTATAGGACTTACCTTAGATGGATCTGCTAAATTCCAACTGCCACTCTGCTCTATATGCCCCATGTCTCTATTCCATCCATATCCATTATCAACAGCCCATTTTACCCCCTCGCTTAATACATTGTCAAGTTGTTGATACGATAATTTTACTCTTCCTTCACTTCCCACTCCACTTGGTACGTTTCTGTATATTTCCTCGACTAAATCCTTAAGCTTATCTTTAACATCCTTATAATCCAGATTAGTTCTCAGTAGTCTTACACCACAGTTTATATCATATCCTATTCCTCCTGGGCTCACTACACCTTCTTCGTCAATTGCACTAGCTGCTATTCCTCCTATTGGAAAACCATACCCCTGATGACCATCAGGGAGTACATATACTGCCTCTTGCACTCCCTGTAAGCAGGCTACATTAGTAGCTTGCCTTAATGTTAAGTCCTGTTTCATTTTATCGATAAGCACATCATCCGCGAAAACTGTAACTGGCACTTTCATACATTCCTGGGCTCCCTTTTCAATACGCCACTCATAATTGCCAATTCTCTTAATCTGAGTCTGCATAAGGTTTCCTACTTACATCATACTTTATATTCTAATAAAATTACTTTACATTAATGATGATTATAGCGGACACTGAACATGATGACGCTGAGCGTACTGATAACTCTTCATATTACTTTCTTCTTTTTCTCTCTGAATTTTTCTAGTATTTCACTGTATTTTTTCTCAGTTGTCTTAAAAGCTTCAACGACTTGGTCTGCATCCATATCATATATAGCTTCTTTAAGGAACTTATACGCACACGCTTTACTATGAAATAAATAATCTCTGCCTTTTACTGTTATTTTGATTCCTTGACCTTCATAAAATATTCTACCACACACGATGCACTCGTTTCTTCTTTTCATACGACGATAGTAGAATTTAAATTTTAAAAAATATCCGTTTAATGTGCATTGAACATATCCGGTGGTATATGTGGATAAAAATGATCTTAGCTACAAGCTACTATCACTAATACGTGAAAAAGGATGGGATGACCTAACATCAATACAAAAGAAAACACTCTCACCCATTCTATTGGGTAAAAATGTTTTAATCATAGCCCCCACGGGCTATGGTAAAACCGAAGCAGCATTATTACCTATATTTAACTCAATGTTAAATGATACAACACTCTCTCCCGTAGCTTTACTTTACATAACCCCATTAAAGGCACTTATTAATGATTTAACTCACAGAATTGATTGGTGGGCTTCCAAGTTAGGTTTTATAGTTAGTAGAAAACACGGGGAAGTTCCCCAAAAAGAGAAGAGTATAAGGTTAAAAAGGGTTCCCCACATTCTTGTCACAACCCCAGAGGGGTTGGAAGTAGATTTAGATTGGGCAACTAAGTTTAGGGAGAATTATAAAAATATTAAATGGGTAGTAATCGATGAAGTACATGAGCTCATCCACTCTAAAAGAGGAGCACAGTTATCAGTTCTATTGGAAAGACTAAAGGAGTATTCTGGTAATGATTTTCAAAGAATAGGCTTATCAGCTACTATAAGTAATGAGAAGAAAGTTGCTCAATTACTTTTTGGATCTTCTCAGAGAGACTTCAACATAATAAAAGTATCTTCAAACAAAAATTTTGAGTTAAAAATACATAAATTAGAACATCAAGGAGAAACTTGGACCACAATAGCAAAAACGGTTATTAATAAGATAGAAAAACCTACCTTATTATTTACAAATTCACGTTTTAGCACAGAGCGACTATTTGAAGAATTAGAAAAATATAACATACCTTCTGTTTTTGTCCATCATTCGTCTATATCTAGAGATGATAAGAATAAAGTGGAGGAAAATTTAAGGGAAGGTAGAGCGAATTTAGTTATTTGCACAAGAACGCTAGAGCTTGGAATACATGTAGGAGATGTTAAAAAAGTTATAATGTATAGACCTCCACCAAGTGTGTCATCTTTCTTACAGAGATTGGGAAGAAGTGGGCATTTGATAGATCATGTCTCTTGTGGCGAAATATTATGTTTATATGATCATGAGGTCATAGAAAGTTTGGCACTTTCTGAGCTTGCTATGCAAGGTAAGTTAGAGAGCGGAAAAGTAATGCCATTTCTTGATGTCGTTGCCAGAGAAGCTATAGGTATAGCCTTACAATATGGAGAAGTAGATGTGAATAGACTTTACTCCATAATCAGCTCTTCTACGTATTTTAGAGCACTATCATTTGAAGAATTTTTAAAACTCATCGAATATCTAGCAAACAATAATTTACTGAAAGTTGAGGGAAATAGAGTAAAAGTAGGAAAAACATTTTTCAAAATCTGGAGTTTCAATAAAAATAATAAGTTAGCATGGATGAAGGATTTTTCAGAGTTCTTCTCGTTTGTAAGTAGTGATGAGACATTTTTACTTAGGTTCGAGAATAAGACTGTTGGTGAAATAGATGCGATTTATGTCTATAAGCATTTAAGAAATAATGATACAATTAGAATAAGCGGTAAACTCTGGAGAATTGTCTCAATTGACCTAAATAAGATGACTATAACAGTTGTTCCTGCAAATGATGGAGAAGGAGAAATACCTATATGGAAAGGAGAAAACGTATCAAGATCAAATCTTTTACCTAAAAAGATAAGTAAAGTTATACGTAACTACAAAAGGTATTTGGATCTGAATATTATAAATAATGCGGCAAAGAACGATCTCAAAAATTTTGTTAATTTCTATATTTTACACGGACTTCCATTACCTAATAGAAAAACTATTTATGTCGAAAAAGATAAAAATGAGATAATTTATGCAACACTTATCAACGAGAAAGTCTCAAATACATTAGCTCATTTACTTCTATATTTAGCAACGAAAGATCTTTCACTAAACGTTTCGGTTAGATCTTCTATATATGGTTTCTCCATAAGAGGAGTAGAAAATGATCTAATGAGTGAGATATTGAATATGAATGAGGATGAACTAAGGAAATTAATTATAAAGTCAATCATGAGATCTCCTTTGTTTTATACAGTATTGAAAGAAATTAAATACAGTTTCGGCAAGATAGGAAATGTCTCACTTCATGATGATAAGTTATTAATTAAAGAGGCAATAAAGCAGACAGTATATAAATATTTCAGCATTAAAAATACGTTAAAATATATTAAAATGATAAAGAACAAAGATATCGACATCATACATATAGAGGGAATCTCCCCACTTGGAAGAGCTGTACTCAATCATACCCCACTTAGACCATGGATTACAGATTTGAGCATAAGGATTTATCAAGCAATGAAAGGAGGAGCTTATACAGTAAGCGAGTTATCCGAAATGCTAGGAATTTCAGAAAAGAGCCTGGAAAGTAGATTAAAGAAAATGAGAAAGTATGACTCAAAATACAGAACATGTAACTTTATAGACATAGATACGAAAGACATGAGATGGGTATTATTAGAGGATTTTGAAGAGATAGTAGAGACAGGAGACTACTATAACTCTTTTGAACCCATAAAACTTGACGAGACATATGTTGCAGTGATCAGACCTATTAACAATGAAGGAAATATTGAAATTGTATTTAGAGTTAAGGAATTAGTGGAAAACCCTGAAAATGTTACGAGAAGAATACCTTACGATGAAGTTTTTGAATTGAAACTAAAAGACCCAAGTGATCCACTTGTTATGTCTATATCTCCTAGATATTACTTCGTTAATAAAAATGTAATAAAGTTTTTAATTTTAAATGCAGTTAGCTACATACAGAATACCAGGTTTGGATGATGAGGCCCTTTCAATAGATTGGTGATAAAGGCCCGTGTTTCTGATATGAACACAAAGCACAGATTTATTTTTCCACATGTCTCATTTTTAAACGACCCATAAATGTCCACAAAAAAACCAAATGAAATTGTTATTACCAAATCTAAAAGAATAGAGGATTATGTACTAGATACAATAATACTCTTTAACCAAGGATATGAAGAGGTAGAAATTAGAGGAAGTGGCCAGGAGATAAATAAAGCTATAGAAGTTTATAACCAACTAGTCGATAGGCTTAAAGAAGGTGTAAGATTAGAAAAAGTAGATATAGGGAGTGAAGTCAAAGATAGACGCAGAATATCATATATATTGCTCCGATTGAAGAGGATTTACTAATTTAATATTCTTAATCTCGTTCAACAGATCCATAATGACGTCTTCTGCATTTAATTCATTTCTGTTAATCTTATCTATCTTTGTGATCAAATGACTAGTTCTATTCTCACTCACCATATCTGAGAAATACTTGTTAAGGATTTCATAGACTCTCTGGCCTTTATTAGTAGCTATTAAGAATGACCTCTTCTTACTCTCCACTACATATCCATGTCTTATTAATGACTGGACAGTTCTAACATATGTACTTGGTCTACCTATATTCGTATCTTTCATCAACCTTATTACATCCGCATATGTTAGTAAAGATACTAATGAGCCCTTTCTTATTCTAGTTGTTAAGCGGTTCTCGTCCAAATTATAAACTCTTATTCCGTATACTGAAGAGAAACCTCCATGCACTTTTGTAGGAAGCTCTACCGTGTATAACTCACCATTAATGTTTATCTCATAGGTCGTATATATTGCTGTGGCAGACGACATCTGACTTCCTATAAACCTCCTAAATATAAGATCGTATAGCCTATAATGTGCCCATGTAAACTTTATGCCAAATTGGAATGGATTTTCTTCAATCTCTTTTCTTAATTCCTCTACGTCCATTGATCTTGTTGGTCTTATAGCTTCATGTGCTCCTTCATTACCCCAGCTTCTGCCTACAAAATCATTACTACCTATCTTTTCCAAATATTCTCTAGCTATAGAAATTCCGTAAGGCGAAATATGTATACTGTCTGTCCTATGGTACGTTATAAGCCCAGCTTCAAATAGTTCTTGAGCAACCTTCATAGCTAATGAACTATTAATCCTAAATTTACTGTAAGCGTCAATTAGCAGTGAGTCTGTAGTGAATGGAGGTAGAGGGTCTATAGTTGAGGTTCTTTCGGCAAGCTTCGCAATCTTTACGTTTAATTGGCTAATGAAAGTTTCTGCATCTTTCTTAGTCTTGAAGAATTTTCTTATAACATAATCTCCAATGTTTATGTCAACCACGTATCCAATGTTCGCCTTATACTCCGAGGTTTTTCCTACAACCCATTTTAAGACTGGACCCTGAACTCTTCCTGTACCGTTATTGTTATCATTAAGCGCTGATCTAAGGATACTGCTCAACTCGAACCCTATCCATCTATCTTCAATTCTTCTAGCAATTTGAGCCTTAACTAGACTCTCATTTATTTTTGCTTTGCTTTTTATTGCGTTAAGAACAGCTGTTTTAGTTATTTCATTATAAGATATTCTAAAGATATTTTGATTATATGGTGATATCAGAGAGTAGATATCATAAGCTATTTTTTCTCCCTCTTGATCAGGATCAGTAGCTATATAAACCTCATCTACTTCTGTACTAATGAGCCTTATAGCGTTAACAATCTTCTCCGAGGAATTTATCATACTCGATCCACAGTAGGGACAAGTGGATACTTTCTTGGTTATTGTTTTTCCACAACTCATGCATCTATACAGAGGAGAATAGTTAACAACAATGTCCTTATCGTTAATTTCGACGCCGTAATAACCTAATTCTTCAGTGGTGAGATCAGTTAAGTGACCCTTAGAGGCTATTATATTAGTATATATGATAGTATTACTATGATCATCTATAATTATGGTTTCGTATACTGGTATTCCATATATTTCTCTCCTGACTCCTCTACCAAAAATCTTGGATATAGTTCTAGCTTTAGTAGGTGACTCTACAACCAATAGGGCTGTTTTAAAGTTCATACTTCTGCATTCAGAGCCATTACTTCTGCTCTTGTTTAACTTCTCTCTTACTTCGTCAAGTTTCAGCTCGTTGAAATTCATAAAGGCAATTTCAGCTATACGTCTTAGCTTCTTATTGAGAATATCAAATAATTCCAAATCGTCAACAAGAACTACGCTTAAACCTAGTGTAAGACCGCCATTCATGATTCTACTACTTCTACCAGAACCTTGTATGTATGTTATTATATCTGGGAAGAATATATAGTGTTTATTCGTATCTTTCTTTATGACGAAAGAATCTGATACTAATTTATCGATCTTGTTCGCTTTTATAGTATCTAGTATAATATCCTTAAGTTTTGCTAAATCTTCTACTAACTCACCTAGTTTTCCATTTAATGAAACTTTATTTCGTAATGCTATTTTTACAGCTTGAAGTTCTGCAGGACTCAAATAAATGAGTCTTTTTCTATATTCTGTAACATCCAATTTTAACAACTCTCCTATTTTTAATGCAGTTAATGGATTATTTAGAGAGTCCTCTAAAGGTAGCTTAGTTTTGGGAACACCGTAAAATATGACATATTTTAGCCTTTTTGGTTCATCTATTCCCCTAACTGCAACTCCGTAATAGCTAGCTGAGCCAACAAGAAAATCTACATCACCATTACTAAACTTTTCCAAGAATTTCCTCCCTGATATAGCCTTCATAGCTCTATATCCTTCTGCGTTTAGATTGTCAGTTATTTGTTCAACGTATTTCTTGCCATAATCTTTACTAACTAAAATAAGACCCCCTACGTCACCGATTTCCCTTACTAGTTCATTTACGTTCTTGGAGTAGGTAAAACTATCTATAACGTTCCTATTATATATTTGTATGGTAGATGGCTCGAAACCTACTAAAAATCTTAACGCCATCTGCTTATATCCTTTAGGTTTTAGTGTAGCACTGGAAACTATAAACTGCACAGATGATTTATATCCTAGGATTTTCGATTCTAACTCCTTTACCTGATTTATCAGGTCCTCGTCTTCTTTAAACCTTAACATTCTTTTGAGCCTTAACATCTTGATAGTATCGTCGAAAACTTCCTGGGGGATCTGAAGAACTTTAGCTATTCTCTCTGTTGTTTTCCCACTCTTTAATATCATATCTGCATCGTCCACCATTAGCAGTTTAGGCTTTATTCCAACGAATTCGTCAATATTCTTATTTATAGAATGAAATGTGACTACGTTAACTTTGTCCTCCTCAGGCTTATTACAACTTACTAAATGACTTATTTTCTTTAGTTTTTCGCATATTTGATCTCTTAGAGATTTTGTTGGTACTACAAATAGAGAAGTTGTGTGACTATATACAGAATATACTATAAGCGTAGTTGTCTTTCCAACACCTGTAGGAGCTGATAGGGAGAAACTTTCTCCTCTTATTAATTTGTTTAACCAATATCTCTGTAAAGACCATGGCTCTCCTCCTACAATTTTCTTAAAGAGTCTCAATATATCATCATACATTTCCAGATCCATGTAGAGCTCAGAGTAGCCTTTCAATGTAGAGTATTTAACAAGTAAATCATAAATAGTCCTGATATCTAATTTCTCCACAGTACCAGGAAGGCAGGTCTCGCAAGGAATACCTGCATGAAGTCTGTCAACAGATATTGAGCCATTACAGTTAGGGCAACCAAATAGGTAGTTCACTTTTAGCATTCTAGCATTTCCGTTAGATAGTATGATCTTATAAATATGAGGACTAAATGTTACTTTTGACTACATAAGCAGTAACTCGATTTAGAATAATTCGGTTTGTTTTATATTTTAATATATGAAAACATTATATAATTCAAAGCTTTTCAGACATGATTATCTGCATAACATTCTTTGCTACTAATCTAGAACTAATAATATTAATTTTAATATTCTCATTTTAATATTGACGAACTCATAAAAATCACTCTTGTAAATGCGTATAAGCTAGATAACTTTATTATCCTATTTACCTTCTGATAATGCGATAGGTGGTTTAAGTGAGTTCAGGCGCAACCCCAAGCAATGTAGTATTGGTAGGTAAAAAACCTGTAATGAACTATGTATTAGCAGCCCTAACTCTACTAAATCAGGGTGTAAGTGAGATAACAATAAAAGCTAGAGGCAGAGCAATAAGCAAAGCAGTTGACACTGTAGAAATAGTGAGGAACAGATTCTTACCAGACAAAATAGAGGTAAAAGAGATTAGAATAGGAAGCCAAGTTGTAACCAGCCAGGACGGAAGGCAGTCTAGAGTTTCCACAATAGAAATAGGAATAAGAAAAAAGGCATAAAAAGATAGTTAAGGTTTTTATGAACCCTTTTCTTGTTATGAATAACTTAAAAGTGTTAGATTAGTAACATAATATTGAGAAGTAATGTCTTCAAATCAACCTTCATATAAGGTAGAATTTGAAGGTAAAGCTAAGATTGGAGAAGTTTTAGGAAATTTAGTTTCTGTACAGTTAAAACCAGAAGACTTTGCTAGCCCTCTTTCACTACAAATGGCTATATCCAGATTATATAACGACTTAATGCAATCATTATCTCAAGGTCCAAAGAAGCATTATGTGGCTGAAGTAAGATTCAATGACTCCATGGGAAATCCTGTTAATGTAGGAGTGGACTTTGGACAAAATATACCACCACTAAGTAGAAAGGAAGTGAAAGTGAAGATAACTATTGAGTTTTATGATGAAGAGTAGCTCTTCTACTAATGTAACTTACTGATATTTCTAAAAGATATTCCTCCATGGATAACAATCTATATTCAGTCTCATTTAATTTTATTACGAGACCAACTTTGGTTAAATATCTGATCACATTTATTGAAACCTTCTTTGAGAAATATGGTGAAAGGATTTGTATAGCTTCACCTATATTGAATTTTTCGGTTTCAAATTTCTTGTAAAGTAGAAAATATATTATTATTTCCCTCTTCTTTAGCCATCTCATAATCAACAGCCTAGTTAATCATCATTTCTCAGACCTTACGAGACCTATCACTACATTTTTAGATAGGTAATAAGAGTTAATATATGTTAATATGCCATATGTTGATGTTGGAGCTAAAATTTGTAGACCAACTGAGTATCAAAAAGTAGAAAAAGGAGATATCATACTAGTATATCCTGCAACACTAAAGATAAACAAACAGTTAATACAATTTCCGCCTTTATCTGTAATATCAGAAAATTGTAAGAATTTAATTGAAAGCCCAAATTGGGTAGATGGATATATAGTTAAAGGGAATGAACGAATTGAATTTTTAGAAGGAAGAGACTTAATAAAAGGAGAAATCAAAGTCCATGAAAACTTACTTACAGCTTTCACTTTAAAGAAATTACTGCCTAAAGAGCTAGAGATAAAAATCCTTAAAATTAAGGTTAAAGCACAGCCCATAATCTCAGTTCAGGATGTTCCGTTAGTATACTTAGCTGGAAATTTAGTTATTATACCAAGTGTAGACTATAAGAAGTATTTGGAATTGTTCGCGTATTCTTTATATTATTATATATCATCATCAGCTGACGACAGAAACATATCCATTTGAGTCTCCTTGCGTTTTAATGCCTGATATTCTTCTGCAGTACCCCTAACCATTATTTCATAGAGCCTTGCCTTTTTATTAACACCGGGTCTTAGTAATCTACCTAATCTTTGAATAAACTGCCTTCTTGACCCAGTTCCAGTAACTATTATACCTACATTCGCATCAGGTATATCTAGTCCTTCGTCACCTACAGTGGTCAATACTAAAACTCCGCTCTTCATACTCTTAAAAATGTTAAGTATTCTTTCTCTTTCGCTCTTAGAAATTTTTCCTGTTATCAAAAGACCATTAATAGCCCTAGCAATTTCTTCAGCCTGATCTACATATTGTGTAAATATTAAAATCTTATTACCTTTTTCATTCTCTACAATCTTCTTTACAGCGTCTATTTTCTGTTTAGCAAGATTTACAAGTTTACGCATCTCGTTATATATCTTTAAGGCTTCTATAGCATCACTGTCACCTTTTTTTGCCAACATAAGCAGTTCTGAGACTTTTCTTGATTTAGAATATTTTTTAAATTTATTTAGTAGCTCGTTGTACATCATTCTTTCATCAATTGATAGTTGAACCTTTTCTTGAACAACTTCATATGGAGCTAAATAACCCTTCTCGATTAATTCCTGAGGAGATTTAAAATAAATTAAACCACCCATAAACTTAAAAAGTTCTTCATGCTTTCCATCATCTCTATACGGAGTAGCCGATAAACCTAGTCTCTTGGTAGCTATAGAGTTAAGGGCTATTCTTTTAAATTTTTCAGCAGGTAAATGATGAGCCTCATCGATAACCAGAACATCGAATTTGTATGAAAGTTCTTGAATATGCCTATATGCAGTCTGGTAAGTTGATATTGTTATAGGTCTAATCTCTTTTTTCTCTGAGTAGTATAGCCCAATCTTGCGTTTTTCTATATTGGTGAATCTTATGAAAGCATCTCTCCACTGTAACATCTGCTCCTTAGTGTATGTCACTATTAATGTACTTTGCTTAACAGCACATGCAGCACTTATACCAATTAAGGTTTTCCCTGCTCCTGTGGGGAGAGCTATTACACCTGACCCCTTTTCTAACCATTTTGACAGTGCTTCTTTTTGGTACTCTCTTAATTCACCTTTAAACTCTAAATCCAAAACATCGAATTGCAAATCCAATGGCTTAACTATCAATCCATTTTCTTCAAATCTTGATTTCAAGAAAACATAATAGTAAGGGAACGTTATAAAGATCTTCCTTGTTTTATCATATTTAATAATCTTTTGCTCATAATAATCTTTGATTAATTCCATTAAATACACATGTGGTTTAATTATAAGTCCTTCAGAGTTTAATTCGAATTCTACGTCGTAAGAAGGCAAGTATTTTTTTAGACTTTCAAAATCCTCCTCTGAAAATTCAACTCCAATCTCTTCTAATATATTCTTTATATCAATTAATCTAATTCCATTTTTTATAGCACGATCCACATCTATTACAAAAATTGACCCATTATTGGAATCTCTGCCTAAAAATCTACAAAATGTCAAGAGTTTTTTAAAAGTTTCATTATCTATCCATTGTTGAATGTAAAAAGTCTTCAAGGTCATCCTTTATCACTTCTACATAAATTACTTCAAGACCGTCACAATACTTTTTTATAAACTCATTGAAATTTAAGATTTGGTAAATAAAATAGGTATTATCTCCTGTATTAAATAAACAACATAACTTTAGATTTTCATCTTTAATTTCATTTTTAATGTACAAAAAAGTATAAATAATCTCGTCGTTAAAAGGATCTACGTAAAAAATAATTCCATAGCCATTAGACAAAGTGATACCTAGAATATCTTTTCCTAACTCCTCAGCTTCAGATAAACCTAATAATAGAGCCTCTTTAAAACCCTTTATACTAACCTCTGATAAAAGCTCCCTTAGTTTCACAATTATTAACTATTTTATACCTTTGACTTATATGCTTAATTGAGATGACTTACATACTTGTTCTAACCACCACAAATACCATGGAGTCTGCTAACAAAATTGCAAAAACTTTAGTTGATGAGAGAGTAGCTGCTTGTGTAAATATAGTTCCTTATATTAAATCCTATTATGTATGGGAAGGAAAGACTACTGCAGATGACGAGATTCTACTTTTGATTAAGAGCCATAGTAGCATGACACAAAAGTTAATACAAAGAATTAAGGAACTTCATCCTTACAAGATACCCGAAATTATAATAATTAATTTTAATGAAGGGTTTGACAAATATTTAGATTGGATCAAAGAGAGCGTGACATTAGATGAAAATAAAGATTGATGAGAGTTATTTAAGTAAATTAGAGCAGTTAGCTCTTATTAGACTAAAAAATGAAGAAAAGGACAAAATTTCAAATGATTTGCAGAGGATTATAGACTTCTTTGAAAAAATTAATGAGTTAGAATTAAAAGATGTAGAGCCTTTATTTCACCCTATTTCAAGCGGAAAATTAAGAAAAGACGAGCCTTTGAAACCATTAAACAGAGATGAAGCTTTACAGAATGTAAAAAGAAAGGAAAACGGATACATAGTCGGACCAAGAACTTACGGTGAGTAACTTGATTGAAGATATAGTGGAAAGCCTAAAGAGCGGAAATTTGACTCCTGAGGATTACGTAGAAAAAACATATGAAAAAATAGAAAGAGTTGAAAAGCTAATACACAGCTTTATAACAATAAGAAATAGGCAGGAAATAATAGATGAAGTGAAGAAAAATATTAGTAAAAAATATGGGAAATTAGCAGGAATATTGATCGCGATCAAAGATAACATTTCTACTTTAGGAATCAGAACCACATGTGCTTCTAAGATATTAGAGGACTATATTCCACCTTATGACGCAACAGTTATAGAGAAACTCAAAAGCGAGGGTGCAGTAATAATAGGAAAGACTAATATGGACGAGTTTGCAATGGGATCAACTACCGAAACAAGTTATTTTGGTCCCACAAAAAACCCATGGGATTTGGAAAGAACACCTGGAGGATCTTCCGGAGGAAGTGGCGCAGTTCTAGCTAGTGGAATTGTGGAATTAGCATTAGGTAGTGATACAGGAGGATCAATACGAGCTCCTGCAGCCTTTAACGGAGTATTTGGCTTGAAGCCCTCTTACGGAACAGTTAGTAGATATGGACTAATTGCATATGCAAACAGTTTAGAGCAAATAGGTCCTATGGCTAAAAATGCAGAAGACCTAGAATTATTATATGATGTTATAGCAGGTGAAGATTGGAGAGATGCTACTAGCATAAATATAAATAAAAATGAGTATAAACGTGACGGTTCATCTAAAGTTGATCTAAAGAACATTAAAATAGCTGTTCTTAAGGATATAGTCGAGGCTTCAGAAAAACCGGTAACATCAGCGTTCAATGAGATATTAGATAAACTCGTTTCAGAAGGAGTATCAATAGATTACATAGAATTTAAATTGGCAGAGTATGCATTACCAGCATATTATATTATTGCAATGTCGGAAGCTAGCTCTAATCTAGCTAGATTCGATGGAGTTAGGTATGGATATAGCGCACATCATGATGGAATTTGGAAAGATACTTATGGAAAAAATAGAGGAGAAGGATTTGGAATAGAGGTTAAAAGAAGAATTATGCTTGGTAGCTTCATCTTAAGTGCAGGATATTATGAACAATATTATATTAAGGCATTGAAAGTGAGAAGGTTGATAAAAGATGAGATAGATAGAATCCTAAAGCAATATGACTTCATTGCGTCACCAACAATGCCAATAATTCCTCCAAAATTAGGAGAAGTAGTAGGAGATCCACTAAAAATGTACGCAATGGATCTTAACACCGTTATAGCAAATTTGGCTGGTGTACCTGCTCTATCACAACCTATAGGATTTTACAATAATCTACCAATAGGTTTGCAGTTGATGGGTAGTTATCTGTCAGACTATAGATTGATAAACATTTCTAAAAACATAGAAAAAATATCTAAATATTACAATTTAACAGCTAATATTTAAAGCGCCTACATAAAGCTTTTTTACTTAACTAAATAGTTTTTACTGATGGAAGGACAATTAAAGATAGATACGTTTAGCATAATTATGAAAGAGCTGGAGAAGGAGAAATATCATGTAGTGGGAAGCCACAGCGTGTATAAAAAATGTCATTGGACTCATGAAGCTTTGACTACTGGTAGATACTGCTATAAGGGTAAGTTCTATGGTATAGAAAGCCATAGATGTGTACAAATGTCTCCCTCTGCTGCATGGTGCTGGTTCAGATGTATACACTGCTGGAGATTGGAGCCTGAGGATATAGGTATTGAGTGGGACGAGACTAAAATTCCGATAGAGGATGAACCTGAAATTATTGTGGAGAGATCAATAGAGGAACATAAGAGGGCAGTTTCAGGATACTTTGGAAGAAACGGTGTTCCTAAAAATAAAGTTATAGATGCGTCTATGCCAAGACACGTAGCAATTAGCCTTACAGGAGAACCTACTTTATACAATAGAATTGGAGAGCTAATTAAAGAGTATCATAGGAAAGGATTAACTACATTTCTGGTCACAAGTGGTGTAAGACCTGATATATTGGCAAGCTTGGAGGAGGAACCAACACAGCTTTTTGTATCCATACAGGCACCAAACTATAAAAAACATAAGATAATGAATAGACCTATAGTTCCTAATTCATGGGAACTGTTCTTAGAGACCCTAAAAATCCTTCCAAGTTTCAGCTCTCCAACAGTAATTAGAATGACAATGATAAAAGGGTATAACATGAGTGAGGAAGATGCAAAAGATTTTGCAAAACTTATTGAACTATCACAACCCACTTACATAGAAGTAAAATCTTATATGCATGTAGGACCCTCCACATATAGATTAACGAAGGATGCTATGCCAAAACATAATGAAATCAGAGAGTTTTCTAAAATCTTAGCTAATTACACGGGTTATAAGATAATATCAGAACATGTTCCTAGTAGAATACTTTTACTGAGCAGGCTTGATAAACCAATCCAAATAGGAAATGCATGGTCAGAGAAGTGGAATTGGAGCACAAAGGACACAGAAGATGATATGAATGGAGAATATAAGGAAGCAGAAGAAAGTTGTACGGAGGGTGGAATTTGAAAAGCCCAAATTACTTGTGAAAATATATTAATTTTAAATTATACTATAAACAAAATAATTGTACAATCCGAGGTTGCAAAGAGTCTAGGTATTTCACAACAGACGGTATCAAGAAAACTAAAGGAGTTAGAGGATAGTGGAATAATAACCAGAACATTACTTAAAGAAGGCGAATTGATAAAACTAACAGATGAGGGAGAAAAAATGCTTAGAGAATGTGCAGAATCTTTAGTAGACTTATTTGCAAAAAACAGGATAGTAAAAATAAAGGCAAAAGTCACTTCAGGACTTGGTGAGGGCAGAATATTTGTATCCCTTCCATATTACATGGAGGCATTCAATAAGTTTCTAGGATTTCAGCCTTATCCTGGCACATTAAATGCCGTAATATACGATAGAATATCTATGGAGAACAGGCTTCTTTTAGATCTAAGTAGGGGTATTTTAATACCAGAGCATAAGGAACCAAATAGAGTTTTAGGGAGCGTTAAAGCATTTCCAGCATCCATAAATTCAGTTTCTCCTGTTGCTGTTGTAATCCCAACTAGAACCACACACCCAAAGAGTGTTGTAGAATTATTATCTCCTCATAAACTTAGAGAGAAACTAGAAATAGAAGATGGAGACGAAATAGAAATAGAAGTTTATTTATGATATTAAGTTGAATTACAATATCTTTTTAGTACCTCGTTTATTATTGATGATGTACTTGAATGAGCCCAATTATTTATCCTTGACGGTATTCTAACTATCTTTTCAACTATAACACCTCTATTCTTAAGATCATCAATAAGTTTTTGTTCATCAACCTTTTGATCTGGTCCTAAAACTATAATATTTGGTTTAACTCTTTCCACACTCTTTAGAAAATCTTTTTCATCCCCTAGAAACGCATCATATACGTATTTTACACTTTTAATAACTTCTAGTCGCTGATTCTCGTCATTTATTGGCTTTCTTCCCTTTATCTTTTCACTGTTTTTATCCCTCGCAACTGCAACATATACTCTACCATATTTAGACGCTTCACGTAGGAAAGCTATGTGTCCAGGATGCAAAATATCGAAAGTACCGGCTACAAATACCCTCTTAGATACTTGTCTCTCAATGTCTAGCTTCTCCATTTCGATTATCGCATCAAGTAAACCCTCTGCATAAACCACATCTACCAATGCAGTTACTTTATCATTAAGATTAAGATAATACTTAGCATCTTCAACATATAGCTTTGCTAAGTTATATATTTTTTCATATTTCTGTATGATTTCTGGCGGTATCTTAGATAGTCTATCCTCCATTCCTTGTATATATCTCCTCACTCTATCAGCTATTTCATCAACCATTTTAGACCCTCTATCTCCATATAATGTAAGGATTTTGAAGGAAATATTATTATATGTGGTGGGGACTTTAGATTGTATTTTGCTATTTCCTTAATTTTAAGGCTGACTATTTCTTCATCATCACATCCTAGATGTTGACCTATTATGATAAGTGAATCTTCATTAATTATCCTCTGTTCTTCAATCTTTTCCATTTGTAAAAGCAATGAAACTGCATCCGTCGCACTCATATTAGGTTCTAAATAAAATATAGTATGAAGATTTCTTTCCAAGTTTTCCTTTAATACTTTGTAAGGAGTTGTGTCAATTTTGCCATAATCTGTGGGTGATATTATAGTTACCGACTTACCAAATTTGTACGACGATAACATGCTTTTCGAAATAATATAGCAATGAACTGAAACTCCAGGAATTATACTTACCTGATGACCTTTAGTTCTAGCCTCAGTAACTAAACTTATATGAGTTGTAGCTATCATTGGATCACCTATAACTGCAATTCCTACACTCTTACCCTGGTCTAACAATTCTAATATTTTCTTGTAGTTATTTTCTATGAAATCTCTGCCAACTGGTATAGGATTTATACCTAATTGATGTAATTTACTCATTAGATCGCCACAAGTTAATGAAGTGTAAGTATCTGCATAGACAATGTCTGAGGTTCTTAGTTCATTCAATGCTATTTCCGTGATGAATTTATATGATAACCCTAAACCTATGAGCTTAAGTACACCCACTTGTTAATACGGAAATTTATAAGATATAAGATTTTAGTAATACCAGATGATAAGTATATTTAATGATATTTACATAGCTGAAGATTTACCTGTACTTTATATTAAGCCACTTAATGCTGTAGTATTATCTGATGTTCACATAGGCTTTGAGCAGGAAATGGCTAATAAGGGAATATACATACCAAAGGTTCAGAAAAAAAGGTTCCTTACGATATATAGAAAAGCCTTAGACTATTTTAAAACAAATAAACTAATTATTAATGGGGATTTCAAGCACACATTTAATAAGATAACCAAACAAGAAAGAGATGAATTAACGGAAATTCTTACTGAATTAAACGAGAACAAAATAGAAGTTAAAATAGTAAAGGGTAATCATGACAATTATATTTCAGCAGTAACAGAAAAATTCAGTAATGTGGAATTAGTTGAAGATATTAACGTTAATGATATATCAATATTTCATGGGCATAAGAGAATTGACGTGCAAGAGAATGAAAATAAAGTATATATTATAGGTCATGAGCATCCACGACTAAGTATAAAAGATAGACTAGGATTTGCAAGAAAGTTACAATGTTTCCTTAAAGTACCATTGAGAAACAACAGTACAGTTATAGTTTTGCCCGCTACAGGTACCTATCAGTCAGGTAATGATGTTACCTTATCTCACTCCACCTATATGTCCCATATTATGAGAGAACATTCTATTTTGGAAAAAGCACGACCTTACGTAATAGTGGAAGGACAAGGTATTATGGAGTTTCCAGAACTAGGATTACTTAAAGATATTATTCACTCAATGGTTTAAGAGAAAGTAGCTATTTATAAATATAGGTTTTATAAATATTGAGTAAGGTGATATATTATACCTGATGAGATCCCGTATAAAGCAGTCGTAAATATAGAGAATATCGTTGCCACAGTGACTTTGGATCAAACATTGGATTTATATGCGATGGAAAGAAGCGTACCAAACGTGGAATATGATCCTGATCAATTTCCAGGATTAATATTTAGGCTTGAATCTCCCAAGATAACCTCATTAATATTTAAATCAGGAAAAATGGTCGTTACCGGAGCTAAAAGTACAGATGAGCTAATAAAGGCTGTAAAACGAATTATAAAAACCCTTAAAAAATATGGAATGCAACTAACAGGAAAACCTAAGATACAAATACAGAACATAGTCGCATCAGCCAATCTGCATGTTATAGTTAACCTTGATAAAGCAGCATTCTTACTAGAGAATAACATGTACGAACCAGAGCAGTTCCCAGGTTTAATATATAGAATGGATGAACCCAGAGTTGTTCTATTAATTTTTAGCAGTGGTAAAATGGTTATTACAGGAGCTAAGAGAGAAGATGAAGTTCATAAGGCTGTTAAAAAAATATTCGATAAACTGGTAGAGTTAGATTGTGTAAAGCCCGTTGAAGAAGAAGAGTTAGAATTTTAAGATTGAATTCGTAATAAACGTGATTGAGTATGCTTAAACATCAGAAATACGTGTACGTTGATATTGGAGATCAGAAAAAATTTTTGAAAATTAGATTCCTGAAATCCAGGAGTGAAAATAACAATCCTGAGGCGTATGTAATATTAGACAAAATATCAATTAAATTACCTAGAAACGCTAAAGTAATAAAATATGACGATTTACCTGCAGAAGTAAAGGATAAATTAAAACTTAAGCTTTCTTCTTCTAAGAAGTAGTTGAAGGATTATTAAATTTATATTTTTCTAATAATATTAATAGAATATAAATCCCTATCAGCACTATTGTGGTTATAGATAACGAATAAATTATTTGAAGTTGCAATACCTGGAGACTACTACCTATACTTTTATATATTGTAACCATCATATAATATATCACTACAGTGGTTATTATTCTATAAATATCATGCCATACTCTTATATTTCTATCTAGAAGCTTAGTTACTGCTCTTCCTCCAAATAATACTACTATCCCGAATATCAAGAATGGCATAATAGAAAATAGTACCTGGAGAACTTCTAACAAACCATAAGACTTTAATGTAGTAAATACAGAATATCCGTAAACTATACCTAATACCACAGAAAATATAAAAATAATTGAAACTACAACCATTATGGAAGAACTTTTCCATAACTCTTCTACTGTTTCGTCTAACCTTAAACCTCTAATTATAAATGCAGCACCTATGATAATTAGCACAACGGGCGTTGCATATGAAGTTAAATTTAGTATTGAAAGAAGACCTATTATCAGAAGAATTATACCAGGGACACCTAAAAATATCTTAGAAAATCGAGGCTCAGAAAGAGCCTTTTTTATATATCTACCCAACAAAACATATGTTTCCTCTACAGACCTATACTGCTCAACTAGAACTCTTTCTATTCCAGCGACTTGTAACCTAGATTCTATAATAGGTATAGCTTTAGCATCCTCTGGGCTATCGTAAACTATAATAGCTTTTGTAGGATTTACAGCTTTTATTACCATATCTAGCTTTTCCGTAAATGCAAGCTGGCTTTCTAAGGAACCCTTTTGAGACCCAGATATTAATGCAATCTCTACATCAGAGCCTTCATTTCTAATCTTATTATATATATTATAGGCTACTAACAGCGTATTAAGATCGGAATCTGTCGGTATTTTCTCCTCCGCTATTCTTATAGCCTTAACTACTTCCTCTTGACCAATCACTGGTGTAGAAATCCCAATACTTCCTAGATCATCATCAATATCAATGTATATCACTATTAGTTTATCCATCACTATTATCCTTATTATAATAGAGGATTAAAAGTTCATCAAAGGAAAGTCTCTTATTATTTTTAAGCTTCTCTTCAACCTGTTTTCTCTTGTTTTCCAAAGCTTCTGAGTTTATTGTACTCCTTAATTGCTGCTCATATAAGTCTGTCACGTTCATATTTCTAACTTCTTCCCTTCTTTTCTTTAATTCCTCTTTTATACGACCAATTTCATTTCCCTTCTCGTTTACCTTGGCTGTTAGCTCGTCAATTCTCTTGTTCAAATCTTGTATTTTATTGTTTAGATCTTCAAGCTCTTTCTGTATAACGTCTCTTTCAGACTTAAGTTTCTGAAGAAGCTCCTTTTTACTCTTTATTTGTTGGCTTAATTCAAGCATCTTTTGTCTTATAGCAGACAGCTCAACTCTCTTTGCTAATAACTCAGCTCTATTTTCTGTGTTTTTCTCCTTAATTTGCGCAACCTTTTTCGCTACCTCTAGTTTCCTCTCCAGCTCAGCTATTTTAATTATTATTTTTTTCTCTTCTTCTAAAGTGAGAGTTGATGTTTGAAGCCTCCATTCTAATTGCTCAATTCTTCTACTTATGGTTGCAGGATCTAACTTATCTTTTACTTTTGTAACATTCTTTAGTTCTTCAAACTCTTTCTTAATTTCTCCTATAATTTGAATGAGATTCTGTCTCTGTGATTTGAGTTGCGTTATTTCATTAATTTTAGATTTGATCTCTTCTCTTATTTGTTGTAACTGCTGTCGAATAGACTTTAGTTTTTCTACTTTCTCTCTTCTTTTTTGCTTAATCTTCTTGACCTCATCTATCAACTGTAATTTTTCTGATTTAAATTTCCTTAGTTCTTCTACAGCTTTAGAATACCTTTCTTGAATTTCGTCTTCTGAAGATGATGTCGCTTTTGACATTCACAGAAAGTATAAGGTAGGAAAGTTATATATTTATCCATTAGATATGAGGGAGCATCACATTTAGAATGAACCCTACTGTAAATCACACTAATCTCTGAAATATACTCTTGCTATTTTCACAGATATTTTGTATTAGCCACTTTATTAGATATTAATAAACCATAAAACCCATAATTTCAATCCTAAGCACCGTAATACCACGCCCTAAATTTAGGTGGTATTATTATAAATATTATCTAATATACAAAATGCGAGTTTAATAATGTGAGACAAATAAAGCTTGTTGAAGCTGGTCGGTTCTACAAAAAGACTCTAAAGGACAAATGGATAATTTTTGGAAACAAGCAAATAGACTTCAGTAAACAAGAATATACAGGTAAGATAATACTAGACGAAAAAGGGAATAGAGTAGCTAAAATCCTTGATGTAATTGGTAATGTTAAAGCTCCATATATATTAGCTTATCCATTAACAAAGAAAGAACCAAGTGGGAAACTATTTATAGAAATAGTAGAGAAAGGGAGGAGAAGAAGATGAAATGTAAAATCTGTGGTAGTGAGAGCCTTATCTTTGATAGAGAAAGAGGAATATATGTTTGTATTAATTGTGCATCTGTAGATGATGAACCATTAATAGATCAAGGACCAGAATGGAGAGCATATACTACCGAAGACAAGGTAGAAAGAGAAAGAACAGGTTCTCCTCTAACAGCCAAAGTACATGACTTTGGTATAACTACTAAAATAGGATATACTAGAATCAAAGACCGAATAAAAGTACATAAACTAAGATTAATGCAAAATAAAATTAGAGTAAGTGCAAGAGAAAGGAAATTAGTTACTTATCTATCAGTTCTAAATAGTGAAGCGTCGAAATTAAACTTGCCTGAACACGTTAAAGAAACCGCGTCAATACTAATAAGACGATTAATAGAAGAAGGTAAAGCTAAAAGGGTAGAAATGTATGCGTTAATAGCAGCGGTCATATACTATTCTTGCCAGGTAAATAGGATTCCCAAATTGCTTAATGAAATAAAAACACTCTATAGCTTATCACAGGCGGATTTATGGAAAGCTCTTGAGAAGGTACAAGAGGTTGCTAAGAGTGTTAAAGTAAAGCCCAACGTTACTCCGATAGAATATATTCCTAAAATAACAGAAAGATTGGGATTACCTGCGTATGTCTCAACAAAGGCTTCAGAGTTAGTAGATATCATGTATAAAAACGGATTAACCAGCGGTAAAGGTTATACAGCACTTGCGGCTGCCAGTGTGTATCTTATAAGTACTTTAATGGATGTAAAGAAAACTCAAAAAGAAATAGCTGATAGTTTGAGCATAACAGAAGTAACAATAAGGAACAGATATAGAGAGATTATAAAGGCTTTTGACATAGAAGTAAAGCTTTGAAGTCGGAAATAAAGTAAATAAATGGGGAAAGAGAATATATTATTTGGCTCTGGTGATTTTAGATTGGAACTCAGTAGTTCATCATATGAAGAACTTATTTATCAGAAAATAAAAGAGGCTGGTGATAAAGGAATCCCACAAAGGGATTTAATAAAAAATTTGGGTCTTGATGCACGGGTCGCAAATACAGTTATTAAGAAATTAATTGAACAGAAAAAGATTAAGAAAAAGTCAATTAAAGAAAATGGTAAGAATGTTATAAAACTATTTCCGAATGAAGAAGAAAGAATAGTAGTTTATGTGAAATTAGAAAATATAGTTGAAGTACCCTGCTTTACATGTAAGAATCTAAGTAAGTGTGGAAATGGAGGAATTACAACTCCGTCCTCGTGTTCTATTTTGTCTAAATATATCTTAATTAGTGTTTCTGCCGGATAACTTCTTAATACACTCCTTAATCTCATCTATGTTTTTACTTGTTTTAACTCCTAGAGGATCTAGGTGTGTTCTTGATGCTTCAGCTAAACAATTAATAACATTATTTCTTCGCGGAACATTAACTCTGGCCAAGGATGCCAGAAAATCTATTCTATAATAATTTTCATTATACTTACTTTCATCTTTAATGGTTAATAGAATAGATTTAAGTTTATTAAATGTCTGGAAATAATTAAATTTGTCTAGTTCCGAAATCATATTATTTAAAAACTCATAATCTACTAGTGATTCTTTATACGCTGGACCATAAGTCTGCATAACTAAATTACAATCCGGACATTTCATTTGCTGCAAATATTCACTTTCAATCCTATATCCACATTTAGGACATTCATAATAATACACGAGCTTCGAAAGTTGCCTATCTACCTTTTTTGCTCCACGTTCCACCTTGAAAATAACCCGGTAATAATAGTCATTATAAAAGGAAAAAACTGGGGTAACAGCCTTTTCAACCACTGCTGCCTCTGTTATTGCCTTAGATATTAGTCCTCTAAGACCTAACTCACGCGAAAAACTCATTTTATTGCATATTAGTCCATACTTTCTTCTGGCTGAGGTTTTAGAACTGCACATAAGCGCCGCAAGATCTGTAGCAGTTATAGCAACGTATTGTTTTGATTTCGCTGCACTAAATGAGCTTAACAAAAATGGAGCAGGTGATCCGAAAGGGTCAATATCTACGTAATCTACTTTTATCTCATATAACAACGAGTTGATGTTCTTATTATATATCTTAGCCCTACTTTCTAGATCGTTAATCTTAACATTTTTCTTTATAAGCTCTACTGCATCACTGTCTATATCATTTAATATTATCTCTTCTACTCCATTAATTTCTAAACCATACCTTATTCCTCTTACTCCAGTTGCTGAAAGACCATCAATTAAAGATTTAGGCTTAACAACATTAGCAACTAATACGCTTAAATCTCGATTTAAGATCATTTTAGGATTGTAAAATACTGGCGCCCAACTGGGATCAAATTTTCCATCCTTCATGTAATCTTTATAGTTAGGAATTAAAATTCTAGCCTTTCCTTCAATTATTTCAACTAGACTCATCTACGACCTTATCTATATCGTTATAAATATACACATTAAAATTCTCCTTTTCATATACCTTAGAGGTTTTAGAAGACTTAGCTATAACTAGTAACTTTGCATTAATTTTAGAGGCGATCTTATTGGCTTCATTAAATTTCTTTAATGAATTAGCTAGTGTATTAACCTCAGTACAAAAGATAAGTTTCTCAGAACCCTTAATTGCAGCCATGTCTATTGCAGTAAAGTTAAATTTCACGGTCTTGTAATTGGCATCAGATAATACTCTGTCTAATTTCTCTAATATCCTTATTTCTTCATTATAGTCAGATTGTAACTCCTTTTTCTTTTTTGTATTGCTATCATAATCTTTGATTATATCACCTATAACCTCATCCCCAAAAATCTCAATCAGCTTCTCAGCTACTTCAATAGAAACATATGAGTCTTCTTTCTCGTAATCATAGACAGATATTCTAGATACTCCTAATCTCTGAGATAGTTCTCCTAAGCTCATGTTCTTCTCTTCTCTTCTTTCTCTCAATTTCTTAGAATCCACTCTGACAAATATTCCCCCTCTAGTTTTAAGCAAGAATATTTTCTCTCCCCTTAAAGATCTTTCCAGGGTATAGAGATTCATACTGAATACTCCATCTTTTTCGGATACAACATCGTCCTCAATGTTGTCATCTATTATTAAAGGAAGGCTTTCGGTTACCTCTGAGATTTTCTTCAGATCAAAGAGAATTCTGAAATTTCTTCTATCACTAGTAGAATTATTTATTTTAAGTACTAGAATTCTTCTTTTATCATTTTGCTCTTCAGTTATTATATCTATTGATTTCTTCTTCTCAGGATAATCTATTATTGAATAATTTATTGTATTCCTACTCAGTAAATTTGCCACATCAGAAATAGTAACCATCCCTGCCTTCCTCTGTTATAATATTTCCTACACTACTTATTGTTATGAATATCAGTGACTTATATTCTTTTATAAGTTTTTCCACATCACCTGTGCTTAAAAAAGTATTTTTGATTTCTTTTTGCAATATAATAGACAAAGACCTCACTTCCCATTGACTTCCACTTATCGCATACTCTCCGGTATTTAAAGTCTTGACGACAATAAATGGCAATTTGACTAAATCCCATAAGTATATGGGAAGAGCTTGAGATAATTTTTCAACTTCTAACTTATCAAACTTATGTCTCAAATCTTTACTTTTTAATCTTATGCTGAGTTTACCGTTTAATGCATCTTTTAAGGTAACAAATTCATCAGGGTAATAAGAAAGTAAGCTTTTGAAACCAAGATCAAAAACCTTATCTATCATTAGATCACTTATACTTTACTACTATCATGGCATGGTCTTTATCGTAGGGATCTAACTCAAGAACTTCTCTAATATCAAACCCAGCATCTTCCAACTTCTTCGCTTCTGCATTATAAATCTCCCTAGGATCTTTGGTAACATCTATGCTTCTTGATTTTATTGCAATCATCATATACCCATTCTTCTTTAGAAAGAATCTAGCATTATACATTGCTATTTCAGTCTCGTTGGGCTGAGCTATATCGACATAAACTATGTCCACATTCTCAACTAATGACTTATAATATTGCGGAAATCTGGCATCTGCAAGGATAGGAAACATATTAGGTCTATACTGAGCAACAAGGAGTAATTCTCTAATTACTCTCGGAGAGAATTCTACGCTATATACTTTACCCTGTAATTCGACAATATCGGATATATGGCTCGGAGTTGTTCCAGATGCAGCACCTAAATATAGAATTTTAGAACCCTTCACTATTGGATTATATTTTAGACCTTTAACTATAGCTCCCGCAAGTTTACTTCTAAATGCGTTCCATTCTCTATACTCAACTCCACCATACTTTATTAACCTTTCACCATAAACATTGTGACCAGGTGATAAGTTTTTAGTACATAACCTAGTAGTCCCATCATTAAATATGCATTCATATACATTATCGAATTGCGTCTTTGTAACTTTTTCGATTTCAGACATTTATCTCCTTCCCTCTTTTTTACCTCTTCTCTTATCCTTCTTATTCTTTCTCTCTTTTTTACCTTTCTGTTCCACTTTTTGCTCTTGTTTTCTTGGGGGTGGTTGAGCATACTTTTCTCTTATCTCGTCTATTCTCTTCTTCAATTCTTCATTTAACTTATTACCTATGAATTTTCCGCTAAAGTAGTCCACTCTAGCAGCAATAGCTAATTTAGCTGCTAACGCTCTTGCTATTTTTCCTCTTTGCCATCTGGGTGAGTTATGTATTGCAGGGTATTGGAATATCACACCGTGTTTTGGTGGTCTTCCTCCCTTTCTTAAAGCCCTAAATAAAGCTTTCTCAGCGCCAAGAACTTGTATAGTACTTGCAGGCATCTTTGCTAAATCTTCTAAACTTCCGGCTAAACTTAGAAGCCTGGCACCTAATGTAGGTCCAACCAGCGAAGTAACATTTGGAGCTACTTCACGCATTACTGACTCCGTATAATCAGTAAGCTCTAATCTTTCTTCATATAATTTTAATATGATATCACTTAGCGTCTTAACTGATTTTATGTCTACATCAGTTATATCTGCTCCAATGCTGTTTTTGGCAGCATTGATTATTTTCTCTATTTTTTCCTTGTTTAAACCTATTTCTTCTAAACTAGTATCGGATAGATTATCCCTATGTCCGAATTTAGAAATTATACTTGCATAGAGCCAATGATCCTCAATCAACTTATCAAGTTCAGGAAAATGAATACTATACCATTCTCTCAGCCTCTCTGAAAATAAATTAATAGTTTTATCTATATCGTCTATTGCTCTAATTGCCTGAATTGCTAATAGATCTCTTTTACTTGCCGCACCTCTTAACTTTCTTCTAGTATATTCCATTGATAATTCATAAAGGAAATTGTACAACTCGTCTTCTGAATTCACTATTTTCGTTTGAATAGCTACATTTACTAGATTTTCTCTAAATATCTCAGTTCCCATATTACGTATCTCTGAAGAAGCCTTAATACCAAGCTTCTGAAGAGCAGGTACCTCTGCGTCATTTTCCACAACCACTTGATCTGGCTTAAGCTTATTTATAAGTTCGATTGCGCTCGGTAATGGTGTTCCTTTCTCGTTTTCAATTAAAGCTTCAGTAACTTTTCCAATATCTTTACTATTTGGTACAAAATCTACTAATTTTCCACTCTCGTCATATCCAAACGATCCTATTGCATGTTCCACTAAATATATCTTCATCAATTCTCACTTACTCTATTATTACTTAAGTTTAAATTTTTCCGCTGACTATTAATATATATGCCTTCGCACGGTTCATTAACAAAGGCAGGCAAAGTAAGAAACGCAACACCTAAAATGCAAAAGAAAGAGAAACATAAAGAAGTTCCTAGGGTTAGAAATAGATTAGAGTATGAGAAAAGAGTCTTAAAGTCAGGTCAACAAAGTAGAGCAGCGGCAAGGTAATTTTTTAGTTTGTGTAACTCTCTTTTTATAAATGCCTGAAACTTATTGGGGTAAAGCAAGGGAATTTTTATCCAAACATAACCTCGATGTCGGAGATATTATTGAATTAGAAAAGAATGGAATCCAAGTTAAAGGCATAATAATGCCTACGTACTCTAATAATGATGATATCATCGTTTTGAAGTTAGACAATGGATACAACATAGGAATTTCAGTAAGTAATATACAAAACGTAAAATTGATAGAAAAGAAGAGAAAAGAAGAGAAAAGAAGAGAGGAAGCTGTAAGTACAACTAATAGTGAAGTAATGATAATAAGTACAGGAGGTACTATAGTTAGTAAGATAGAATACGAAACAGGTGCTGTAAGACCTGCACTTACCCCAGATGAGATAATAGAATTTATGCCGGAGATCAAGGAAATAGCGAGAATTGACGCAGAAATCTTGTTCTCGATTCTAAGCGAAAATATGAAACCAGAATACTGGATAAAAATCGCTGAAGAAGCTAAGAAAGCCTTGGATAAAGGGAATAAAGGAGTAGTAATAGCCCACGGTACTGACACAATGGCATATACTTCAGCTGCATTATCATTTAGTTTTAGAAAAATGACTGGACCTATAGTATTAGTAGGATCGCAGAGAAGTAGTGATAGACCTAGTAGTGATTCTTCAATGAACTTACTAACTTCAATTCTTGTCGCAAAGAATGCTCCATTCGGAGAGGTAGTAGTAAATATGCATGGCGAAAGCTCTGACACTTACACACTTGTTCATAGAGGAGTAAAAGTTAGAAAAATGCATACCAGTCGAAGAGACGCTTTTCAGTCAATAAATGATTTTCCTCTGGCAAAGGTTCATTACGTCGACAAGAAAATCGAAATTTTGTCAGATAATTATAGGTCAAAAGAATCAGAAAACATTCTAGATGCTAAATTTGATAATAGAGTCTTTCTATTGAAATATTATCCTGGTCTTTCCTCTGATATAGTTGAACATCTTATTTCAAGTGGAATAAGGGGGATCATTATTGAGGGAACTGGGTTGGGGCATACGTCTTCAGACTTTTATGAAGTGTTTAAAAAAGCCTCAAAGGATGGCATATTTATAGGTATGACATCACAATGTCTCTTTGGACGAGTAAATATGAATGTTTATACAACAGGAAGATTATTACAGGAAGCAGGTGTTGTACCTCTAGAAGACATGCTACCAGAAACTGCATTAGTAAAGCTGATGTGGACATTAGCACATGAAAATGACCTAGATAGAATTAAAGAGATAATGTTGACTAATTTGGTAGGAGAGATAAATTATATTCATCACTATGAAATGTTCCCAAGGTGGTACCATGACAGAATTAGATTACAGTAAGTTAGGGCTTAAAGTAGGTCTAGAAATACATCAACAATTAAATACTAATAAAAAACTCTTTTGTGATTGTAGCACTACATTAGATGAAAAGCACCATGGAACTTTACAAAGGTATCTAAGACCTTCATTTAGTGAGATAGGAGAAATAGATACTGCAGCTTTATTTGAGTGGCAAAAAGGTAAAAAATACTTGTACCAGATACCATTTAACTCTTGTCTAGTGGAAGCTGACGAAGAGCCCCCTCACGGTTTGAATAGAGAAGCGTTAGCTGTAGTGTTAGCAGTTGCAATATCTCTTGAGAGTAATATAGTAGATGAAATATACGTAATGAGAAAAATTGTTATAGACGGATCAGATACTACTGGATTTCAAAGAACTTCTATAGTAGCTATGGGTGGTCAACTAATAATAGAAGGGAAGAAGATAGGAATTCAAACTATTGCACTGGAAGAAGATGCTGCAAGAAAAATATCCGAGAGTGCTAACGAGACCACGTATAGTCTCGATAGGCTTGGTATTCCACTTATAGAAATTTCTACAGCGCCGGATATAACGACTCCAGAAGAGGCGGAAAAGGTAGCTTTTAGAATTGGACAGTTATTGAGACTAACAGGTAAGGTTAAAAGAGGAATAGGAACAATAAGGCAAGACTTAAATGTTTCAATACAAGGAGGCGTGAAAACTGAAATAAAAGGAGTACAAAGACTCGAATTGATACCTGAAATAATTAAAAATGAAGCAAGAAGACAATATGAGTTACTTAGGATTAAAGACGAATTAATAAATAAAAGAGGTTTATCTAAGACAATAGTTGAAAACGAGATAAAAGAATTGGAGCTTACACATTTGTTTAGAAACACTAATAGCAAAATAATTAAGAAAGAACTGGAAAAAGGCGGATTAATTTATGGAATTAAACTCAAGGGATTCAAGGGAATATTTGGAAGGGAGTTGATGCCAAACAGAAGGTTCGGAACTGAAATAGCAGATTACGTGAGAGCATTAGCAGGACTTGGCGGAATATTTCACTCTGATGAACTGCCAAATTATGGAATAACAAACGAAGAAGTAGAGAGTGTTAAAAAAGAACTAGGCATAGGAGAGAATGACGGATTTGTGTTAGTAATAGGGGATAAAGAAAAACTAAAGGTAGCTATAACAAAAATTAAGGAAAGAGTTTTATATGCTTTCGTTGGTGTACCCAAAGAAACTAGGGTTGCTCTAGATGACGGAACAACTAAATTTATGAGACCTCAACCAGGCTCGGCAAGAATGTATCCAGAAACTGACATCATTCCAATTAAAATAGACGAAAGTATCTTGAATTTTGCAAAGAGTTTTGTACCAGAAAACCCGGAGACTAAATTAAGAAAGCTAATAGAAATGGGACTAAGCAAAGAACTTGCAACAGAAATACTAAATAGCCCAAGACTTGATCTTTTTGAGGAGCTTAGCAAAAAATATTCTCCCAAAGTGAGTCCTATCGTAATCGCCACGACATTAGAAAATTATATAAAATATGCCAAAAGTAAAGGTGGAGATATAAGTGTAATAACAGATGATGTGTTAGAGGAAATAATTAATGCGTTATATAATGATAAAATAAGCAAAGATTCTATCCAAGAAATTTTAGTAGATTGCTCTACTTCTAAGAAACCCATAAGAAATATTATAGATAATTACGCAAAAATAACAGATGAAGAATTAAGCAGAATTATTGATAAAATATTAGATGAAAATAAAGACATTATCAACCAAAAAGGTGAAAAGGCATTTAATGTAATAATAGGTAAAGTAATGAATGTAGTTAAAGGTAGAGCTGAAGGTAAAAAAGTTGTTGACACATTAAAACTAAAGATGAAGAATTACCCCCGAACCTGAAAAGTGATGAAAAGGCATTTGTCAGATTATTTAGTGATGAGCTTGACCGCATATGAAAATTGATGATTTAATAAAGGTAGCCTCTGATTTTCCCTTCCCTGTAATAGGGGAAATTGAGTTGGCTGACGAGATATTAGATTTAGAGCAGTCACCCCAATTAATTTCGTATCTTTCTCCATCAAATATCAGATGGAAATATAATGCAGAAATTATAGGGAAAGACGGAAGCATAATAAAAACTAATGGAAATGAGTTAGCTGACAAGAAATTTCTGATTAGAACACCAATACAAAAACGTCAATTAGGTTGGGATTTTATTTTAGATACTAAAAGTATTCAAAAATTATTACTGGATCTTATACCTTGCGAAGAGGGTGAAGGATATTTAAATCCCTCTCCATGGATTAGAAAGGATTGGATTGAAAGCAAGAAAATTATAATGGCACCAGGGGAAGTTACAATAACACCTCAGTTCAGAGATCATGAATTAATTAAAGAAGAAAGTGGAACCATTAAGTTAGATAGCAACTTCTACAATCCTAAATATTATTATCTAAATCCATTTATCATATCAAGTAGTTCTTCTGTTGAGGGAAAGTCAAACTTCTTCTCGTTAGAACTGGATAACTGTATCTCTTTCGTTAGTGGAAGTAATTTAAGTATCAGTAACAATATGGGTTCAATAACTGTAAACGCCGATAGCCAGGTTATCATAACTAGAAGTAGAACTTGGAATGAGAGTAAACCTTATGAGATAGTTTGGAACCTTAGAACACCTATAATAAAACTCAATTGCAAACCAAAATATAGAGTAAGCCTTTATAGCATATATCCTTCAGGAATCATACCATTTTGGATTAATTACGATAAAGGTGAATTAAAATTAGGATTGGTTAACCTAAATAAAGAGCCTATTTTATCAGATTTTAGTCTAGCAGGTAGAATAACTAAAGCTCTAATATTAGATTCTCATGGCAAAATTACTGATGAATTAGAACCTGAATTTGATAGAGTAAAAATACCAATAAGAAGTTTAGGAATAACATTTGTAAAATTAGAAGTAAAAAAGCTATTAGATCCTCTTTTGAGACGGAAAATTATAACCATCTAAGAAGTCCTCAACCATGCAATGCGTTAAACTATATCCATTTTTCATAAGCACCTTTTTACCTTCAGTACAAAGAATACAGTAATATGAGGCAACACCCTCGCTCTTTCCATCCTTAACCAACCTGTTTACAAAAATATTTATCAGATCCATGAATTCCCTGTCATTTTTTAACAGTTGTTGAATACTAGTACCTCTTTTTTTCTTGATATAATTTTCTATAGCAGCAGGCGTAACGCCTAATAATTCTGATGTTTTATATATAGATATCTTCCTCTCAACTACAAGCTTCTCAGCAATAATAGCCCTTATTGCAGGCAATAACTCCTTCACCGAATACTCGCAAGGTAATGTAATATCCATAATTATCTCCACTATATGTTTAGGATACGCAAAAAATATATAAATACTTAGCTATAAATTAGAGTTCGCAAGTTTTACAACCGCCAGCATAAGTCTCATTAACTTCCACAAATTTCTTCTCCATTCTTAATGAGGATGTTGGAACCATTTGAATTTTCTTCTGTTGCTTTTGTTGCTCTGCTTCTTCTCTTTCCTTCTTTATTCCAAAGTAGATTACTTGTTGTGACTTGCTCCTGTCTCTATAAACTGTTACTCCTTTAATCCCAAGCTTCCAGGCTAGCATGTAAACTTTCTCTACAGTTTCTGGTGGTTCTTCGCTCTTCAAGTTTATGGTCTTTGAGGTACCAGAGTCGTTCCATTGTTGCCACATTGCTTGATGTAATACATGGTATTCAGGTGGGACTTCATGAGCTGTCCTAAATAGTTTCTTCATTGTCCTCGGTATAAATGGGTTTTCTGCTACAGTTCCAGTTTCTGCGATCTTTTGTACAACCTCAGGATCATCTAGTTCATATTTTCTAAGATATTCAAGGAAAAGCGGATCTATCTCAATAAATTTGCCAACTGCAACATTTCTAACAAAGGCTAATGCGAAAAGGGGCTCTATAGACGATGATGTACCAGCTATAATTGAAATCGTACCAGTAGGAGCAACTGAAACCACAGTGGAATTCCTTAGACCAAACTTAATCCTCTCCTCCTTCAATAACGAAAAATCTAGCCTATCAACAACTTCCGTCAATCTCCTCACATAATCACTAGGTTTATCTTTAATGTTAGAAACCTCTAACAAACTTCCGAAATCTCTAGCACTCTCCCAAATATCATGATAGTAATATGGGTCATAAGCTGGGAATGAACCCTTCTCCTTAGCTAAATCTATTGAAGTTTTCAATGCGTGATAATAAATAAACTTAGCTAATTGGTAAGAGATGTATAAGGCATCAACACTATCATAAGGTATACCAAGCTTAATCAACATCCTAGCTAATCCCATTACACCTAAACCAACCTTCCTAGTCCTCTTTGTAGCTTCCTCTATTTGTTTTAATGGATAGCGGTTAGCATCAATAACATTATCAAGGAAACGAACACCATACTTTATAGCCTCAACCAGTCCATCCCAATCAATAGTCTGTTTACCATCCTTTTCGACAACAAACTTCTCAAGACTAATGGACCCTAAATTACAACTCTCCCAGGGTAATAGTGGTTCCTCACCACAAGGATTTGTGGCATTTATCTTTCCTATATACCAAACTGGATGCCTCCTATTTATCTCATCTATAAACAGTAAACCAGGATCACCACTATCCCATGCCCCCTTAACTATTTCATCAAACAATTGCCTAGCATTTACCCACTGAACAATGGCATTCTCCTTTTCTGCTATAACTAGAGCTTCATCCACTGTAATTATCCTACTCTCGTCCAGATAAACTGAACCGCCCTTCTCCTCTAACTCCTTGAGTATGTACTCCTGCACACTCTCATCATGCATATAACCCCTTGCATTTGTCATATAGTAGTCCCAGTCTTTGCCAGGTATTCTAGTCTTCCTTGGATTAATTAACGGTACAGCTTCTCCTCTCTCAACTGCATTCATGAAGTAATCGTAAACACCAACCGATATGTTGAAATTTTGCAAATGCGTGTCCCTTAATTCTCCAGTTTTAGCCCTTATGAAATCCTGAACATCAGCATGCCAAGCATGCATAACCCCCATATTCGCCCCTCTCCTCTTACCTCCTTGCTTAACCACGTCCGTGGAAACATCAAATATCCTCATAAAGGATACAGGACCAGAAGCAACACCTGCTGTGGAAGCTACAATATCTCCTTTTGGTCTCAATTCAGAGAAGTCGAAGCCCGTCCCACCACCCTGTTGATGAACCAAAGCCATAGCCCTTAAAGCATCATATATACCATCACCATTTGGAGTAGACATTGCGTCCCTAACAGGTATTACGAAACAGGCTGACAGAATGCCTAGCCTAGTACCACTATTCATTAATGCCGGAGTATTAGGTATAAATTTCAGGTTACTCATCATCTCATATAATTTACCCTCAATCTCCTTAACCTGTTTTTCATCCTTACCATAAAGCTTTTCTACATTAGCTATATGCCTAGCAACCCTCCTAAACATCATTTGAGGTGTCTCAATATAACGTAAAGTGTTTGGATCCTTGAGTAAATATCTAGCCTCTAGCACCTTTAGTGCATTATATGAGATTAGAAGATCGCGTGAATCAAACTCCTTCCACTTACCTTTGCCGTACACATGATTATATATCCTAGCTAAGACATACCGCTTAGCTAAATCCATTAGATTCGGATACTCAAGAGAATGCTCAATTAGATTTCTTTCTACAATATCAGCTAAAGCTCTAGTATCAATCGCGTTTTCCTTAGAATTTTGTAGAACGTCTTGGAGAATTCCATCCATAACAACTTCTGGTAGTGAACCTAATTTAGAGAACACTTTTTCAGCTTTAAATTGCTCATAACCACCATTACGCTTCAATACTTTAATTTTAGCTACTGAAGTTACTATAGTTAGTCTCTGCATTTATTATCATTATTTACTTAGCTTAAACCCATATTTTTGGTTATGTATCTTGAATTCCGGTAACACCAAAGAATAGGCAGTTTACTAGCTCGAAATTATGAAATACTATTTAAAATATACTTATATTTTTAAGGGAGTAAAATATTAGCGAGGAAAATATAGTGATCATCAAATTTTTCAAAAGAGATAATGATGATAGGACAGTAAGCGTTTCAGACGACTATGGAGAATGGTTAATTATAAGAAGAGATAAGCAAATGATAACTGTGAAAAAAATTATAGATAAAACATTGAAAAAATTAAAGATTAAAAACGGAAATATAGGTTTTATTGAAGCATCTAAAGACGAAAATTTCAAAGATCTAGTGTCCTTTAAGGCTATGATATCATTTCAGGAACAAATAAAAGATGTAGACTTCTTTAAAACATTTAAGGAAATAGCAGCAGACAGATTAACTTTAGGTGAAATGAGAGTAAGTAAATTAAGATTATGCAGTACAACATTTCTATTTCTAAACCTAAGTACTATAATTAGAGAGACTGATAATGAGGAAAATAATGTAAAACTACTCTTTCCGCCCAAAGGCGTTTATTCAGCTGAAATACCTTATGCATTAGTTGACTTATTCTCTAAAATAATCGAAAGAAACGCGATCTCTGCTTGTAATCCATCATCAGTAACAGTAAACGGTGAAACTTTTGAAAGCGTATTCCTTTGTAAAGGGGTAAAAGGAAGACTAGATGAAATAAAGGATGCTTTTACGTATTTTTCTTATGAAGAACCGATCATTAATCTTAAGAATTCTGGAAATAGAATTGAATTAAATGTCACGATTAAGAAGTTTAAAAGTAAATACCTTATCCCCCTGTTATGGAACAATATAGTAATATCTCATATTACATGCTGATAAAAGTTATTAATACATAAACAAGATTAAATACGAATAGTATGATTAAGGTTTCAGATCTTGTTATTCCTAGTATAAATGACTTAGACTTACAGAACAAGAAGGTACTGCTAAGAATTGATGTTAATTCACCTGTGGATAAAAATACAGGAAAACTTTTAGATGATTCTAGAATAAAGGCACATTCAATAACTATAAAAGAATTACTAAAGAAAGGAAATTCAATTGTTTTAATTTCACATCAAGGAAGACCTGGAGATGATGATTTTATATCACTAAAAGAACATTCTCTACTACTATCAAAATATACAGGGACAGAGATAGAATTCATAGAGGACATAATAGGTCCATATGCGGTAGAAAAGATTAAAAAACTAGATGAGAAAAGGGTTATAATGCTAGAAAATATACGATTAATGTCTGAAGAACTAATAGAAGCACCACCTCAACAACACGCAAAAAGTTTTTTGATAAAGAAACTATCTCCTCTTTTCGATGCGTATGTAAACGATGCTTTTTCTGCAGCTCATAGAAGTCAACCTAGTTTAGTAGGTTTTCCACTAGTTCTCCCTTCTGCAGCAGGTGTAGTAATGGAAAAAGAAGTTTCTGCATTGTCAAAGATATTCAACTATGAGGACTCTCCTAAAATATTCGTGTTGGGAGGAGGAAAGGTAAATGATACATTGAAAATTATAGAAAATCTGATCAAGAACAGAGTAGCTGATAGAATATTAACAGGAGGTCTAGTAGCAGAGCTTTTCGCTGTAGCTAAAGGTATAAATCTCGGCAAGAAAAACATGCAAGTACTAGAGAATAAAGGACTATTAAGCCTAGTACCAAGAGCTAGAAAAATGTTACTTAGCGGAGCCCCCATAGAAATTCCAGTAGATTTCGTCACTGAACAGGAGAATAACCAAACCTTAGAAGAACCAACAAGCAATCTAAAGGGAACCATCAAAGATATAGGAAATACCACTATAGAGATGTATTCCTCATTCATCAAAGAATCTAAAGTAGTAGTTCTGAGAGGACCAATGGGCGTAATTGAAGATGAGAGATTTAGACGTGGTTCTAAAGCCTTATTAACTTCCGCAGTAGAAGGACCAGGTTATGTAATCATAGGCGGAGGACATATGATTAGCATGATCGATAAGAACATACAAATTAATGAAAATAAAGTGCACGTTTCTACAGGTGGAGGTGCATTACTTTTATTCTTAGCCGGAGAGAAATTACCAGTACTAGAGTCATTACACCTTTCATGGGTGGTAAGAAGTGGTAAAAGTTAAAGTTGCAATAAATGGTTATGGAACAATAGGAAAGCGAGTTGCGGATGCAATAAGATTACAGCCAGATATGGAACTGATTGGTGTTGCAAAAACATCTCCAAACTATGAAGCATTTACAGCAATGAAAAAGGGATACAAACTTTACACAACTAAAGAGAATATCCAGAAATTCCAGAATAGCGGAATTAATGTAGCAGGAAGCATTGAAGATATGATTAAGGATTCAGATATAATAATTGATGCAACGCCTGGAGGAGTAGGAGCTAATTATAAGAAAATATATCAAGAATATGGAAAGAAAGCAATATTCCAGGGAGGAGAAAAATCGGATGTAGCTGATGTCTCATTTTCCGCCTTATGCAACTATAATGATGCCATAAATAAAAACTACATTAGAGTTGTGTCTTGTAATACGACAGGAATTTTAAGAGTGCTTTGTACTATAAATAATTTTGATAAGATAGAAAAAGTCAGAGGAACTATTGTTAGACGAGCTGCAGATCCCAAAGAAGTAAAAAAGGGACCTATAAATTCTATTGTAGCTGATCCAGCGAGAATACCTAGTCATCATGCAAAAGATGTTCTAACAGTACTTAAGGGGATAGACATAATAACTAGCGCTCTGGTTGCTCCCACTACCTTAATGCATCTACATACTCTATTCATCACAACAAGGAATAAAGTTTCCAAAGAGGATTTACTGAATATCTTATCTAATACCCCAAGAATCTTGCTCCTTAACACCGAGAAAGCAGATGCTGAATCTACAGCTGAGATAATGGAAATAGCAAGAGATCTTGGTAGATATAGAAACGATGTCCCTGAGACTATAATATTTGAAGACTCTGTATACACAAACGGAAATGAAATCTTCCTGATGTATGGAGTGCATCAAGAGTCTATAGTAGTCCCTGAAAATATTGACGCAATAAGAGCGTCATTAAATATTATGAGTCGTGATGAGTCAATAAGACTTACAAATGAGACCTTAAAAATAAGTAAAGGGTATCTAATATGACTGAGCCCACCTATATAGTAAGTTTTTGGTTAAGAAGAATATTGGTTCCTATTGATGGTTCTGAAAATAGTCTAAGAGCTCTGGATCTTGCTGTAGACTTCGCGATGAGGTATGGTTCAAAAGTAACTGTATTACATGTATGTGAAAACTGCAATGAAAAAGAAGTAGAAGAGCATATAAAAAAGAGAGTTAACGGAAGAATAGTATATGACTTTAAAGTACTGAAATATTCCAGCAAAGAAAGTAGCGTGTCAAATGAAATTCTAAAACATATAAACGAATCGACTTATGATGCAGTAATCATGGGTGCCAGAGGACTCTCAATTAGTAGTGAATTAAACGTTGGTTCGGTTGCAGTCTCAGTTGCCTTAAATGCTCCAACAACAGTTATTTTGGTTAGATAAGTAATGATATTACCTTGCTGGAGTACTTTGTCAAATCCACATTAGTAAATGTATATTTTACCTCTAAGAACTCTTTTCTAAACTCTGTTACTTTTTTCTTTACTTCCTTGACATCCTTATTTTCAATTGCTACTTCTCTCATCAGCCTAGCTATAATTCTCATTTCTTCCTCTTTCATCCCAAATCTTGTCATTTCCTGAACTCCCAATCTTACACCACTAGGATCTTTTACTGCACTAGGTGGATCGTACGGGAGCAAGTTCTTATTAGCTATAATATTAGCTTCCTCAAATAGCTTAGCTACCTTAGCACCTCCTCCCAAATTTCTTACATCTATCGCTACTTGGTGGCTTTTAGTAAAACCTAAATGTTCACCTATTACCTTAAATCCTTCTGCTGCTAAGGCTTCAGCCAATGCTTTAGCGTTCTTCACTATCTGTTGGGCATATTCCTTTCCAAAATACTTCATCTCTAATGCTGTTATTGCAGTACTTGGCAACCTATGAAGATGATGATTACTGACAAACCAAGGGAAAATAGTATCACTCACTTTCTTATACAAAGAGTCATCGTTAGTAACTATGAGACCGCCTTGAGGACCAGGAAATGTTTTATGAGTAGATGCAGTTACGACATCTGCGCCTTCTTCCAAGGGATTATGCCAAGCCTTACCTACAATGAGTCCATATACGTGAGCTGAATCATACACAAGCTTAGCTCCTACTGCATGGACATGAGGAGCTAGTTCTTTTATAGGATGCGGAAATAGATATAAACTACCGCCTAATGTTACAAACTTAGGTTTTACCTCCTCAATAAGTTTTATAGCTTTATCTACGTCCACATTCATTGATTCTTGATCATAAGGCATTTCAATTTGCTCTATACCCAATGCACCTAATGTACCAAATCTTGTATGACTCACATGTGCACCAGCCTGAACAGGAGCAATTACAGCCTTATCTCCTGAATCGGCAAGAACCCTAAAAACGCCTGCATTTGCTATTGTTCCACTAACAGCTCTTAAGTCTGCATACTTAGAAGAGGATATTTCAGAAACAAGCTTCATTGCCAATTCTTCAATTTCGTCCGCGTATTTAGTACCTTGATAATATCTTTTAAAAGGTTTCCCTTCAGCGTATCTATACATAAAATCGCTCATATAAACTGCCTCAGCTAGAGGACTCATTACATTCTCTGAAGGAATGAGATTTATAGTCTCTAGCCTTCTCCACCTATTCTGTTCTCTTGTGATCTGAAGAATCTTTTCTAACTCCTCAGGAATTTTATCCATGAAAATAATACGTAATAACAAGTTTTTAAACTTTCATACCACGGCCTAATTTTGCATGGGCTTTACCTAGTTCCTTATTAGCTAATGCTGAAAGCAGGTTAAGCTCACCAGCTAATACAGCTGATGAAACTATTTCGGCAAACTTCCTAGCATTGGAACCAGGAGGATTCCCACTTCCTAAGACTCCCATAATCGATAATGCTTCCCTCTGGGTAGGCAATCTAGTTCCTCCTCCAACTGTGCCCACTTCTAGAGAGTTTAAAGTTATAGAGATATAAAGCCCGTTTTCCCTAACCTCAGTCCACGTGTATCCCATACTACTCTCAACAACTTGGGCTATATCTTGACCTGTTGCAAGAAATATTGCTGCTATAATATTTGCGAAGTGTGCGTTATACTGAAATATATTACCAGCCCTAGCACCACCTAACCAATTCTTTCTTAAGTTAACCTCATGAATCAGATGTTTATCTGATTTAAGAGCTGATTTGACTATGCTATCAGGTATTAGTGCCTCTGCAACAACTGTTTTCCCTCTTCCATGCAAAGCGTTAATCATTGATTGTTTCTTATCGCTACATACATTACCACTTACAGCTAAACAAGTTGCCTTCCCAAATTCTTTCTCTATGAATTCACATAATTTCTCAGATGCAATAGTAGCCATATTCATACCCATAGCGTCACCGGTACTAAAAACAAACCTCAGCCAAACATTATTACCCAGGATCAGTGGTTCAATCTTAGATAATTTACCATGAGAAGTAGTACTATTTGCTACTTGCTCTAATTTTTCCTTATTCTTATCTACCCACTCTAGAAACTCTGCAACATCTCTTATACTATCTAATTTGAATATAGGTGCTCTCGTCATTCCATCATAAAATATCTTAACTCTGGTTCCTCCGCTTAGAGTTACTGCTTTCGCGCCTCTATTAACACTTGCAATTAATGCCCCCTCAGTGGTTGCTAATGGAACATAAAAATCGCCTTTTGTGTACTCACCATCTATTTTTAGTGGACCTATAATCCCTAATGGGACTTGAACTGCCCCTATTACATTTTCAGCATTTTTATTTCTTATTTCTGCATAATCTATAATTGTAGAACCTATAGATGGAAGTTTAGCTCCTGTCAGTTTCTCTATTGCTAATCTTCTTGCAACCATAGCCGCGTTAGCTTCAAGCAAATTATCTATTTCATGAAATTGTAGTTGACCTTTAACAACTTTGTCTACAATGTTATCAATTGTTTCCTGCATCCAATACCACTCTAAATTTAATACCATACTGTATTAAACCGTTATATGAATCATTCCTCATTCTCCTAAATACTGCTTCCACTCTTACACCTTCTTTAAGCTTAGAAGGTTCGGCATCAGTAATAGGTGCAACAATGTCCACACCTTCATCAAGTCTGACTAAACCTACTATCATCGGAGATTGTTTTTCAAATCCGTCTCTTGCTTGATATAATATAGTGTAATCAACTAAGGAACCAGTACCTTTGCTAAATATTTTTTCTACATCCAAAGAACCACAAACTTCACATATCTTCTGGTAAGGGAATTTTATATTCCCACATTTTTTACATTTACCTAGAGCTAATCTATATAAAGTATCTTTTAGTCTCCAGCTTGTTGAAGGACTAATTTTCATCCAAATCACCTACTTAGAACAGCTAAATAAGAAGTATTTCCCAGATCATCATTTGAAAGAATTATTCCTTTTTCAGCGTTTGCACTCTTACCCTTAAACTGATTTGTTAAATGAAGGAATACCTCCCCTAACTGATATATTGCAGTTCCACCACCGATATAGCCACGTGCCTTTAATCCACCACTAAGGTTAATGTCAAGAGAATCAACAACATCTAAACCTTTTCCTCTCTCTGCTAACTTGAGCTCTTCAATTTCTAATGCAGCCATAATACTATAAGAGTCGTGAATTTCGTATACAACATCCCTCTTTGGCAAATCCCCTAACTCGTTTCTAGCTTTAGCTACTGATGGTAATGAAGGGTCAGACAGATTCATAGCTCCTATATTTCCTACTATTCCATCAATCTTTACGGGAGAGTCAAAATATCTCTTTGCTACTTCATCTGCAGTTACTAGGACTACTGAGGCACCATCAGCTCTGGCACCTACATCAAATATTCTTAATGGATCTGAAACTATTTGAGAATTAACCACCGTGTTTTTGTCTACTTTAAATTTCAAATAAGCTAAAGGATTCTCTGATGCGTTTTGATGCATCTTTATAGGCCATTTAGTAAAATACTCATAATCTACGTTGTATTTCTTCATGTATTTCTTCATTAATAATGCACTATATGCATGAGGGGTTATTCCAACGTGGTACGTATAATCGTTATCTAGATTATATGAAAGATATTCATTTACATATTTGGACGGATAATCAGAGAATTTCTCTATTCCAATAAGTAACACTTTTTTTGCAACTCCTGATTTAATAAACGAGTAAGCGGTGAATATCGATGCACCGCCATTATCTCCGTTCTCAATTCTCATAACCTTTGTATTTTGAAGACCTAAACCAGATGATATCTTGTAAGATGAAAGAATATTTTTCCCTAATACATCTATATATCCACTGGATACTATTACAATATCTGGCTGGTCATACTCCTTAATCTTTGTAATTAGTTGTTTATAAGCCTCAGAAACAAGATCCTTTTCAGAAAGCTCATAATATCTATCTAGCTTAGTTAGTCCACAACCAACTATTGATACCACTATTCATACACCTTATATTTACCGGTCGTCTTTGCATATGTAGAATATGGAACAAGCACTTTTCTTTCAATATAATAATTAACCGTTGGTGCTAATTTTTGCTTTTCTAGAATCTTATCTGTAACTAATATGCTGAAAGCATCGCTGCCTGCACCACTACCGAAGGGTGCAACAAGAATCCTCTGACCTGGTTTGGCCATGTCAAGAACCTTAGCCAAACCCAATAAAGCTGAGGCATTATAGGGATTTCCTATATAGGGAGAAACTAAACCATCTTTAACTTTATCCATACTAATTTCTAACTTTCTAGCTACTTGAAGAGGAAACTTGCCGTTAGGTTGATGGAAAACGAAGTAATCAAAATCAGATATCTTGTAGCCATTTTCTCTGAACAACAAGTTAACAGCTGACAATATATGATCGAAATATGCTGGTTCTCCAGTAAATCCCTCGCCATGCACTGGATAAGGCATACCATCTCTTCTCCAGAAGTCTGGTGTATCTGAGGTATATGAAACAGCTGCCTCTATAACTGCTCCAGCCTCATTCTCTGGACCGACAATATATGATACAGATGCAGCAGCAGAACTTAACTCCAGTACATCACCAGGATTAGACTGTGCTGTGTCACTCCCTATCACCAAGCCATATTTTATTTTAGAAGCTTCAACCATACCGCCAACTAGTCTCAACGCAGCTGATGCTCCCCTACAGGCAAATTCCATATCTGCACCTAAACTATCATTAGTCACTCCTAATGCGTCTATAAGAATTGTTGCAGTAGGTTTTACTGCATATACTTTAGACTCGGATCCGAATAAAACAACGCCTATCTGAGAAGGATCGATATTTGCCCTTCTCAAAGCATTCTTTGATGACTCCCATGCCATTGTTGTTGAATCTTCATCAACATCCGGAACTGCTTTTTCTGAGAGACCTAGGTTTTTAACAACCTGACTTTCTAATCCCCATAAATTAGCTATTTCGTTTACATTTATTCTATACCTAGGAATATATGCGCCCCATCCTACAATACCGCTTCGCATACTATCCTTATTATAACACTTATTAACGCATATAAAATTTTCGACACTTGTTGAAACCTATATAGTCAATTGTCGAAAAACTAATTAGGGAAATTAGTTACAAATAGGTAGATGATGAAATTAAAAAAAGAGATCGATGATCAACTCAGCTCACTCTGAACTTCTATCTGCGAAAAACATTTGATGACGTTTAGGTTTTAAATTAGATACAATAAACTCAAAGGCAGCTTGAGGATTACTGTCAACTCCGCATGTATAGACGTCTAGTGTTGCATACTTATACTCATTCCATGTATGTAAGGCGATATGACTTTCCTCTACTAGGGCTATTACAGATACACCGCCCTTCTTACCACCGAAACTCCATGACTTTATCTCTACTAGGTTCATTTTAGCTATTTTAACAGCTTCTAAAACTAGTCCTTCTAGCAGATCCTTATCCATGAGCAATTTATCATCGATATCATATAAGTTTCCGAAAACATGCTTACCTACTATTCTATCCTGATTAGAGGGGGTTTGAGAAGAAAGTTGTTGTGACATCTCCTTTTCTATTACCCTCCATCACCACATGTACAGAATGAGATATATAAAGTAAACTATTCCTGTTATCCTTTGAAATAAACTAATATACGAGAATGTAATATGGCTCTTGATGGCTAATAAATACCTTATTGCACTTGGAATAGTCATACTCGTTTTAGTATCTATAGGAGTACTCTTCTATACCCAGAACAGAGATATAGTAGTTTATCCGGAGATTTATAGTTTTAGTCTTAACTACAACACAGGAAACCTAACGTACGTTTTCTATATTAATGGGGTAAATAATGGGTTATTCTCCACCACACTGAATATGACCCTCTACGTCCAGGCAGCCACCTTAAGTCAAAGTAATAACTTTTCACATTACGTATACAAGAACTTTCAAAAAAGTGTAACATTATCACTGCAATCACACTCTTCTGAAGGAGCTTTTGTAACAGTTACTATTCCTGTCAGCTATCAGATAACCGATGTAGGAATATATGGAACTGGTAGTTTTAATTATGTATTACAATATAAGCCAAATAGTACCTTAGCTTCCCAGCTGTTCACATATGAACAATTAGCTAGCCGTTTTCAGACTCCTTCATCAGCTTATTCAAGTACTACAAATGCTAGTATTAAACCAATAAGAGGAATTGCCTATGGAATTATGCAAAGTCCGCTTTATGTTACCTATTATGTTAAGAATAACACCGTAATTAGAGTCGATTCCTTCTTCCTTAATGAAAGTCTATTAAAAATACAGCCTGGTGAATACACTGTTAAGGTTTATGCTAATAATATTCTAGTTAATCAGACACAAATAACCTTAAATCCTAATCAAATTTCTACTGTATCATTTCCATTATCGTATCAGTCGACATCTGAGAAGTATAATATTTCGGTATATCTTTATAACGACTCAGGTACTTATTACTTTTATTTCGAGGATCTGGAATTAGGGTAAATATTAACCTTTATTTTTACCTTTTAACCAAGAACATAATTAAAGAAAGCCTAATTAGCCTATCAAAATCCCTAAATTTGCCTTACGTGATTATTAGTCAGATTAACGATAAAAGTTTATAAGCATGATATTCTAAAATAAAATCGCCGCCGTAGCTCAGCCTGGTTAGAGCGCCGGACTCATACGGTGATATAAATCTGGGATATCCGGTTGTCCGGGGTTCAAATCCCCGCGGCGGCATTAGAGAATTTTTCAGTATTTCTAGTTTCACATCATATATGTTAAGGCAAAAATTGCTGATAGACATAGAAAATTACATGAGTAAGTTTAATTGCTTATTCATACCTTAAAGCATTAGAAGAAATTATTTAATATTCTGCCCGATCTAATAAATGCTGAATTCAAGTTGAAGGCTACTGTGACATATTATAAACCAGAAGAGATTACCATTGTTCCAGGTCTTATTGGAATTAAAGTGATAAAGGTTCAGGAAGAACAAATAGAGTATAGAAAGGAAGAAGAATTGGAAAATATTGAACGTGAAAATTTGATAGTATATATCGTTAGTAATAATGGGCTAAGAGTAGTAAACGGGCTAAAAAGTAAATACGCATTACCTGAGCCCCTTAAAGTGCTAAGAATTGGTGTACCAAAAGAAGTTAACTCTGAAAATATTACGTTTGAATACGTAACATTTTTCGATAAGGATTACGTATTAATAGGTTTTTATATTACTAATGAATTCGACAAACCTTTTGTTGTGTTAGAATTTGAGAAAAATCAGACTAAAATAATTTCAAAGAGTGAGAACGATAGAGCAGAAGTAGTGACAAACCAAAAAGTTAAGAAAAAAACCAGCAAGAAAAAGAAGAGAAAGAAAAGTGCTAAGAAGTCTAGTTCTAAACGAAAAATTAAGGGCAAGAGTACTAGAAAGAGCTGAAGAATTCCTGCTAAATAACAAAGCAGACGAAGAGGTATGGTTTAGAGAACTAGTACTATGTATATTAACGTCTAATTCTTCATTTATCTCAGCTTACAAATCAATGAACTATATATTTGATAAAATATTATATATGGACGAGAAAGAAATATCTGTTCTTCTTCAGGAATCTGGATACAGATTTTATAACTTAAAAGCTAAATACCTTTACCAAGCAAAGAACCTTTATGGTAAGGTTAAGAAAACTATTAAAGAAATAGCAGACAAAGACCAAATGCAAGCAAGAGAGTTTATTGCAACCCATATATATGGTATAGGCTATAAAGAGGCTAGCCATTTTTTAAGAAACGTCGGTTATCTGGATCTTGCAATAATAGATAGACATATTCTTAGGTTTATTAACAACTTAGGAATACCTATAAAACTGAAAAGTAGGAGGGAATACTTACTAGCAGAAAGTTTACTTAGAAGCATTGCAAATAATCTTAATGTTCAAGTGGGTTTGTTGGATTTATTTATATTTTTCAAACAAACTAATACTATCGTAAAATAGAACAAAAAAGTATAAAAAGGAGTATAAATGATTAGTTGTGAAACAAAAATGCTAAGACGTGAAAATTTCAATCGTCTTGCAGTTGAATTAAAAGTTGAAAATTCTCTTATAGATTTATTTTTACTTGTATCCTCTGTTTCTTGTTCATCATCAATCTCATCATGTTAAACACTCTTTGATAATTCTTGAATGGGTGGGAAGACTATGCAAGTCAAGATACTAATAACAGACCCTATAAGTGAAATTCTCATAAATAAATTAACAAAATATAATATCAAAATAGATTATAGACCCGATATATCAAAAGAGGAATTACAAAAAATAATCTATGATTATGATGTGATAGTAGTAAGAAGTAGAACTAGAATAGATAAAGAATTAATAGAGAAAGGTAAAAAATTAAAAGTAATTGCAAGGGCAGGCATAGGAATAGATAATATAGATACTGAAGAAGCTGAAAAAAGAAATATAAGAGTTGTATACGCACCAGGTACATCTACTGATTCTGCTGCAGAATTAACAATAGGACTAATGATAGCAGCAGCAAGAAACTTATATAACGCTATAAATTTAGCAAAATCAGGTGTATTCAAGAAAGTTGAAGGAGTAGAGCTTGCTGGCAAGACAATAGGAATTATCGGGTTTGGAAGGATCGGAAGTAAAGTCGCTACCGTTGCCAACGCTCTCGGAATGAAAGTACTAGCTTATGATATACTTGATATTAAGGAGCGAGCTCTGAAAGTGGGAGCAGAACCTTGTACGTTAGATGATATGTTACCAAGAGCCGATATAATAACACTTCATGTGACTGTGGGTAAAGAAACAAAGTATATTTTAGATAAGGAACAATTTGAGAAAATGAAAAACAACGTTATTATAGTTAACACCAGTAGAGCAGCTGTGGTAAACGGAAAGATATTACTTGAATTTATCAGAAAGGGAAAAATATTTGCATATGCTACCGACGTATTCTGGAATGAGCCTCCTAAAGAAGAATGGGAGCACGAATTACTTAGACACGAGAGAGTAATAGTCACCCCTCACATTGGAGCACAGACCAAAGAAGCTCAAGATAGAGTGGCAGAAGTTACCGCACAAAATCTGATAAACGTAATGAAAGAGATGAGGTTGATTTAAAATGTTATTAATACCGGGACCTGTAGAGGTTCCAAAAAGTGTTCTAGCTGCAACTAGCCTAGTAATAGACCATCGAGGGAATAAATTCAAAGATATAGTTAATAGACTTGAAAAACTTATGATTAAACATTTCTCTTCTGAGAGAGTAGCTCTTCTTACAGGTTCGGGCACACTTGCAGTTGAAGCTATGGTTTATTCATTTACTAAAAGAGGTGAAAAAATACTAGCACTTTCTTATGGCGAGTTTGGACGAAGACTTGCAGAGTCCATAAAGAGAAGGGGAGCAACATTAAGACTGTATGATAAACCTATGGGACACTCCTTTTCATTGGAAGAAGTAAAACAGATTATAGAAGAAAATAAAGATGTTACCACAGTAGCACTAGTGCATAATGAGACTAGTACAGGAATTGCACTGAGAAACTTAGAGGAAATAAGTAGGTTCATTAAAAACAAGGGATTAAGACTAATAGTAGACTCTGTATCTGGCTTTGCTGCTTATCAATTAATGGTTAATGAATGGAAAATTGATGCTGTTGCAACTGGTAGTCAAAAAGCTCTAGCATCGGTACCTGGATTGGGCTTTGTAGCGGTGTCTAGAGATGGCTTAAACGAAATAGTGAATGAAGATTTGCCAACATATTTAGACGTATCATTACATTTGAAGTTTCAAGACAAATACGAAACACCGTTTACCCCTGCAACAGGAGTATTTAACGCTACGTTAAGAGCTGCAGAATTACTTGAGTTAGAAGGAGTAGAACGAAGATGGAAAAGACATGAAGCTTGTACAAAGTATGTAAGAGACGCTTTATCCTACTTTGGTTTCAGTCTATTAGGTAACGAGAATAACTTTTCTAATACAGTTGTCGCTGCAATTCCACCTATAAAGGATTATAGAGCTAAATTAAAGGAGTTTAATGTCGAAATAGCGGGAGGTATGGGAGAACTTAGAGATAAAGTTGTTAGAATAGGTCTTTTAGGTATAGTGGATGATAGAGCAGTTATGAAGCTAATAGGAATAACAGCAAGAATGTTTCACAGCCAATATGAAAAAGAACCTCCATTAGAATGTAAACTTCCAGAAGAATTAAGAGAAGAGATTGAATGGAGTTAATCTTTTTTCCTGAAGTTTAATATGTAGCATGTATGACAATAGACAAGATTAACGAAATATTTAAAGAAAATTGGAAAAATAAATTAACAAAATATGAAATTGCAAGAATAATAAGTGCGCGCGCATTACAATTATCTATGGGAGCCTTACCACTAATAGATACTTCTAACCTAAAATCTGATGACGTAATAAGTATAGCGGAGGAGGAATTAAAAAGAGGAGTTCTTCCGATAACTATAAGGAGAATTTATCCCAACGGGCAGGTTGAACTTATAAGTGTAAGAAAAATAGAGAACAGATAAATACAAATGTCATGCAAAACTCCAAAAAACTACACACTTATAATTGCTGAAAAAAGTAAGGCAGCAAGAAAAATCGCAGAAGCGTTGTCAAATAACTATTCGTATTGTAAAAAATTCTACGTCAACTTCTGGATTGTAAATTACTCCTCTAAATATTACATAATATCACCAGCTGCAGGTCATTTGTTCAACTTATATGGCAATTCCTCATTTCCTGTATATGGAACAGAATGGAAACCTTTATGGCAAATAGATCCTTCAGCTAGATATACAAAGAAATATTACGATTTAATTAAATCTCTCTCTAAAGATGCGCAGGAGTTTATCAATGCATGCGATTACGATATAGAAGGATCACTGATAGGTTATCTAATAATAAATTTTTTAGGTGATATAAAAAGAGCTAAGAGAGCAAAATTTTCTACTCTGACTAAAGAAGATATATTAAACTCTTTCAGAAACTTAAAACCTTTAGACTATGACATGATTCACGCAGGTATAGCGAGACATAAAGTAGATTGGTTGTGGGGCATTAACGTAAGTAGAGCCCTTATGAAAAGTGTATATATAGTTACACGAAAAAGAGTAATCCTAAGTGCTGGCAGAGTTCAGAGCCCGACATTAATACATGTAATAAACAATACACTAAAGAGAGAATTATTTGTTCCTTTACCATACTATTCAATTAATTTAACCATTAATTTAAAAAATAAAGAATTTAAGATAACAATACCGAAAACTTTCGAGAATAAGAACGAAGCAAAACAATACTTAGAGGAAATAAAAAAGGTAGGCGAAGTCGTAGTAACTAACATAGAGTTAAAAGATGCTGTAATTTATAGACCACCACCATTTAATTTAACAGATTTACAGCTAGAAGCTGGAAGACTTTTTGGTTATTCGCCATATTTAGTTGAAAGAATTGCGGAGAACCTGTACCTAAATGGACTAATAAGCTATCCTAGAACTAATAGTCAAAAAATACCACCTTCTATAAATATTTATCAAATAATTGACTCCCTCTCTAAATCAAAAAGATACGGATCACTGATAAACACATTGTCTCAAATTACCAAGGGAAAGTATATAGTAAGGCAAGGAGAAAAAGATGATCCAGCCCATCCTGCAATATATCCAACTGGAGAGTTACCCTATAATTTGGATACTAAGGAATTGAAACTATATGAATTAATTTTGAGACGATTTTTAGCTTCAATGTCCACAGATGCTAGAGTTAGAAAACAAGAAATAACTTTAAGGATTCCTAAAGTTGATATTGAACTAAAACTGAACATACAGAGCCTGATATATAAAGGTTGGATAATCTTATACCCATACACTAAGTTCTCAGATGAGGAACTTCTGGATGTAAAAAAAGGAGATAAAGGGCGTATTGTAAGGGCTAACAGTTCAATGAAAGTCACAAAGCCTGATACACAACAAGTATCAAAGATTCAATTACTTAAATGGATGGAGTCGAATAACTTAGGAACTGAAGCTACAAGAGGTAGAATTATAGAGACACTATTCAAAAGAAAGTACTTAATGAGTAAGGGTAAATACGCTTATCCCACACCCATCGGAATCGTAGTAACTGATGTTTTATCATCTTATTTTAAGGACTTGACGGATGTGAGATTAACATCGGAGATGGAGAAAAAATTAAACGGAATTATTAGCGGAAAATTTTCTGAAAACGAAGTAGTGGAGGAAACTAAGAAACTAATAGAGAGATACATTAATGAATTTGAAAATTCAAAGAACGATATTGGAACTAAAATAGGAAAAATTCTAGGTTTATTAGAGTATAAAAAATGTAAATATTGTGAATTAGAAGTCTATAAAGATAATCTATGTAAATATCACTTAAATGCAGTAAAACTTCTTAAAAATAACTTAAAAATATGGAAGGAGAGGACAGATCTAACAGAAGAATCAATTATTAAAAAACTTAAAAAGCTTAACACTGCAGGGAAATTTATAAGAGATGTATTGAATACATACCATAACTGATGATGTGAGTCATGCCATCTTGATTGATGATATGAACCCTGGGGTAACTGATTTGTTATAGAGCCTTATACTTCTCGTGCCAAGCCTCATATACCTTGATTACTTCTGAATTTACACTGGGTTTCCTTATCTTAAGGATCTCCTTAAAGTCCTCCATATTAACAGCTCTAGGTTGCTCTAATTTTTTGTCGAACATCTCCTTTACTACCCTTATATGGGCAGCTTGAACTATGTCTTTTATATCACTTGCAGTATACCCTTCTGTCATTTTAGCTAGTTCATCTATATTAAAATTGTCCATTTTTATCTTTGAAGTATAGTGTAATAATAGTGACTTTCTTTGCTCAACATCTGGTAAGCGTATGTATATTCTCTTCTGAAATCTTCTTAAGAACGGCTCATCTAGTCTCCAAGGCTTATTGGTTGCACCTATAACATAGACCTTGAAATTCTCAGATTTGTCCTGCAAACCATCCATTTCTTTTAAGAATTGATTTCTTACCCTAACTTCCCCACCATTTTCACTATTATATGTACCAAGTAATGCATCTATCTCGTCTATGAATATTATCACAGGTTTACCATCCTTCTTGGACAATTCTCTAGCACTGTTGAATATTTTTGCTACATTTTTTTCAGCCTCACCTAGCCACTTAGACATCACTGATGCTGCATCGACTTGAATAAAATATGAGTCAATCTCGTTAGCTACAGCAGCTGCGATCATCGTTTTACCACAACCTGGAGGTCCATAAACCAATATACCTCTAGGCCATCCTAAAGGAAATAGGTCTGGTCTTCTTGTAGGATAAACAATAGCCTCTTTTAGAGCCTCTTTAACGTCTTCCAAACCCACGATGTCATTAAAGCTTACTTTAGGTTTCTCCTTCATTACTAAATCGTCTACAGAGACTTGGCTATGTTTGCCATTCCCATTACCCGCACCATCAGCAGGAATTAATTCCTTTAAAACCTCTATTCGCCTTTTATACTCATTAATCATTTGCTCATATATAGCAGCTGTTGATCCGTCCCTATATAGAGAAACTAGTTGTGCTAATACCTCGATCGCTTTCTTGTAATTGGTAATTGCCTCTTCAGCATTTCCCTCTTTGTCGGCTTTTACAGCATTTATAGCATACTTTCTTGCCATCTCTTCAAGCATTACTTGGGCAGACATGCTTAACCCTCAAGCACAATTAGACCTTTTTCTTCAAGTTTTCTTAACATATTAAAGACTTCCTCTTTACTGACATCAAAATTCTTTGCTATATACTCTACATCAATAAATCCACCAGTAGTCTTTATGTAATTTAGTATCATGTCCTCTGATAAACTCTTCTTATTGCTACTCTGAACTTGTTTAGCTACTCTCTTTGGTAACTCTGAAGGTGGATGGGGTAGTTCTGGCAATAATTCTCTGACTTTTACTTCAGCCATCTTCTGAGCTTCTTCCATTATCTGTTTCGCTTGTTCGTCAGAAACTGTTGGAACAAACGTCTTTTCGCTTAATGCACCAGTTTCAATAGCTATACTATTTACGCTACTTGTTATTGAATCTAAAGCGAGAGCCACTTCTGGTGCTATACCTCTAACTTGCTCCTTTAATTCTCCCAATATACGCATTACTGGGAATAGCACTAGAGAAACTCCCTGTAGCTCCTGGACGGTATCTAGTTTTAATCTTACCTTTTCTATGGCTAAATATGCAGTATATATTATTTTAATCATTTTTCGTATGTCCGAGATCTCTTGTGCATATATCGTAGCTCTCGCTATATCTCCTTCAATTTGAGATCTAATGACTTTCTCAAAGAGATCTTTGTCTCTCTCCCTTAATCTCCTTATCGCTTCGTCTAATCTATCCTGCTGCTCTTTTAATTTTAAAGATATTTCAGTTATCGCTTTGGACAAATGCACCTTTCTCTTTCTATCGCTATTAAAAATTATCGATAACTTATCAAACATCCTATGTCACTAATTCTTCATAAAGTATTTATTACCCTTACTGGTATTGGAACAGACACTTCAGACTTATTACCCTCGTTCTTATTTGACTGTTCTGTTGACGTGTTTAATGAGGCAGAAGGCTTAAGTTCTATTACCTCCTTATCCAATCCGTCAAGTTTATCTAGAGTTTTCTTTATATCGTCTCTTTCCAATGCATAACTATCCCTAGATAACCTCAGAATTTCCATAGAATTTTTATATGCAAGTTCTGGTATTTCACCCGATATGTAATTTATCTTCAATGCAATCATAGCTCTATCAATTTGAGCAACTTGGTCCTCTATTGAGTTTAATCTATCTTTTAATCTTCCCTTTAATCTTGAATGCTCATCTCTTATCTTTAGTAACTCACTGTCTAACTTCCTCTTCATATCCTCATATGTACTTTTAGGTATCTCTTGCCTAGAGTATAACTCCTCGAGCGCTCTTTGTCTCTTCCTTATCTTCTCCATCTGTCCTAACACTTTCAAAGAGTCAGTTTTCCAATCAGGTAATATTACTACAGAATCTCCATCAACTTTTACGCTATTCGGAGAATATGTCTTGATTTCTTCACCTTTAAATAATTCAATACCTGTTATTGTACCATCAATTTCAGTATAAACATGAACTATTACTCCAGCATCACGGCCATAAACGTCCTTTACCTTTTGCCCTATGAACTTTGTTAATACCTCAACCGGAATGCCCATGGTATTACTCCTCAAAGTTATCAGCTATGATGATTATATTTATAAGAATTTAGGCTCTTCAGTAGGTAGAGGTTCATCATCAATAAGCGCTTTTAACCCTCATCATTAGCCCCATAATATTACGCTAATCAGCTTATAAACATTTAAAGATGAACCTAATAATTAATGAGCCTGGAAACATTTCACTATATTGCTAATCAATTATCAGGTATATTTAACTTCAATGGAGAGCCTTTAGCATCAGCCTTAATAATACTAGGCTTAGCAATACTTTCAATAATGATATTGGCTGGGTTAATTTATGGAGCAATAAAGGTAGTTAAAGCAGTTCCAAACATGCCTTTTAAACAATTCATCATAGTTATGATAATGATAGCAGTATTCTTAGTAATCGTTGGAGTACTAATACCCTAAAGGTAAAAATTTTTACCGTAAAACTCTAATCCATAATCCAACTCTATTTCTATTAACCTGTTATACTTACTTGTTCTCTCTCCTCTTGAAGGAGCACCAGTTTTGATGAACTCACTTTGGGTACCTACTGCAAGATCAGCTATTATGGAATCTTCAGTCTCTCCGCTCCTGTGGCTGACAATTGTCTTCACAGCATTTCTTCTGGCGAAATCTATATAATCTAAAGTTTCGGTTATGGTTCCAATTTGATTGGGCTTAACTATGGTACCTTTACTTGACATTCTTTCTATTCCCTTCTTCAAATATTCTATATTTGTCACATACAAATCGTCACCGGTTACAATAGTTTTTTTCAGCTTACTTTGCAACTGAGAAAACGAATCATAATCGTTCTCCTCAAAGGGATCTTCAATATACATCAAAGGATACATATCCGCTAATTGCTTGTAGTAATCTATCAATTCACCTGCAGTATACCTTTTACCATCCATTTCATAGTGAGACTCATGAAAGAAATTAGAGGCTGCAGCGTCCATACCCATAAAAATCTTGTCCTCATATCCTAGGCTTTTTATAGATGCATAAACGAGATCTAATGCGTCCATCGTCTTTTCAAGTGGAGGAGAGAATCCCCCTTCATCACCTAAGGCTGTATATATCTTTCCATATCTTTCAGTGATTAAATCCTTTAGCCTTTTATATACTTCAATGGAGGCTTGAATGGCTTCAGTAAACTTATCAAAATTCTTGGGAATTATGATAAATTCCTGAATCTTTAGATTATTTCCTGCGTGAAGGCCACCATTTAATATATTTAAAAGAGGTATTGGAATGTATTTGGCTCTGGGACCTCCTATATATTCAAAGTACTCCTGTCCTAACGCTCTCGATGCGGTTTTCAAAACAGCTATAGAAGTAGCTATCATAGTATTACCACCAATTCTTGATTTATTTTGTGTACCATCAAGCCTTATTAGCGTTGTATCTATAACCCTTTGCCTTCTCACATCATAATCTCTTAGAGAATCGTTCAATACAGTATTTACTAATTCTACAGCATCAATCACTCTCCCATTTTTATCCTTGAGCTCTACGGCTTCATTTGCACCTTTTGATGCACCTGCAGGAGCATCACCAAATCCTACTATTCCGTCATACGTTTCCACTCTAACTCTAATTGTCCTATTGCCTCTAGAATCAATTATCTCATAACCCTTTAATTTCCTTATTCTAAACCTATCGTTCATTTTAAGTCTGTTTGTGTATATTTTGGATAAGATAATAAATGTTAGTCTCGGAGGCTGTGCTTCCATTATTATTTTATGGAATATTAACGCCTATATATCAAGTAATTTTAAGGGAAAAAATTAGTAATGTAAAAGGATTTTATCTAGCTTGGATAACTGCACCGTTCCTGGTGGGATATTTCTTTTACTCAACTTTAGTTGAGGTTTTTCTATTACTTATATTCAATGTAATTGGATATATTATTGTTCTTAAAAATAAATACAAGTACATATTTCCACTACTTCTTTTTTCAGCAGTGATAATACAAATATTTTATATCTTAACAACACTACATACTATTCATGGTTAGAAAGAAAGCAGTTGAAGCAGACGTTTGTCCTAACTGTGGTAAAAAAGCTGAAAAACCAGTTAAGACGTGGCAATTGGTATCTCCATTACCAGACGCCTACGGAAGAATAACAATTACAGTTATGGGATCATATGAATGCGGTAATTGTGGACATAAATGGAAAGCAGTAGTTTCTAAGATAAAAGCTGGTGGAAGCTCAGTAGAAATTGAAGGAAAGAAAGGAAAGAAAACTATAGGAGAGGAGAAAGAAGATAAAAGAGAGGGAGAAGTTATAGAATTGGATATAAGTGATTTAGATGAAGAAGAGTGATGTAGCAATAGTACTTGTCGTGATACTAATTTACGTTGTATTGTTCTCTGGAATTGTCCAGACAGCCAGTATTGAAGGAGTATCCATGTATCCAGTTTTCCAAAACGGATTCCTTACTTTTTATGTATCACCATCTGATATCTCAGTAGGAAACATAATTATATATAAGTCAACTGTTGGTACTTATGTTATCCATCAGGTGATACATATTGATGGAAATTCTTACGTGACAAAAGGTGTTGATAACATAACAAATTACCTTCCAGATAATAAAATAGGTTTAGAGCCTCAATCTGGAATTCCAAAAACGTTAGTTATTGGAAAAGTAGCTGAGGTAAATGGGTTTGTAATAAGTATACCCTACTTAGGTTACATTTCTATATTGTTCTCTTCATTGTAGACTTTTTACCTTACCCTCTTGTCTTAATCTATAAACTCTGTATGTAGGAGTTATTGTGCTTGGATGATTTGCAGTAACTTGATCTATTCTACCTACAGTAGTATTGGTAGGAGATGAGATTACATTATTAGGATTGTTGTAAGCCTCTCTAACTATCTCAGTTAGAGCCTCTGCAAAAGAGTCTAATACTTCCTTAGGCTCAGTCTCTGTTGGTTCAATCATAATAGATTCCTCTATATTTGGAGGAAAATATATTGTTGGTGCATAGAAACCCCTATCAATTAAGGCTTTAGCTATATCGAAAGCTGTCACACCCTTATCCCTCGCTAACTCCTTTGCTGAAAATACAACCTCATGTTTTCTTGGTCTATACGGAGCAATTAGATCTAAGCCTTTAACATTTCTAAGCTTAGAAATAATATAATTAGTTGCTAAGGTACTTAGTTTTCCTATCATGGACAATCCCTCAGCTCCAAGTCCTAGAATGTATACATATGATCTTACAACATTTCCTATGTTACCATAAAAAGATGCAATCTTTCCTATAGTGTGCTTTGGAATGTAATCTATGGCATATTTGCCATTTTTCTTTTCTACTATTGGATAAGGTAGAAAATCTACCATATCTCCTTTAGCACATATAGCACCTGCACCTGGTCCTCCTCCTCCATGTGGAACTGCAAATGTTTTATGAAGATTAAGATGAACTATATCAAAACCCATGTCTCCTGGTCTCACTAGACCCAATATTCCATTCATATTAGCTCCATCATAGTATAACTTGGCATCTACATTATGAAGCAACTTAGCTATTTCTACTATATTTTCTTCGAAAAGACCTAAAGTATTTGGATTAGTGAGCATAAATCCAGCTGTTTTCTCTCCTACTACCTCTCTTAATAAATCAATATCCACTAACCCCTCTTTATTAGATCTAATATAGATTACCTTATAACCAGCCATCGCAGCACTTGCTGGGTTAGTTCCATGTGCAGTATCTGCAACTAACATTTCGTCTCTACTAAACCTCTCCTTTAATTCATGATACTTCTTTATCATCAGAACGCCAGCCAACTCGCCTGCTGAACCAGCCGGTACTTGCAAACTACATATATCAGTCCCTGTTATTTCAGCTAACATAAGTTGCATTTCATAAATGATCTCTAGGATTCCTTGGACAGTCTCAGAATCCTGCAAGGGATGTAAACCTGAAACGACGTCGCTTATCTTCTCTTCGACTTTTGGATTATATTTCATTGTGCAGGAACCCAGGGGTACAAATCCTGTATCTACACCGAAACTCATTTGGGATAATCTTATGTAGTGCCTTACAGCCTCTAACTCACTAATGGAAGGTAGATTAGGCTCATTTCTCCTCTTTAGATTTTCAGGAATGTTTAAGGTTATTTCTTTTCTTAAACTATCATCATGAGGAATTAAAGTTCCTACTCTCCCATTACCCTTATATTCAGTTATTAATGGTTCATCCCACTTTGCTTGTCTCCACACATCAAACCACCTCCGCTATATTTTTGACTAGCTCATCAATCATAACCCTTGTATGGACTTCAGTAAAGCAAAATAACGCACAATAATCATTTAACTGTAAACCCCCGTGTATTCCTTTATTTAAGAGACTCGAATGGATCAAATTATAATTCTTAGGAAATTGTATTACAAATTCTTCAAAGATCTCCCCTGAATATGGAGATTTAAAACCGAGTTCCTCGAATTTCTTTTTGGCGTAGTGACTTCTTACATATATTTCTTCTGCTAGATCCCTTAGACCATGTTTACCTAATAACGAAAGATAGACCGCTGAACCTATTGCCATAAGTGTTTCATTTGTAGTTATATTTGATGTGGCTTTCTCCCTTCTTGTAAACTGTTCTCTTGTTTGCAATATTAATGTGAAAGCCCTATTCCCTTTTTCATCTTTTGTTAAACCAACAATCCTACCAGGCATTTGTCTCACTAGTTGAGAGTCCCACCTTACAGCAAAAATGCCCATAAGCGGACCTCCATAGTTTAGTGGTAATCCAATTTCTTGTCCATCACCTACTGCTATGTCAATACCATATTCCCCTGGGGGCTTAATTAAACCAAGAGATAATGGAGACACCCCCATAATAGTTATTATATTTTTCTTCTTTGCGAAATCCACTATATATTCTATGTTTTCCTCAAAAATTCCGTAAAAATTAGGTTGCTGAATATAAATAGCAGATACATCGTCTGTGTTAATTTGTTCTAATTTTTCAATATCTATTTGACCAGATGTAGAATTTATAGGCAATTCATTTATTTTGATACCTTTACCGTAAACCCATGTCTTTACTACCTCTCTATGATAAGGATTCATATTTGAAGGCAAAAGCACACTCTTTCTCCGATTTATTCTATGTGCCATCAGAACAGCTTCTGCTATAGCACTAGCCCAATCGTACATTGATGCATTTACAAACTCCATTTCTAATAATTCAGCCATAAGGCTTTGATACTCATAAATTGCCTGCAGAAGACCTTGAGAGATTTCAGGCTGATACGGAGTATAAGCAGTATAAAACTCCGATCTAGACATAATGAACTTTACAGCCTCAGGTATATAGTGAGGGCATAGACCCCCTCCTATAAAAGGAGGGTATTTGAGTTCTAGATTTTTCTTCTTCAGTTCATTAAGCCTTTGGGAAATCTCGTATTCGGAAAGAGGTTTATCATAAGGTATGTTAAGTTTCCTTTTAAGTATCAAATCTTGAGGAACGTCAGAAAATAAATTCATAATGTCATTAACGCCTATTTCCTTAAGCATTTCCTCGGTATACTTTAAGTTAGGTAACCAAGGATGCATTTCCATATTTAAGGTCATTCTCACATTATATACCAGATGGTTAATAATGTTTAGTTCACCACTTTTGGATATTGAGACAAAACTAAATGCAGATATAGGAGAATTCGCAAACTGGAAAATGCCTATGAAATATACTAGTTATCAAGACGAACATCTTCTAGTAAGAAGATCAGTAGCATTCTTTGACATATCCCATATGGGTAGACTTAAAGTTTCAGGAAACCAAAATGAACTGGAATTACTTGTCTCCAAAGAAATTTCTAAAAACAAACCAAATTCAATAATTGGACCAACAGCATTTCTTAATGACAAGGGAGGATTCGAAGATGATGTAATGATTTATAAGGTATCAGAAAATGAATTCTTAATCGTAACTAATGCTATAAATCGTGAGAAAATAACTAATTGGATAGGAAAAAATTCTGGATTGAATGTTGAAGATCTGACATTTAAATATGGTATGCTTGCAATTCAGGGAAGGAACGTCTGGAATTTCATAGAAAAAGCTGAGGTTAAACCACTAGAGTTTATTTTAAATACCAAGTTTCTTGGGGAAAACGTATTTTTACTAAGTAGATCAGGGTGGACAGGAGAAGATGGCTTAGAAGTTTGGGCTGATGCCAACACACTAACTTCGATAATTCAGAAATTATTGAAACTTGGTATAAAACCGGCAGGATTAATAGCTAGAGATAGTTTGAGGCAAGAAATGGGGTATGTATTGTACGGAGAGGACATAGATTCTAACATTACACCAGTGGAAGCAAGATATTGGGTGTTTTCACTCGATAAGGATTTCATAGGTAAAGAAAAAATAATGGAACATATAGAGAATGGTGTTAATAGAATAAGATTAGGATTCAAACTTAAGAAAGATGATAGACTTCTTCCTCGAAAAGATTATAAGATAAAGTCTCCCTTAGGCTCAAGGGATGTCGGATACGTAACAAGTAGCACATTCAGTCCTTATTTAAACAGGGTTATTGGAATGGGGTACATAAAACCTGAGTACGCTTACATAGGTTATGAGCTTGCAATAGATATTAGAGGGAAACAAGTAAAAGCAAAAATTTCCGATTTCCCTCTTATTAATACGAGGTGAAACTTTAATGAGTGTAGTAATCGATGGTAAATATCTGATTCTTAAAGATAGGCATTACACCGAGACCGATGAGTGGATATTAATCAACGGGAACATTGCAACAGTTGGAATAACAGATTATGCTCAGAAGAAACTTAAGGATATAGTAGGAATAGAACTACCACAAGTGGGTAGAGAAGTAATTATAGGAGAACAAGTTGCTGTTGTGGAATCTGTTAAGGCTGCTGCAGATATATTCTCGCCTCTCTCCGGTAGTGTGCTAGAAGTAAATAAGGAATTACAGAGTTCCCCTGAGACAATTAATAAGGATCCTTATGGTAGGGGATGGATATTCAAACTAAAGATAAAAGATGAGAAAGAGGTATCTAAATTACTAAATTTCGAACAATACATTATTTCGATAAAACAAAGAGAGGGAATTTGATGAGTAATATAGAAATATTAGAGGATTATATACCACAGTTAACAAGACCTTCTTACCTTATTGTTGGATTACCCGATGCTGGATTAGTAGGTACAATTGCTACTGAATTCCTTGTTAAAAAATTAGGATTAAGTGAATTTGCTACTATTCATGCACCTGATATTTTACCACCGATAATGCATGTAAGAGACGGAATAGCTAAATCACCATTGAAGTTTTATCATAATGGTAAAAACATGATAGTATTTCACTCATATATAGCATTACCTTTCTCAGTGATTAACCAGATAGCTAAAACTTTGATCGACTTCGCAAAGAAGTATGGGATAAATAACATAATTTCCATAACAGGCATACCAGTAGAGAACAGATTATCTGCAACTACACTAAATTCATTTGTAATAGGAAATAATCAACAAGTAACTGAAGAGATAGAAAAAATGGGATTGTCGAAAAAGTTTGGTGAAGGATATATAGCAGGTCCTTATGCTCCCATATTATCCTATTCCCAAAGGGAAAAGTTAAATAATATAATAATAGTCGTCGAATCTTTTATGGATTTGCCAGATCCAGAAGCTTCCGCAATAGCTTTATCTATCTTGTCAAAATACATTGGTTTCCCCTTGGATACAGAAGAACTACTTAAAGAGGCTGAGGAAGTTAGAGAGAGAATTAGGGGACTTATGTCTCAGACTAGAGAGGAATTACCAAAGTACGCAACAGGTAGACCGATGACATACGCGTGAGATTATGCCAGTTTTTAAAGATTTAGAGGACTTAATTAATAACTTGATAAAGAAAGAAGAAGAGAGACTAAAGAAGATAAGGAGAGAGATCGAGAAAGAAATCAAGGAAGTAGAAGAAAGTATAGGGTTCTCCAGAGAGCCCTTGTACACAATGAGAGAATTAATGGATGAATATGAATATATAATTGATATACCAAAAGCAGACTTACAGAGTCTAAAAGTTGATGTAGTTAAAGATATGATGAGAGTAGAGTGTATGACCAAATCTGGTGGAAGATACTTTCTGAGGATAAGATTACCACCAGACATTGACCCAGGTACAGCTAACATAAGAAGAGAAAAATGGCTTATTATAGTTACTTTGAAAAAGCATAGATAATTTTCATACTCTTAATAATACTTAGAAAGATTTTTATAAACTGTGTTAAAATAGGATAAACAGTGAGCTGGTTTTGAGTGAAGGAGCTGGAAGATTTTCTAAAGACGTAGAGACTAGAAAGGTACAAAGATTAGGTTCATCTTCACTCTTTATAACTTTACCCAAGAAGTGGATCAATAAATGGGGAGTAAAACCTGGTGATAAAATTATTATAGAAATTTCCGAGGATGGAGGTCTCAGACTCGTTGCGGAAAAGGTGAAAAATACCTACACTAAAAAGAGCATTAAAATTGACGTGGATAATTATAAACAAAGTATAGTAAACGCCATACCCTCTCTCTACATTTTGGGATATGACGAAATGTTATTTACGACTAAGAAAAACCTAGATCCAAAAGAGATTGAAAATGTAATTACTTTGTCTAAGAATCTAGTAGGAATTGAAGTCGCAGAGAACAATAATAACCTAATAAGATTAGATTGCTTACTTGATACTGAAAAACTTGGTTTAGAGACATTACTTAGAAGAATATTAAATATTATTTCTAAGAAAGTAGATGAAATAATTGAATATTTAAGAGTGCAACAGAGCACAGAGGTTCAACAAACATTAGAAGATTTAAGAAGAGTATACCTCATGCTACTGAGAAGAAGTATAGGGAATAAATATATGGCAGAAAGGGATAAAGTAAGGAACTTCATAATAGCAATCAATTCTACAATAATGATGAGAGTCTACAGAATTATATCCAAATTGCATGATGAAATCAAACATAACCAGATTTCACTTCCACAAGAACAAGCTAAAACTTTAATTGATATGTTCAGGGAGACTAATGATCTTTTTGACGAGATCATTATGAGCATACTTTTCCCCAGTATTAAGAGAATTTCGAATGGTTATACATTAATAAATCAGCTTAAACAAAAATATGAAAGATTGGATATAAAAGATAATTTAATTAGAAATTATTTTGAAGATCTTATATTTAACCTTGAAGAAGCTTTAAATAACTCCTCTTGTTCCATATTCTTGGAGGACGCTCCTTGGATAGAGAGAAATTTTAACTCATAAAACAAATATAAACAGGTGACGGAGAAATGGTCATGTTAAAAATAGAGGACATACATGTTGAAGTTGAAGGTAAAAAAATACTAAAAGGAATAGACATGGAAATAAAGTCAGGAGAAATACATGTATTAATGGGACCTAATGGAAGTGGAAAAACTTCACTTTCCTTAGCATTAATGGGTCATCCTAAATATAAAATAACTCAAGGCAAAATATTACTTGATAATGAGGATATAACCAGCCTAGAGACCTTCGAAAAAGCACGAAAAGGCATATTTCTTGCCTTCCAGAATCCTATAGAAATTAGTGGGGTTAAACTATCAACTTTATTAATAGCAGAGTATTCCAGAATGCATAGTTCAACAGCGCAACCTCAAATGATTATCAAACAGATAAAAGAAGTCAGCAAGTCAGTAGGAGTTAATGACTCTCTACTTAATAGGGGAATATTTGATGGCTTTAGTGGAGGAGAAAAGAAGAGGACAGAAATTCTACAGATGTTATTAATAAAACCGAAAATAGCCATACTTGATGAACCCGACTCTGGTGTAGATGTGGATGGGCTTAAAGCCATTTCAGATGCCATATTAAAATTAAAGTCTGAATCAAATACTGGCTTCTTGATAATAACTCATTACAGAAGAATATTGGAGCATCTAAATGCAGATAAAGTACATATACTGTACAACGGTAAAATAGTCAGAAGCGGAGGTATGGAATTAGCAAAATTAGTCGATGAGAAAGGTTACGAAGGAGCTCTAAAACAGTTTTTATAAAACTATTCATAAAATATTGATGACTAAGTTTAAATGTTATCTTTAACAGAGTTTATATTGGGTAATTCAATTGCCAGAAGAAAAAATATCCGTTGACTTGAACGAGATAATTAATGCTGCCATAGAAGCTAAGCATAATCAAATATCTCAGCAAGAATTTCATAAAAGAGTTGTACAGTCAGGCTTAAGTAAAGATGTAATAGCTGAAATATCAAAAGTTAAAAAAGAGCCTGAATGGATGCTTAGACTAAGGCTCAAAAGCCTTGAGTTATTTGAGAAAATCCCAACACCTAACTGGTTACCAGATTTCTTATCAGCATTAGATATCTCCAAAATGGAGATTTATGTTAAACCAGATGTAGAGAGAACTTCAGACTGGTCACAAATCCCACCAGAAATTAGACAATATTATGAACAAATAGGAGTACCTCAGTCTGAACAAAAATATTTAGGAGGTCTAGTAGCTACATTTGAATCAGAACCTATTTACAGTAATGTAAAGAAAGAGTTACAGAAAAAAGGCGTAATTATGATGCCACCTGAGGAGGCTGTTCAGAAATATCCAGATATCGTAAAAGAGTACTTTACAAGAATATTCCCCGTATCAGATCATAAGTTTGCTGCACTTCATGGTGCTTTATGGAGTGGAGGAGTATTTGTGTATGTACCAAAGGGAGTAAAAATAACAATGCCAGTTGAGGGATTTTTCATAATAGGTGGAGAGATGGAAGGTCAATTTGAGCATACTTTGCTTATAGCTGATGAAGGATCATACATTCACTTCATTGAAGGTTGTAGTGCACCACAGCTAAAGAAATTCTCATTCCATGATGGAATGGTTGAATTATATGCAAAGAAAAATGCCTACATTAAATTTACAACTATTCAAAACTGGAGTAAAGACATAATCAATTTCAACAATAAGAGGGCATGGGCTGATGAAAACTCAACAGTAGAATGGGTTGAGGGTTCCTTAGGTTCTAGATATAGTTTTGTATACCCATCCACGATATTGAGAGGTAAAGGAGCATCCTCAACTAGCTTAGTAGTAACATTCACAAGCGGAGAAGGTGAGTGGAAAGATAGTGGCTCAAAAATGATCCATGCAGCACCATACACTAAGAGTAAAGTAGTTAGTAAAAATATAGGTTTCAGAGGAGGTCTTAATGTATACAGAGGACTAATTAGAGTTAATAAGGGAGCAGTAGGCTCTAAAGCATTTGTAAAATGTGATTCATTGATGTTAGATGAAAAGACAAAAGCCTACACATTCCCTCATAATCAAGTATTCGAGGAAGATGCTGATGTAGCCCATGAGGCTCATACATTCAGAATGAATGAGGATCAGCTGTTTTACTTGATGACAAGGGGGATAGACGAGAAGGAAGCTGTATCAATGTTAGTTCTAGGATTTATTGACGAAATAATGAAGGAGATGCCTTTCGAATATGCTACAATGCTGAATAAAGTTATTAAGCTAGAACTTGATAAGCTAGGTGCAGTGGCTTAAATGGGCTTAATTGATTTTTCTTCTGCACAAAATTACATTTCTAAATTAGAAAATAGAAGCGAAAGAGAAAGACTTCTTTCACAGTTTCTTACAATGCCATACCAGAGAATAAATGACTCTCCTTCTTTGAAGCATTACACTGACTGGAATAGACTTGAAGCATTAAATTTAGAAATAAAAGATATTAATATTAAAGAACCTTCTAAATCTATCTTAGACCAGGAGTATAAAATCCTAACTATACCTCAAGCCACAAAATTAGATGGATTTATAAAGATAGAAGATAAGCCGGAGAATGCTCTAATAAAAGCTGATGAGCATAAGTTAGTAAGTTTAGTCCTTGCACTATCTAAAAAGACAGTAATTGATCTATCTGCAATCACACCTAGAAAATTACTAATTTACCATAATTCATCCAGTAACTCATTAATACCAGCTAATATAGAGCTAAAGATCCCTGAAGGTGAAAATGTTGATGTAGTGTACTTTAGTGAAACCGATGATCAGAACTCAATGACTTCAAGTTTGATTTCGTTTGTAGTACCCCAAAACTCTACTCTTAACTTGTCCATAATTTCTCTTTCAGCCCATTCCTTCATTTATACAAAAGGATTAGTTAAGGGAACAATAAATGCGAATATATTTTCATCTAAAACTAAGCTAACTCATATAGATTATTATGTTGATTTAGACGAAAAGGCTCAGTCCACATTTTCATCAAGGGCAATAGGCATAGAGGATAATAATGTAGATATTAGAGTTGCTGTAAATCACCTAGGAGTCCAGAGTAGAAGTGAAGGAACTCTCAGAGGAATTTCTACAGATAACTCCCTAGTTATAGTTAGAGGAAATGCAATAATAAGTGAAAGCGGAATTGACTCCTCCACATCAATAATTGGAAAAGCCTATACCATAGGGAAAGATTCAAAGGCAATAGTAGCACCTATGTTAGAAGTTAAGACAGGAAAAGTACAAATGGCTAAACATTCGGCATCTATATCTAAAGTTCCTGAAGATTTAATATTCTATTTGGAATCTAGAGGATTTAGCAGAAAGGAAGCTGAGTCTCTCATAATAAAAGGGTTTATGATTGACGAGAATGATCCTAAATTCCTTGTCGATCTCATTAATGAAATACTTACGGAGCGTAAGATATTAGTTTCAGTCTAGTCTCTCTATTTTCATTTGTGGACATATTTTTAATATATAACCATTTGAGATGGTAATACTCGATTTATGATGAGAGTAATCACATTTAAAGTAGATGAAGATCTACTACAAGAGCTAGATCTTTACGCTATAAACTCTAAATCTAGTAGAAGCGAAATTATAAGAGAAGCACTAATAAGGTATTTAAAAGACAGGAAGTAAGCCGCCGCCGGGATTTGAACCCGGGACCACTGGCTGTCCTGAAGCCATCCTTACAAGGCCAGCGCTCTGGCCGTGCTGAGCTACGGCGGCAAATAAAAATAGTCTTTAACGGATTTAAAGTTTTATTCCTTGTTAACACCATATGAAAAGGATTATATTAAGCAGAAATCATTTTCTATCTATTTTAAAATTAAAAGTTAATTACTAAAAGGTAACTTAATTCCTTTTTTACTAAAGCGTTAATGATTATATCTGACATGAAAGCGTTATTCTTCGAAAAGAGTGGTTTAAATAACCTAAAATTTGGGAATATGAAAGAACCTGAGATAGGTGCACATGATGTATTAATAAGAGTTAAAATGACAGGAGTAAACCCTATAGATTACTTCGTTGTGGAGGGAATACCAGTAGAGCCACTACCACATATTCCAGGAGCAGAAATTTACGGAGAAATCGTAAAAGTAGGAGAACATGCTAAATCAGTAAAGCCAGGAGACAAAGTAGTAGTATATAATAGAGTATTTGATGGAGAGTGTGACTTCTGCCTTGCCGGGATGGAAATGTTATGTAGAAATGGTGGAATAATTAGTGTTATAACAAATGGTGGATTCTCAGAATATTTTGCTGTACCAGAAAAGAACGTATTTAAAGTTAACTTACCTGATGAAGTAGCTGCAAGTCTACCCGTTGCAGCTTTGACCTCTTATCATGCATTAAAGGAAGCAAACGTTAAACCAACAGATGTTGTAGTAGTATTTGGAGCCTCAGGTAACACAGGACAATTTGCATTACAATTAGCTAGAAAGATGGGTGCCATAACAATAGCTGTAAGCAGAAAACAGTGGGTTAAGGATTTTGCTGATTATGTTATCGACTACGAAAATGCTGAAAATAAGATTAAAGATTTAACAGGTGGGAAATTAGCTGATGTAGTAATTAATTCTGTTGGAACGTCAGTATGGGACTTAAGCCTAAAAGTACTAGGAGTGAATGGTAGACTAGTGTTCTTCGGTGGACTTACGGGATTTGAAGGAAAAATAAATATCTCAGAACTATATGGAAAGCACCAAAAGTTAATAGGAACTACTGGAGGAAGCAGAAAAGAAATGGCAGAACTTATCTCGTTATGTAAAGACTGCAAAGTAAAGGTATCTAAGGTATATAATCTTGAAGATGGTAAAGAAGCCCTTGCAAGTATTATGAAAAATAGAGATGGCAGATCAATGATTAAAATCTCTTAAATATAAACCTACAAACTTTTTTACTGTTCTTCTTTCTGAACCATAAAAAATCAAATTTCTGACAACTCTTATTTTATGAACGATCTAAGTACAAAGTTTATATAAAGTCTTAAGGAAATGTTAGTTTATGGACCCGTAGCTCAGCCAGGACAGAGCGCTGGCCTTCGGAGCCAGTGGTCCCGGGTTCAAATCCCGGCGGGTCCGTTGTGGGGATACCAACATCCCCAAATCCATCTTTCAATTTGATTTAACTCTCGGCGACGTCAATTAAGGGACCAACGTAAGTTTTCCTTATGTCACAGCACACATTCTCTACCTTACACATATAATACCGCTCTTTTATTTCACGTATAATATAGTCGTCATATTTATAACGAGGCTTTTTATTCGCCATTTTCACGTTCCGTATTATGGTTACCAATTAGCGTTTATAAGTATTTGGTAACGCGTAAAAAGTTACAAGATCAAGTGTGGAGTTGAAAGTTGGCGTTAAAAACTACTCATTAGTAATACTAAAAATACTAAAAATATGCACAGTAACCATTACAATTTTATTGAGTGAACTGGGGAGTAAAAACCTCGTAAAATACCAAAATTTTACAAACTCGTGACTCATTATTTAGAAATTAATAGTACGCAAACTTCCTCTTCATAACTTATTATCTTGTTCCACGAATCAAAAAGTATAATCTAACGTCTCACTTTCTGTAATATTAGGAAAAATATAGTTTTAATTCGAATTTTTTACATCCTACTGAGAGGCTTTATCCCTAATGGATTAAGACCATTATATAATACCCTCTCAATTCCCTTAACAATAAATAGTCTTGTAATCCTTTTCCTATAATCAGGCTCTTGTAGTACTCTTTCAAAATTATACCATCTATTAAAGACATCAGCTGTTCTTCTTAGAAAGTCAATTAGATCTTCAGGTCTTAATTCATCTATGGCTTTATTAAAAGTCTCTGGAAATCTTGCTATTAGCAAGAGAAGACGTCTTTTATCTCCAATTAAATCTGACAAATCTGCATCATTGAGTTTTATTTCGTCCTGATTTTTAGCTAATATATTGTAAGCTCTAGCATAGGTATATTGGAGATATGGGCCGCTGTTCTGTTCAAAATCTACTATGTTATTAATATTAAATGTTACAGGTTTATTTGAAGCAACAGATAATATTGCGTATCTTATCGCTGAATTAACTATATCTCTCAAATTAGATATATCGCCAGACTTCTCCTCAATTTTCTTTTTTGCTACTTCGCTTACCTTTTCAATTACATCGTCTAATGAAATAAATCTCCCTAATCTTCCGCTCATTCTCATACCTTGAAGATTTACCATACCATACGAGTAATGTACCAAATTTTGGGCTAATCTCTCATATCCTAAAAGGTAAAGTGATGCTCGTAATTGCATCTGAGGAATTGATTGTTGTTCAGCTATCACGTTAATTACAGTATCTGCTTTGAAATCCGAGAATTTTTTCACAGTATATGCAATGTCCCTAGTTGTGTACAATGATGTTCCGTCTGATCTAGTTAAAACTAATGGTGGTAATTTCAAACCTTTCGGTATGTTAAGAATTTCCTTTATTTTCTCGTTAATATCTTCGAGTTCGAGAGCCTTAGTTCCCTTATAGTCTTTAGCAATTTGGAATGCCTTACTCAAAACCTCGTCTACCATACCACTCCATAATAACTCACTTTCGTAATCATATACATCAAAACTGATTTCTAACTTATCGAGACTTTCCCTAAATCCGTCCAAATTTAAATTAACGATCTTTCTCACAATCTGCTTAATTTTCGGATCATCGCCTTTCTCATAACTCTTTATAATTTTTTGGATTTCACTTTCTACATCAGGAATTGAGTTTATTGCATCTGCTAATTTATCAAAGAATTCAGGGTTTCTTTCTCTTAATGATTGAGCAGTAGCTACAAGTTCATCAAGCCTGTTTATTTTATCTTTATAAGTATCAGGATCTAAATCTTTCTTAAGTTCCTCTTTTAATTCCCTTATTTCTATTATAACATTCGTGATAGAGTAGATTAGCCCAAACCAATGATCAACTTTGGGTGATGGCTCAGGTTCACCTAAAAGAATATATCCTAATGTTAGTATTGCAACTTGTCTTCCCGCATCATTAACATAAAATCTTCTATTTACATCATGCCCTCTTATCTTAAGCATTCTTGATATCGTATCACCTAATATTGAATTTCTCAGATGACCTATATGTAAAGGATGTATAGGATTAGCACTAGTGTGTTCCACTACAATTCTTTTTGGATTCTCAGTTTTTTCCACTCCGTAATTATCCTGCATTTCAGTGAAGAGTAATTTGAATAGTTCCTTCTCGTCGATAAAGGCATTTACATATATTCCTGTTTTTCTTACCTCTTTTATTAATTTTCCACGGGAAAACGTTACTTCGGTTCTAACATTTAGTTTTAATGAGGGTAAGGGTAATGATATATCTCCTAATTCCTCCCTAGGAGGATATTCTATGGTTTTAAATATTGCATCTTTGCTAATACCCAATCCATTAGCAACAATTTCACAAAATTCCTCTTTTACACTTCTTATAGGATTCACAACTGTGCATAAGCCACTGTGTTTATATCTTTTTTTATTCTAACTTACTAATCATGAAAAGGGCTGAAATATTAATAGTAAATAATATAATAAATAGTGCTAAAATCGATGAAAATGTGGTTAGAGAAATATTAGATAAAATAAATGATGTAGATAACATTGTCATAAATAGAATAACCATTCCTAGCTATGAGGAAAATAATAACCTGTTAGGTGTTCATGTAATAGTGAGAGAGGTTGCAGAAACGTAATATATGCCCATACTTTAAAAATAGCTACTGTACATCACCTATACTTGATAGTCCTACAGACTCTGTGACCAGTTCTAACAGGTGTATGGGTAATTTTAGATCATGCAGGTATTATGTGGCGAGGGACGAAGACAGTGAAGAAGGGCTAAACAAGTATGTAATAGAGGATAGTCAAATAGAACAAGAAATCTCGTTTTATAATAAGATAAACATATTGGATACTCCATTGGATAGTGAGTGTAAATATTTTCAGTTAGTTAGAACAGAAAAGGGATTAGTTGCGCATTGTAAAGTTCTGGGAAGAGTCTTAACCATATCACAAGCAGTTTTATGTAATAAAGAGTGGGAAGATTGTCCCTTTAGAAACTTAGCCTAACTTAGCATACTTTCCGTCTTCCATTAGGGTAACCATATTTTTTTCCGCTAAATCAGATAAGGCTTTCCTTATCTTATCTTCGCTAGCAATTCCAGATAAAGCAGAATGAAGTTCCTTCAAGTTCATTGGCTTATCCTTAAGTAAATCTAATATTATTTCTTTTAACTCCTCTTCATTTGGGGCTGTCATTACAACAACTTCTTTGTCTGAATAAAGAACTTTTAGTTTTCGTTCCACATTAGTTAATATTTTGTCGTCTTCAGCCTTACTTGATGCTTTTTTACCTCTTCTACTCATAGACGACATGAACCTACACTCTCTTACTTTTTACAATATGAATTATAATCTATATACCTTAAAAGTATTCATGAAGAGTGAAAAGACATTACTAATTACAACTTATATATGACAATATAAAATTACATATATTAGGCGACATAATTGGGAGAGCCCGACTTCTTAAGGCATATAGTCACAAAAGTTTTAACACCTACTACACTGGATGTAAAAAGATTAGATGAGGCTAGGAAACTACTTGCTAAAGCAGAGGCTAAATACAATTTTTCCTCTTATGGAGGAGAACCAGAAAAATTAGCCGATTATTTGCTCAGTCCAGATTTTATCAACCTAGTTTTCATTATAGGTGTGAACTTATCTAAAAAATTACTTCTTATAGTAAATGAAAGTTATAATAATCAGAAAATAAAAGATGCAGTTAACAAAATACTTGAAGAATTAGATGGTTATTCTGGTGAAGAAACAAATCAACTTATGATGTATAAATGAGAGAATGTAAAATAAAAAATAATAATATACCATATTTACTCTAATGAAGGTGCGCCAGGAGTTTCTGCTCCTGCTCCCTCTCCACCTTCTTTCTTACCTTTTTCAGTCTTCAGTGCAGATGCAGCTACTAAATCATCGATCTTCAATATTGCAGTAGCAGCCTCTACAGCACTCTTTAGTACCTGAGATTTTACTCTCACTGGTTCTATTACGTTAATCTTCATCATATCATCCACAATCTTACCATTAACTGCATCAATACCAGAATTCACTAATCCTTTTGCATGTCTAGCTCTTAGATCCATTAAAGCCTGAATAGGTTCCATTCCTGCTGTTTCAGCTAATATCATAGGAATTTCTTCTAATGCTTCAGCAAATTTCTCTATGGCTAACTGCTCTTTGCCACCAACAGATCTTGCATACTCTCTTAGCCTCAAGGCTAACTCTGACTCAACTGCACCGCCACCTGCAACTATCATTGGCTTCATTAGAACATTTCTTAATGAATGTAGGGCATCATTAAGACTCCTTTCTGCTTCGTCTAAAGCCATATCGTTGGATCCCCTCAATAAGATGTTGACAGCTCTTGGATTCTTTGCACCTTCAATAAATACCATCTTGTCATTTCCTATTCTTCTTTCTTCAACTAGTTCAGCATATCCTAAATCCTCTGGTGTAGCATCCTTAATACTACTAATAATTCTAGCTCCTAATGCTTTTTCTAATTTCTCTATGTCACTCCTCTTAACTCTTCTAACAGCTAATATTCCCTTCTTTGCAAGGAAGTGCTGGGCTACATCATCAATTCCTTTCTGGCAGATGACTACATTTGCTCCAATTGAAGCTAGCTTGTCTACCATCTCCTTGAGATATCTAGCCTCTTCGTCAAGGAAAGACTTTATCTGCTCAGGACTAGTTATGCTGATTTTTGCAGATATTTCTGGCTTTTCAACCTCTAAAGCTGCATCTAATACAGCAATTTTTGCCTTTTCTACTCTTCTTGGCATTCCTGCATGTACTACTTCTTTGTCTAGGACAAGACCATGAACTAAAATACTATCCTCAATACTTCCTCCTTTCTTCTTATCAATCTTTATTAAGTCAAGAGGTACATTATATGTGCCGTCTGGTCTCTTCTCTGCAATTATAGTGATTGCATCTATCACAAGATCAATTATTTTATCTATTTCCTCTGCTCCTCCAGCTATGAACTTGCTGGACATTGTAGTTGATACAATCTTCTTTAATTGAGCCTTTGCATTGGGAGAACTTAAGTCATTTACGTCTATTTTTAGAGATAATTGGTCAATGATTTCCAAAGCCTTAGTCAAAGCTTTCTTATAACCATCTATGACTATGGTTGGATGAACATTCTGCTCTAAAAGTTCCTCTGCCTTATCTAACAATAAACCTGCCAATACTACTGCAGATGTTGTACCATCTCCCACTTCAGCATCCTGAGCCTTTGCTGCCTCTACTAGTAATTTTGCTGCAGGATGCTGAATTTCCATTTCTTTGACTATAGTTGCACCATCGTTAGTTATAGTCACATCTCCAAAACTGTCTATCAACATTTTGTCTAAGCCTCTAGGTCCTAAGCTACTCTTTAACATTTCGGCTAAAGTTACAGCAGCTAAAATGTTATTCCTTAAAGCATCTCTACCACTGCTTCTTGAAGTACCCTCCTTAAATAGGAGAACTGGACCAGCCATTTGAGACACCGTTTCTGGTTTGCATTAGAATCGGTTATATATAAATTTTTCTCTTAAGTAGTTTCAAGAATATATCGCTGTTTACACATAAATTTTTGACTTTCAAAAGAGATAAGGCTTAGTATGGATTTATGCCAGAGATGTGGAAAGAGGGAGTACTTCACAGTTATTGGTGGAAGAAAACTATGTTCTATGTGCGGAAAGGACGAAATAGTAAAAAGAGTAAGGAAAGAGATGCATCAATCTAAACTCTTTAATTACAATGACCGTGTAGCTATAATAAGCCCAGAACCGCTCCAGCAAATATCTGATATAGTTGAATCAATAATAGGTAAAGCGTTTTATAGAGTAAACTTAAAGATAGAAAAAGTCGAAATTTCGATTTCGAATTATAATTATATAAATGAGTATATCTGGAATTTGCTTTTGGAAAGTAAAAAATTATCAGATTATAAAATAAAGGTTCTTCCTTTTACATCTAACTTTTTCTTGGCATATATGTTAGAATCAATATCTATATCTGATTACTCTTATCTGAGCTTGTTCAACCCCTACAGTATAATTGATACAACAATCATATTCATACCACTATATTCGACTCCTATTCAAGAGATAGAATGTTTCTCCAAAATTGATTATAATAAAATCAAATTTAAGGATGAACTCTTCAATACTATATTTGATTGGGTTAACCAGCAGTTGAGAGAAAATTATGAACTCTTTCATACATACTTTAATACGATCAATCTGTTTAGGACTGATAATAAATGTAAGAACTGCGGGGCTTATATCAACTCTGGGCAGGAATATTGTGAGCGGTGTAAAACTTATTTAGCTTCTCCTTCTCATCTTTATTTAAAATAACCTCAAACACTAGAGATAAATCTGAACTTTTCGATTTACCTGGAGGAATCACTCCATCCCAGCTGTAATAGAAGTATCCCTTTGTAAGAATTTCCCTAAATCCCTCCTTATCAAATTCATAATAATCCTGGAGAACTGAAATTACTCCTATTATTTCCTTTAATTGTTTCATTGAGATTACTGATTTACAAATATAACAAGATAAATCTGGCATTATTGAATTAAATCCACATTTTGGACATTTAACCGGGGAGTTAATTCCATAAGTAGCCCATGTTGACCTCAAAATATCTTCTAAGTCTTTCCTGTTCAAATGGTTGCACTTCTCATATAGCCATGGTCCTAAATCCTTAATTGCAGACTTTATATTGAATACGACAAAGTCCAGCTGGTCATTAGTAAGTTTTTCAGGATTGACTACCCTTAGTAATTTGACTGCAAGGAATTCCATTAATGCTTCTTTATTGGCTAATAACCTATTGATTATAGTCCTTGATTTAGGCTTACTTTTTACCTCCCCAACAGCTGCGGAAAATGGTTCCTTAATTAACTCTTTGAAACCTTCTCTATCTAGGTTAAGATATGCTATTCCTAATGAGTTTATGACCTCATCTAAATATTCGTCTAATAGTTCTAAAGGATTTACGTACTTCTCCTTAGTGGATTTTTTCTTAGTAGATTTAGTTTTTTCCTCCTCTGCACTATTCTCCTTACTCTTCTCCTCTTCCTGTTTTTTACGTTTAGGCAATTTATCCCCTATGTTATTCCTGATTATTTAAAAACATCTTTTAAACTGTATGTGATAAATCAAGATAATCCATCGGAAGCATTTTACCTTTTGATACTATGTCATTATATTTTTTCTCCAAATCTTCTATAAATACAGGACAATTTTCAAATCTACCTTCTCTAGTGCATTTGGCACCGCCTAGAGTTAGGAAGCAAATACTGGACTTCCTGTCGTAATGTGGACATAATTTATGGTAAGTTTTTGCACTTTTTATCATTTTTTCGATCCATTGTTTTTTATGATCTTTCTTTTCAGCTTCTTTCTCGGCTTTTGCCAATACCTTATTCATCTCATCTTCAGATATTTTTGAGGATCTTGTTGAGCTTGTCAAACTTTCCACCACAATAGGATTAATTTTATGCAAACAGTAAAATAGATTACTACTACAACTACTAAAAGTATTTTGGTAGATGGTATAAAAACTATTTCCAGAGTTTGTATAAAGTTTTAAGCTTATTAGCATAAAGTAACGTGGTTTAAACTTGAGTTGTAGTAGAAGATATTATGGTAGCAAAATAAGTGTTTTAACACTCATTTAACTTATCTTTTAAGGACTGTGTAAAACCTATCCTGAGACCCAATTTAGGATCATGATACAAATAGAGAATTCTTTTAGTTTGTAATTTTCTTAAAACTCTGAATAACCAACCACTATCAGCTCCATATTCTTCTTGAAGTTGATCTAAATATACATAAGTAGCTCCCCACTCTTTATATTTCTTCAATAAGAAAGAGACCAAATCTTTCTCATCTGCGTCTAATTTTTCTAGTACTTCTTCGATACAAACCTCAGGTTCCTTATTTTGTCGTTTATTTATATCTTGACTGGTTTGTTGGTCAATAAACGACAAAAATTCTTTTCTATCCTTGTTATCTTTTTTCTTTGTTTTGTCATTTATTGTCTGTTTAACCTTTTCATTGTATAATTCTTTCGCTATTGCAAGATATTCAGTAAATTTAGTGTTGTTTTTACTCTCTAAGATCTCTTTAGCTAAATCTTCCCCTATTCTTGACAAGTGCCATCTTCCCGCTTCCTGATATACAAGACCTTTTTTCCTCCAATAACTCAGATAACTACTTACGTATTTGGTATCAAGGTTCAGATTTGTGGCAATCTCTGAAGTTCTGAGGGGTCTGGCGAGAAGGAGTATCATCACAGCTTCCATAAGTTTAGACCTAGGACCGCTCTTAAGGATCTTCTCTTCAATCGTTGTGATGTCAATCTCGCTATCTTCTTTGGGCATCAGTTACTATTATGCAAACTAAAATATAATATACTCCAAATTATACTCCATGAGTATTTCCAAAATCTTCTAATTAGGTAATATTACATATTTTAATAGGTTTAAATTCGTTATAACCAATTATTACTTTATATATCCCTAAGAACTTCTTATCTACTTCGGGATCCCCTGTATCTATCCTCAAACACTCAAATGTTTGTAATTTTCTTCTTGAGGAGATCACTATTATATCATCCTTATTTACTCTCTTTAACACTCCTGGTCCTATCTCTTGATTTCCTCTACCCAGCAAAAATCCTTGACCACCAATAGGTGTAACTATAAGTTTTAACTCCCCGGTTAAACTTAACAGATCATTATAACTAACACAACTTCCTATCAGTTTATTCCGAATTACTACGTCTGTACAAAGGAAATTTGTCTCATAACCTAACCTCTTCATAATGTACTTAGTTGTAGAACCTGGACCTATTATGAAAACTGCCTCCGGATGGTTCTGAAATACATTATCCAATAGATAGTCTGTTATCTCGTTTAATTCCTCCTGTTCTGAGTATATTTCTGTCTTACTAGGTGTTAAATACGTAGAAAAAGATATGGTTTTAGCATAACCGTATAACTTCACATCGTACTTTCCTTTTCGATATTGTTCTTCGTCTATATCCAATATCTCAGCATTAACTATTTCCACTCTTTCATTAATTAGCTCTCTAATTAAGTGCCCTGCATCTTCTGGTGTATTAGCGAAAATCCCACTATGCATCTTTACACCTGTAGGTATACCAAGTAGTAGCTTTTTGTCCTTTACAACACTGTATATGTCTCTAGCTGTACCGTCTCCACCGGCAAACACAATTATTTTGCATTCTAGTTCTAAAAACATCTTTGAAGCTTCGATAGTATTTTGTCTTGTTGTGGGATCGCCTATGTGGATATTTATCACACTAAATTTAAAGTCGTGTTTTTTAAGAAAGACTTCACCCATAATTCCAGGAGGTACTATAAATTTAACCTGTTTTGGTATTGTAGAAAGGAATCTTTCCATTTTTGAGTGTATCTCTGGATTATAAAACCTTAAATCGTCACTACCCTTATGTCCTATTCTTCCTCCGCTTCCTGCTACAGGGTTCACTAGTAAACAAATTGTTTCGTTCATAGGTGTATATTGAGTAGTGTAAAAATTATCTTATATGCTAAATGTATATCTTGTGGTTCAAAAAGAATAATTAATGAATTACTGGGAATATTTGAAAATTTCTCTACTAGCTCTGTTTTTAATCTCTTGATTTCTTCACTTTCATCAAATGTTTTAGGTGGTAATTCAATTTGATTATCATTTTTGACTGCAATTAATATTTTAGACGCACCTAATTTAATTAAATTGTCTCTGAGATCCAAAATTCCTATTTTGTTTAGTATGTTCATGCCATTTAGGATTACAACGCCATTTACTTTCCATTGTATACTATATATCATAACATTTTCTAGTATAACTGTTCTTTTATGTAAATATTCTAAAAGTTTTTTACCCTTATCTGTGATAAATATCCCAGCAACTCTATCCACCTCCACAAATTCAAGTTCTCTCAGTCTTCTTATCATGGTTCTTATGGATGCTTCTGACAGGGACAACATACGCGTTAATAATTGTCTTCCAATTGGCTGATGTTTATTTATGGTATCCAAAGCTATTAGCACGTGGGCTTCATCGAAGTTAGGTCTGTTTCCCTTCTTTGGTTCAATAACCTTCAAAAGCGATATTATTTCTTCCACGTTTTTATAGTAGCGTATTTAAAAATAAAAATATGTTAAAGGGTAAAAGCCTACTAACGTTGTTGGATTTCTCGAATTATGAGATAGAAAGTATTATAAATCTATCATTCTCCATGAAGAGCTCTGTTAATTTAAACAATGTTCCTAAAACTTTAGAAAATAAAAAGATAGCTCTAATTTTTGAGAAGCCGAGTACTAGGACCAGAATAAGTACTGAGTTAGCTGTAAAGCTTCTTGGGGGTACTAGTATAGTCTTGTCTAAATCAGATATTCAACTAGGAAGAGGAGAAACTGTAGAAGATACTGCTAGAGTTCTAGGAAGATATGTGGATGGCATAGGAGCACGAGTTTTAAATCATAATAGCCTTGAAATATTATCAAAATATTCTCAGAAGCCTGTCATAAATCTGTTGAGTGATCTATCCCATCCCTTACAAGCGCTAACTGATTTTATGACTGTCAAAGAGAGATTTGGTACGTACACAAACATGGCATTTATAGGAGATGGAGCGGACAACGTACTAACAAGCCTTATGGAGTTTGTGTCTAAGATGGGCTTAGAATTAAGGGTAGCTAGTCCAAAGGAGTTTAGACCAAAGCAAGAGATATGGCGTAGAATAGAAGAAGAGAGTGAAAAAAGTGGTGCGATCATAGAGTTTTATGAAGATCCTTATGAGGCTGTAAGGGGAGTGAAGGTGGTTTATACGGATGTATGGGTAAGTATGGGGCAGGAGAGTATAGCAGAAGAGAAGAAAAAGAAGTTGAAAGACTACAAAGTAACCAGAGATTTAATGAGATATGCCAGTAAAGACGCAATTTTTATGCATTGCTTACCTGCAGTTAGAGGTGAGGAAGTCGAGGATGATGTAATAGACGGTCATCAAAGTGCTGTATGGGATCAGGCTGAGAACAGACTTTATACTGCTATGGCTGCGCTTTCTCTATTTATTTAAAAAGAAACTCATCTATTCTTCTTTGACCAATTATTTTCTTTATACTCTTAAGACCCAATAAGTTGATTTTATCATTAGCTTTCAGGTTTGTGTTTACGTACTTTAATGACTCTTCTATCGTATCAAAGGTTTTGGGTTTATTTTCTAATGCTCTTTTTACAGTCTCTCTTATGTGCCAATTACCTACTGGTGCAAAGTAGTCTTTAGTTATCTCCCTTATTATTATAATACCAGCTTGTCTTCTTCTCTTATATAGTTTTTCTATTACTGAAAATCTAGCTGCAATGTATCCACCATCTAGAGAGTCATATTCACCCCAGTAATTCTCAGATAATTCGCTTATAATTAATTCCGTGGTCCATAAAGATAATGGGTGCCATATTTCTATCCAAGTGGAGTTATGTGAAGAAGGATACAGAATTATATGAAAATAATTGCCTAAATAAGATCCATAATAGTACTCTACATTATCTATTGTGTCTAGAGTTCTAATATTATCTAAAAGATAATTGCCTACAATCTGATCTACTGCTGTTATGCTCCACCTTGTCGGCACTAATTTCCTGTTTCTTTTAAGTCCTAGAAAACCAAGAGAGAAAGCACTTATAATCCTATAGTAGTTTTCATTGTCTAAGTAAAGCTTAATTACGCTTTCTTCTGCTTTAAGGTCATCAAATATAAGTTTTTGAATTGTTCTGGGCACTTTAGGATTTTCACTGACTTTTATTGACTGAACAGTAAGAGATGGTCCTCTGGGTATTAAAATACCATCAAATTTAAGTTTAGGAACTATTTTCCCAGAACTATCTGTTTCTGAAACTACAGGTTTTTCAGATATTCCAGCTAGAGATATTTCCTTTTCGTATAATTTGTACGGGTCTCTAACATTTAGCCCGCCTAATATTGTTGAAATTAGGGAACTTCTTATTGATATTATGTCATTAAGGCTCTTTCTTGCCCACCAGCCCTCTGGATTCTCGTAATCTTTCGCTTCTTCTCCTATAACGCCAGGTGGTATATTATAAATCAGAGATACTTTCGGGTAATTTTTTTCTCCAATTAAAATGCTAGGGGGCGTAGATCCCTCTATTTTATTATTGATTATTATTTTACTTACAGTACTTGTTACATTTTTGAACCTTTCAAGTATTGGACATATTGATAAGCCACATAAATATTTATGTCCCTTGCACTTGATACATAACTCTGCTGGTATTTTTGGCAATTTTTAGTTTCCTCAAAATACTCCATTCAATAATCTTAATCTTAGCTTTTATGTTCAAACCTAAAGGACTAATTTCTATTTTGCTCTTTCTTATATGCTCTAGTATGTTATCAATATTGAACTCTGATATATCTTTGAAATAATTATATGCCGAGCCTAATGCCTGTATGACATGGGCATCACTGTTTGCAAGACCAGGCAGGTTCAAATTTTTAGATACCGCTAATGCCTTATCATTGGCATTTTTAGGTGCCTTGGAGTTATACACTTCAATTGCATTAAACTTATATTCGTAAACCTGTTTTCCTATGCCTGCTCTAAATATATCGAAAGGATGGGATGGAAAGACTATACAGTTATTATCCTTTGCGTAATCTACTAATTTTGCTATTTCTCTAGGTGGAGAAGGAGGAAAATTACATAAAATTACAACATGTCCGAATTCTGTAGTAACTTCCTGTCCTGGTATAACTGGATAATCTTTAACTGTATAATAACCCTTAGAGGTGTCGTGGTCAGTTAGTGCTATAGCATCTAAGCCAATTCTTAAAGCATATTTTATTATATTTAGGGGTGATTCTCTTCCATCACTAAAAAAAGAGTGTACATGAAAATCAATTTTCATATATAGCCCAGCTCTTTCATAAGCTCAACTGTTAATACTGTAATCCCTGCTGCTCCTCTTATTAAGTTGTCACCTAGAATAACCAGCCTTAACACGTTATTTTCATATCTCACTCTACCTACTGAAACTGCCATACCATTTTCTGCTATCACATCTATCATAGGTTGGGGTCTATCCTCTTCTTCTCTTATTATTAATGGTGTTTTTGGAGCAGTAGGGAGTCTTTTTTGTTGTGGTAAAGATTTGAAATTTTTAAGAGCATACTTAATTTCCTCAATACTAACTTTTTGATCTGTAATTAGGTTTATGACACCCATGTGACCGACCTTTATTGGAACTCTTATGGTGGTCGCTGTAACGTCTAAATTTGCTAGTTCTAACTTTTGGTTAATTACTTTGCCGTTCAGTTTAGTTAACTCTTTGGCTATTTTATCCTCCTCCCCTTTAATATAAGGAATCACGTTTCCATCCATTGCCATAAAGGATAAGCCATTATATCCAGCACCACTTACAGACTGCAAAGTTGTGATTAAAATCTTAGATTTTGTTGCTATTTCTAGTAGTGGCTTTATGGGCATTGATAGAATTGCTGCGGTGCAGTTTGGGTTTTTAATTAAAAATCCCTTCCATCCTTTTCTCTGTTGTTGTGCTTTAAGAAGTTCTAGATGTTCCCAATTAACTTCTGGGTTAATGAGAGGCACGTCTGAATCCATTCTATAGGGGCTTGCGTTAGATATAACTATCTTTCCGTTTTTAACCAATTCCAGCTCTGCTCCTTCAGCTATATCATTTGGTAATGCAGATAATACTACATCTACGTCTTTGTGATCTTCATAACTAGTTGAGACAACTGGAAGATTCCTTATGTTTTCTGGTATATCGCCTGTTTCTATCCACTTTACAGAATCTTGATATCTTTTACCAACTTTGTTAGGCGAGGCACTTACTTTAACTAACTCTAAGTAAGGATGGCTTGCAAGTATTTTTACCATCTTTTGTCCTACCATTCCAGTCGAGCCAAGTAGTGACACTTTTAATTTATCGACCAATTTACTACCACCTCATGAAGTTCTTTTGAAATGCTATCTAATTCTTTTTTGTCTACTATAAATGTTATACTTACTCCTTTCAAACCTCTTGATACAAATATTGGATTATATGATGATGCTTTTGACAACACTTTACTCGAAATTTCTTTATTTCTTAACCCACACCCCACTATGCTTACTGCACCTACCTCAGATAGTTCTATATTCTTAATTAAACCTGATAATTGACTAAGTCTTTCTACGAATTTTTTCTGATCCTTCTGATCAACTACAAATTGTATAGTGGTTTCAGAAGCAGGCTGGGAAAGAGCTATAATGTTTACGTTTGCATTTTTGGCTTCTGATGTTATTGTTGATGCAGAACCTATTTTTCCTACTATTCTGGTACTTTCAATAGTTATAAGACTTAAGCCTTCTTTAGTTGTAATTCCCTTTAATCCATCTTTACTTGTGCATAACCCTTCTATAATAGTACATCCTTCTTCATAAAGTCCTTCAATAATTACTTTCATGTTAGCATCAAAAAGAGGATCAAATGTTCTAGGATGTAGTTTCTTAGCACCCAGCTGTGATAATTCTATTGCCTCTTCCAATGATAATCTTTGTATAGTTACTGAATTACTAATTTTTCTAGGATCTGCAGTCATTATCCCTGGAACTTCTGTAACCAATCTTACTTCCTTTGCATCTACTAGCTTTCCAATCAATGTTGCCGTATAGTCGCTTCCTCCTCTACCAATCGTAGTATATCTGTTATTCTTACTTTTACCTATAAAGCCAGGTAACACAACTATTTTTTGTTGACTTTCTTCCAATTTTTTAGACAATAACTCCTTAGAGTCTTCTAATAACACATTTGCCTCACTATAATTCTCGTCGGTAACTATTGGCGGTTCTATTAAGTTATTTACGCTAAACCTTCTGGTTCTTAAAAATGAAGATAGAAGAATTACTGCTAATCTTTCTCCGAAAGATAGAATATAATCTTTTACCCTAGGTGTGGCTTCATCTAATACCCTTATTGACCATGCTATTCTATATAATTCGTCTACCAGCCTTGATATATCTCTAAATGCCTTTTCAAATTCAATTCCATCAACTAGCTTTGACAAGAGTTTTATGTGTTTATCATATATTTCTGTGACCTTATCAACTGCTTTATCAGTCTCATTTATTACTGAAGTAAGTTGATCTGTAACTCCCTTAATTGCTGAAGTTACAATTAGGGTTCTGTTCTCGTCACTGTATTTGGAGATTTTGTCAGCTATCAATTCATAATCTTTTTCGTCCTTCTGGATTGAACCACCAATTTTTATTACTTTTATCATATTTGATCACCTAAAATAACTTGATCTATATGTTCAGGATTCACCAGAATACGTTTAGTTTCTGCTTTTATCATTATATCCGGATCTTTTAGGGCATGTCCTGTTAGAATTACAACGCTTTTCTCATTTTCTTCTATCTTCTTTGATGACAAGAGCTTCAAATATCCAGCATATGCTGCAGCAGATGCAGGTTCAGCCCCTACTCCCTCTCTTCTAGCCAATTCTTGTTGAGCAGTTATAATCTCGTTATCAGATACATACACTGCGAATCCTTTACTTGACTTCATTGCTTTTATGGCTTTTTTCCAATTAACCGGTTTACCTATTCTTATTGCTGAAGCTATCGTATCAGGGGAGTCTACGAATTCTGGTTGCTCAAGTCCTTTTTCTAGTGCCTTAGCTATTGGGGCCGCACCTTCCGCTTGTATTCCTATCATTCTAGGAACTTTATCTATTAAGCCTTCTTCTAGGAGTTCATTAAATCCTTTCCATATCGCATAAATATTTCCAGCATTCCCTACTGGTACTATTACATTATCAGGGACTCCTATGTCTTCCACTATCTCATATGCTATAGTTTTTTGACCTTCTAATCTCCAGGGATTAAACGAGTTTAGTGGGTAAACTATTTTGTGGTCTCTATAAAGTTTCATAACACTATTCATTGCTATATCGAAGCTTCCGTCAACTTCTATTATTACAGTACCATACAATATAGACTGTGCTAACTTTCCTAATGCTACTTTTCCTTTAGGTAAAACTATGAAACTCTTTAAACCCGCTCTGCTTGAATAGGCGGCTGCTGATGCTGCAGTATTTCCTGTAGAAGCCGCAACAACTATTTTATAATTTAGAGATAATGCAGAACTAATCGCTACTGTCATTCCTCTATCTTTAAAACTTCCTGTGGGATTTGCTCCTTCAAACTTGAAATATGTCTGACCGTATTTTCTGGATTTTATTAAGGGTGTATTGCCCTCATCTAAGGTTACAATTTTATCATATTCCCCTGCTATAACATCTTTATATCTCCATACTCCTCTTCCCTTTAATTTTCTAAGGTCAAACTCACTAGGGAACTCAATTTTTATCTCTAATAATCCTCCACATGAGGGGCAAGTTATTATGTCTTGTCTTAATTCACTTAACTCATACCCACAGTCTAAACATTTCATATGTCCTTTCTTGTTTCCAACAACAAATCACCACACTAACGGTAGCTCATTTTAAATTCGAAAATATAAGCTTTTACCCTCGCTCTTTAACATATATAGTAATGGGGTTCAAGGATTTAAGAGAATATATTGAATTTCTTAGGAGAAATAAGAATATTTTAGAGATTAGTGATGAAGTCTCCACGGAATTAGAGATAGCCTATCTAACCAGAGAAGCCACATATTCTAAAATGCCTGCATTACTATTTACTAATGTTAAAAATTTCCCAGAATGGAAAGTAATTACTAATATTTTTAATTCACTTAATGTCTTCTATGACATTTTTGGATCTAATAAACTCGAAGAAATTTCTGGTAAATTTCTTGATGAGTTTTTAGGTCAGTTACCTACAACGTTCTTTGAGAAGATACGAAGCTTTGCTGAGATGAGTAAGTTAGGAAAGGTCTTTCCTAAATCTAAAAAGCCGGTTTTTGAACTGCATGAAGAGTATTCACTTGATAAGTTTCCAGCTCTAAGAACATGGCCCAAAGACGCTGGAAGGTACTTTACTTTCTCTATCACTATTACAAAGGATCCTGATACAGAGGTACATAACTTAAGTGTCTACAGAATTCAACTAGTTAACCAGAAAGAAGCTATAGTACATTGGCAAGCATTTAAAAGAGGAAGTATCACAGCCAATAAATATCTGAAAAAGGGGATAACAAAGGTTCCTGTAGCAATAGTCAACGGTGTTGATCCTATAACTACGTTTGTCGCAGCATCTCCTGTTCCTCCTGGTCTTGATAAATATTTATTTGCTGGTATCCTCAGACAAGAAGGGGTAGAAGTAACCCGTTTAGATAACGGAATTTTGGTTCCAGCTAATGCTGAATCAGTAATAGAAGGATATGTTGATTTGAACGATGTGAGATTAGAGGGTCCATTCGGTGACCATTTGGGATATTATACTCCAGCAGACTTTTACCCCACATTGAAAGTCGAAAGAATTTATGTCAGGGATCAGCCAATATTTCACGCCACATCAGTTGGTAAACCACCTTTAGAAGACGCATGGATTGGAAGAGCAGTCGAAAGATTATTTCTACCTTTCCTCAAAATGATCGTACCAGAATTAGTTGATATGAATTTACCTGAATACGGTCTATTTACAGGTATTGGTATATTCTCTATTAGAAAAACTTATCCTGGGCAAGGAAAAAGGGCTATGATGGCATTATGGGGTGTGGGGCAATTGAGTTTACTGAAAATGATTATAGTTGTTGATGAAGATGTAAATGTACATGATATCAACCAGATACTCTACGCGATATCTAGCACAGTTGATCCCAAAAGAGATGTGCTAATTGTAGATAATGTATTGACAGACTCTTTGGATCATACGACTCCACATCCTCCTCTTGGTAGTAAAATAGGTATTGACGCTACAAGGAAATTCAGAGAGGAAGTTGGTAGGGAATGGCCAGAGGAGGTTTCGGATGATCCTGAAGTTGTGAAAAGGATGGAAAAGATTTTGAAAAAAATTAAAGATCAATATCCTCTCTCAAAGTAATGTCACTATCTTCAGATTTGTATACTATACTTACTCTTTTTAAAGTATCAAGTTTAAGAGGAATTCTAATTGATTTTTCTGGTTCAACCTCTTTTTCCAAATAGACTTCCTCCGTTATCAATTTAGGAAGTCTCTCCATTTCATAACCAAATGTAGTTACTTCATACGATAATGCCACTCTTCTGAGTAACACCTTTTTAGGAGTGTTATTAATTATCTCCAACTGGTTTTGTTTCTTCTCTAGTTTGAAAAGTCTCATTCAATTACCAATTTGGTTAGGAGTATTATAAATGTTTCCTTTTTTAAAGGTAAATCGGCGGAAGAATATACTACGAGATAAAAGATGGCAGATGTGAATGATTTTCTGAGAAATTGGGGAGGAAGGCAAGAGCCTACAATATCAGAAAAAATAAAGAATCTCTTTAAGTCACAACAGCCTTTAAGATATAGATTGGTAATGGCTAATTATAGATTGAGAACAACAATAAGCAGATTAGATGTTTATATTTCAAAATTACAGGAGAGAGATAGAAGCTTATTTGAGAAAGTGGTAGAGTCTCAGATTTCCAAAGATAGTGCAAGGGCTGCAATGTATGCTAATGAAATAGCAGAGATAAGGAAAATAACCAAACAGTTATTGACTACTGAAATAGCTCTAGAACAGGTGCAACTCAGATTAGAGACTATAACTGAAATAGGAGATATATTCACCTCCTTGGTTCCAGTTATTGGCGTTATAAGGGAATTGAGAAATGTGATGAAGGGTGTAATGCCTGAATTATCAATAGAGTTGGCTGATTTAGAAGAAGGTCTGCAGGAGGTAGTGTTAGAGGCTGGTGAATTCACTGGAGCTAGAGTTGACTTTGCAACCTCTTCTCCAGAGGCGAGAAAGATCTTAGACGAAGCCTCAGCTGTAGCAGAGCAGAGAATGAAGGAGAAATTCCCATCTTTACCATCATTTGCAACTTCGGTGGATCAAAAAACAAACGCAAATCAAAAATAAATTCAATAATGAGATTTTTTGATATGTCAGAAACTTTTTTTAATATATAAGTAGGAAATATTTATGGGAACTATTTTGGATTCTTCACTTATAGAGGGGGAGCTTGTCCTAGATCTCAAAAATGTATCAAAAGATATGATTGACGTAGTAGGGGGGAAGGCTGCTAATTTAGGGGAGTTATTATCACTGGGTATAAGAGTACCTCCAGGTTTTGTAATAACTTCAAATGCGTTCAGATATTTCCTAAAATATAATGGATTATATGATGTTATAAAAAATATATTTGAAAATGATAAAGACGAGAAAAAGGTTAGCGAGAAAGTAAAAAGTCTTATTTTAAATGCAGAAATACCTCCAGATCTAAAGAAAGCTATATCTGATGCGTATGAACAACTAGAAAAAATATCTAATAAGGAAGTTCTTGTCGCCGTAAGATCTTCTGCTACGGTAGAGGATATCGAGGAGGCAAGCTTTGCGGGCCAACAGGATACCTATCTTAACGTAAGTAAAAATGATTTATTCAATTACATTAAGAAAGTCTGGGCTAGTTTACATAATGAAAGGGCTATCTCTTATAGAAATGCAAAAGGCATAGATCACTTATCAGCCCATATGGCTGTGGTAGTACAAAAAATGGTTAATGCTAAAGCTGCAGGGGTAATGTTCACGTTACATCCTTCAACTGGTGACACAAATTATGTGATTATAGAGTCTAATTGGGGTCTTGGGGAAAGCGTGGTAGGAGGCAAAGTTACTCCCGACGAAATAGTAATAGATAAATCTACGCTTCAAATAGTTCAGAAGCGTATATCTCATAAGACAATTAAAGTCACATATGATAAGCAGATGAAGAAAAACGTTGAGTTAAAGTTAGATGAGAATGAAGCCAATTCTATTTCTATAACTGAAGAGGAGGCTAAAGAATTAGCTAAACTGGCTCTTAAAGTTGAACAGCATTATGAAAGGCCTATGGATATTGAATGGGCTATAGATAGTGATATTAAATTTCCAGAAAATATATTCTTGCTTCAAGCCAGACCGGAAACATACTGGTCTTCTAAGCAAGTTAAACCCAAAGAAGAAGTGTTAGTTAAAGCATCTGTTGGAAAAATACTGACTAAAGGATTACCTGCTAGTCCTGGAATAGCATATGGTAGGGCTAGAGTGATACTGGATATTAAAGATGCTGGATCTTTCAATCAGGGAGAGATCTTAGTGACCAGAATGACTGATCCAGATTGGGTTCCACTAATGAAAATAGCTTCTGGAATAGTCACAGATGAGGGCGGAATGACAAGCCATGCGGCAATAGTATCAAGAGAATTAGGTATTCCAGCTGTAGTAGGTACGGGAAATGCTACAAATAATATTAAAGATGGGCAACAGATTACTATAGATGCTTTTAGGGGTATAGTATATGAAGGAAAAATAGAGTTTGAAGAAGAGGTTAAGGAAAAGCAAACTGTAAGTGGAATTTCTGGTATCTCAAAGGAAACAATATTGAGTTTATACCCGATAACAGCAACTAAGATTTACATGAATCTTGGGCAACCAGATGTGATAAATAAATACTTGGACTTACCATTCGACGGAATTGGTCTTATGAGAATCGAGTTTATAGTTAGTGAATGGATTAAATATCATCCCTTATACCTGATAAAAAATGGTAAACCTGAAGTATTTGTGGATAAACTAGCAGAGGGCATTAGTATAGTAGCTTCAGCAATATATCCAAGACCACTAGTAGTTAGATTTTCTGATTTTAAGACCAATGAGTACAAGAGGCTATATGGTGGAGATGAGTTTGAACCTGATGAGAGAAACCCCATGTTAGGATGGAGGGGTGTTTCAAGATACATAAGTAAGCAATACGAACCTGCGTTCAGATTGGAGGTTAAAGCAATTAGGAAAGTTAGAGAAGAAATGGGTTTAAAGAATGTTTGGGTTATGTTCCCATTTGTGAGAACGTCATGGGAGTTGAAGAAAGCAATTGAAATAATGGAGGATGAGGGTCTAAGGAGGAATCAAGAGTTTAAGGTATGGATAATGGCTGAAGTACCCTCTGTAGTAATATTGGCAGATGAGTTTTCAAAAATAGTCGATGGATATAGTATTGGAAGTAATGATTTGGCTCAATTAACCTTAGGTGTAGATAGGGACTCTGATTTATTAGCAAGAATGGGATACTATGACGAGAGAGATCCTGCTGTTCTTAAAGGTATAAAGACTCTAATTTCTGTAGCGCATAAGTATGGCAGGACTGTATCTATATGTGGTCAAGCTCCTAGTGTATATCCTGAGGTTGTTGAGTTTCTCGTTCGTGCTGGTATAGATAGTATAAGTGTTAATCCGGATGCAGTAATAAATGTGAGGAGACAGGTAGCCTCAGTAGAACAAAAAATATTATTAGAGGGATTATCGAAGAACAAGAGAAAATCTTGAGCTAATGAATATAACAATTTTTACAATATCTTCTTACGCCATCATTATATCCAACACATTTTTCACAAATAATTTTTCCACACTTCTCACATTTACCTATTGACAACTTTTCACCACATACTTCACATAAACTCATTTCACATACTTTACAAATATTCTTCTCTTCATTAAAATCTAGTTTACAAACATTTCTTCCGCATATTTTACATTCGAAAGTTCCTATTTCCTCTTCACATATTTCACATTTCAATGAACTTTCTAAACCACCTATAAGCTTCTTCATCATCTTTCGCCTGAATAGGAGGATGTTTAAAGTAAAATGCTGATAGCTCTACTAAAGGACCTCCTATTCCTCTATCAAGTGCTACTTTTACACCTCTTATCGCGTCAACTAATACTGCTGCTGCATTTGATTTATCGTCTACCTCTAGCATTGCCTCTACTTTTACAGGCATTCCAGCAAACCCAGATCCTTTCGTATATATGTATGCTACCTTAGTGTTTCCAAGGAACGGAATATAGTCTGAGGGACCTATTCTTATTCTTCCTTCTCTCTCAAGGTAGTCATTCTCTAGGGTACTTGTTACAGCTTTAGTTTTGCTTATTCTCTTCGTATAGAGCCTTTCTTCAGTTTTCATATTTAAGAAATCTGTATTTCCTCCAACATTTAATTGATAAGTCTCTTCCACCTTAACCCCTCTAAGTCTGAATAATGATGTTAATGTCCTGTGAAGTATTGTTGCACCTACTTGCCCCTTTATGTCATCTCCAGCTAACGGTAAATTCTTTTTCTGAAATAGTGTCGGAAATTCCTTTTTAGGATCGCTAGCTATGAATACAGGAATGGCATTTATAAATGCGACATTAGCTTCAAGGGCTGCTCTGGCATATGTTCTACTTGCTCTCTCGCTTCCTACAGGTAAAAGGTTTATTAATATTTCAGTTTTTGAGTCTTTAAGTTCCTGTATTACATTTTCTATTTTTGCATCATCTACTGGATTAAATACATCGATCATATGAGGGGCTACTCCATCTAAAACCGGTCCTGGGCTTACTTTTACCCCTTTCTTTTCCATATTCACAATTTTAGGTGTTATATTGGGTTTTTCGAATATTGCTTCAGTTATATCTTTTCCAACTTTATTTTTTGAAATATCAAATGCAGCAACTATTTCTATGTCTGTTATCTTGTATTTCCCTACAATAGGAGTTATAAGTCCCTCGTAGTAATTTTCTCCTCTTTGTTTATAATATTCTATTCCTTGAATTAACATAGAAGCAACATTGCCTAGTCCAGCGATAGCTACTTTAATCATACACTATTTATACAATGCAAGATGTTAAAATATATTGTGATGAGAGAATATATCTGAACGGTGAAGAAGTGGAGCGACTCTGAGGTGAAATTAATGGGTGGATTGAAGAGAATGTATGTCATAGTTCATGGTATAGTTCAAGGTGTAGGATATAGAAGATTTATTCAGATTCATGCAGCTAGATTAGGTATAAAAGGTTATGCTAAGAATCTGCCTGACGGGTCAGTGGAAATTTTGGCAGAGGGATATGAGGAGGCTCTATATAAACTCTTAGATCAGATAAAAAGAGGACCTCCACTATCTAAAGTTGAAAAAGTTGATGTAAAATTTGATGACTACACAGGGGAATTCGCTAGCTTTGACACATACTAAAATTTTTAAATAAGTTTAACATCTCTTCTTTACAGGTGCTTTTGTTGAGCCAATGGTAAATAGTTTCGATATAATTCCAAAGTATTGGTATAATATAATACCCGATCTCCCAAAACCATTACCCCCACCAAGAGATCCGCAAGACGCAGAGTTCTCAAGAATTGATCTTCTAAGAAAAATCCTCCCAAAGGAGGTATTGAGGCAAGAGTTTACCATAGAAAGGTTTGTAAAGATCCCTGATGAGGTTAGGGATAGATATATAAACATAGGTAGACCTACACCACTGATTAGAGCTAGGAGATTAGAAGAGTATTTGAAAACTCCAGCAAGGATTTATTTCAAATACGAGGGCGCAACACCAACTGGTTCTCATAAGATAAATACAGCAATACCTCAAGCATATTTTGCTGCAAATGAAGGAGTTTCTCATGTTACCACTGAAACCGGAGCTGGACAGTGGGGAACAGCAGTAGCTTTGGCTGCTTCCATGTATGATTTAGAGTCTACCATATTCATGGTCAGGGTAAGTTATGAGCACAAACCTATGAGAAGAACTATAATGGAATTATATGGTGCTAAGGTTCATGCAAGCCCTACTGATCTGACAGAGTTTGGTAGAAAAATTCTAAAGGAGAATTCACGTCATCCTGGGTCTTTAGGCATAGCCATGAGTGAGGCAATAGAGTACGCCCTGGAAAATAATTATAGGTATTTAGTTGGAAGTGTATTAGATGTAGTAATCCTGCACCAATCCATTATAGGTATGGAGTCTATTAATCAACTTGAGGCAATAGGAGAAGAACCAGATACCATAATAGGATGTGTTGGTGGAGGAAGTAATTTTGGTGGCTTTACATATCCGTTTATTGGTACCAAGAAGGGAAAGAAGTATATAGCTGTAGGTTCCTCAGAAGTGCCTAAATTCAGTAAAGGTAAATATGAATATGATTTCCCAGACTCCGCTGGACTATTGCCACTGGTAAAGATGATAACTTTAGGAAAGGATTTCATTCCTCCTCCTATATATTCAGGCGGACTTAGATATCACGGAGTTGCCCCAACCCTTAGTTTACTGGTGAAGGAGAAAGTGATTGAATGGCGCGAGTATACAGAAGAGGAGATATACAATTCAGCTAAAATCTTTATGAAGACTCAGGGTATAATTCCAGCACCTGAATCTGCTCATGCTATCAAGGCTGCAATTGATGAGGCACTAGAGGCTAAAAAAACCGATGATAAGAAGGTGATATTGGTTAACGTTAGTGGCCATGGGTTGTTAGATTTGAGCAACTATGAATCTATGAAAAATAGAGTGATGAAGAAATGAGTAAAAAGTATCTGGTAGCCTATATGACGTTAGGCTATCCTAATGTAAATGATTTCTACGAATTCGTCGATAATGTGGAGGATTTTGGGGTAGATATTTTAGAAATTGGGATTCCGCCAAAGTATGCTAAATATGACGGACCTGTAATAAGGAAGACATATAAAATCGTTAGTAATAATATAAGGAACTACTACGAGATACTTCATGAGGTCAAAGAGAGGATCAAAATTCCAGTTGTTATTTTAACATATCTGGAAGAGTACGTAGATAAGTTAGGAGATTTTTTACTAAAATTAAAAGAAAGTAGAGTAGATGGGGTTTTATTACCAGATTTACTGATAGATTATGTTGACGAATATGAAAAATATGTCAATTTGATAAAGAATGAAGGTATAAAAACTGTTTTGTTTACAGCTCCCTTAATGCCGGATGACCTGATCATTAAAGCATCTAAACTAACTGATCTATTTCTTTATTACGGAGTAAGACCAACTACAGGTGTAGTTATTCCAATAAGTATTGATTCTCTAATAAATAGAATAAGAACTATGGTTCAAAGTAAGTTAATTGTAGGCTTTGGTTTGAATAGTATTGAAGATATAAAGAAAGCGATGTCAGTAGGAGCAGACGGAATAGCCGTTGGGACATCTCTAATAGAAGAAGTTGATAAAAACGGAGTGAATGGAGCACTTGAGCTCATAAGAAAATTGAGAGGAGTGCTGGATGAATATTACTGATTATCTAAAAAAGATTGTATTTGAGAAGAGAGATCTTTCGGCTGAAGATAGTGAAGCTATAGCTAATGCTTTAATGAAGGGAGAAATTCCTGAGATTCAGGTTTCTGCTTTATTGGCTTCTTTAGCTATGAAGGGAGAAAGTTTTGAAGAGATAGTGGGTTTCGCAAGAGCTATGAGAAACAACGCAATCAAGATAAGTTATCCAGAAGCTCTTGATACTGCAGGAACTGGTGGAGATGGACTAGGTACCATAAATATAAGTACTATTACGGCAATAATTCTAAGTCAATTATTTCCGGTAGCTAAGCACGGCAATAGATCTGTGAGTGGTAAGTCAGGTAGTGCAGATGTTCTTGAAGCTCTGGGTTATAACATAAATATTGCCCCTGAGTTAGCTAATAAGCTTATAAAAGAGAATAATTTCGTCTTTCTCTTTGCTCAAATATACCATCCAGCTATGAAAAACGTTGCGAATGTAAGAAAGACCTTAGGCATAAGAACTATATTTAACCTCCTAGGTCCCTTAACTAATCCAGCGGGTACAAGATATCAACTAATTGGACTGTTTTCGTCTAAAGTCATGGATATAGTAGCAAGAGCAGCCTCACTATTAGATTATAAAAAAGTTTTCATATATCATGGAGAGCCAGGTATTGATGAAATTAGCCCTTATGGGTATACGACCGTTTATGAAATTACTAATGGGAAAATACAGCAATATAGACTTCATTACACTGATTTTGGTCTGAAGAGACAGATACCGATTGAAAAAATTACTGCCACTAGTGCAAACGAGTCTGCTATAAAAATACTTAGAGGGGTTATGGGGATTGACAGTGATATTAGAGACTTTATAGGAATTAATGTTGCTGTAGGTCTCAAACTTATAGGTAAAGCGGAAGACGCTAGGGATGGATTCGAGTATGCTATGCAACTAATGGAATCCACAATTCAGCATCTAAGAAGGATTATAGAATCTAACGGTGACATTAAAAAATTTGATCAGTTAGTGAGGCAAGTTGGTAAAGGTTAAATTCTGTGGAATAGCTAACCTGGAGGATGCAATATTGGCTGAAAAACTTGGCGCTGACTTTTTAGGGTTTGTTACTGATACGGTGAGCCCTAGATTTGTTAAGAAAGATTTTATTGGTTTTGTGAAAAGGTATGTAACAATTCCGACTGTTGAAGTAATAGTAAAGGGAAATGTATCTGAATCAATTGATAAAACAAAGGCAGACCTAATCCAAATACATAGGGTACTAACTAGACGAGAATTAGACGAGATTCATATGTATAGAAAGAAAGTAATACTTTATGTTCCCTCTTCGGATACGTATCAAGAATATTTCAGGAGTGTTATGAGTATGGGCTTCAATGTATTGGTTGACTCAGAGATAAAAGGTAGCAAGGTCAATCTAGATTTAGCGAGAGGCTGGGCTAAAGAATACGAAATTGGAATAGGCGGAGGAATATCACCAGATAACCTCCATGATTTTCTATCGATAAATCCAAAATGGATTGATGTTTCTTCAGGGATCGAGAAATACAAGGGGAAAAAGGATCCTAGTAAAATGTTAAAGATAATAGAAGGTGTTAGAAAGTGGAAGTATACCCAATAACTGCTTTTGCTCAACCTAATGAAGTCTTTAGTTGTATAAAGAAAGATGAAGACTTTGCGGTTCTATTAGAGAGTGGCTCAGGTCCCCAATACAAATCAAGATATAGCATGATTGGTTGGGGTAGAAGGGGCTACGTATCTCTGTATAATAACAAAAGTTCAGGAGATATAGTCAAGGAGTTCTATGATCCAATAGAGGTTTTATCAGAATTTTTAAATAAGGCACCGAGCCTTAATGTTCCAGGTAAGTTCAAAGGAGGAATATTTGGATATATGGGTTATGATGGAGTTAGATATTGGGAAACTATTAAGGATTTGAAGCCTGAGCCTGAGAAATGGCCCTATGCAGAGTTTTTCATCCCTCAAAATATAATAGTTTATGATCATGCAGAGGGGAAAGTATATCTAGATGGCGACTTACCTACTAAGTATAATTGTATATCATCAGACGAAACAAAATTTTCATATTATGAAGAATCCCTAAAGAAAGAAGAATTTGAGGGGATAGTGAAAGAAGCATTAGACTATATAAGGCGCGGATATATCTTTCAGGTGGTTCTTTCTAGGTTTTATAAGTACATATATAATGGAGATTTGATGAGGTTTTACAATAATTTAAGAAAAGTTAATCCTTCTCCTTATATGTTTTACATGAAATTCATGGATAGGGAGATAATTGGTTCGAGCCCTGAGACTCTATTTAGTGTTCAGGGAGGAGTAGTAGAAACATATCCTATTGCCGGATCCAGACCTAGAGGTAAAACATTGGAGGAAGATTTAGAACTAGAAAGGGATTTATTATCATCAGAAAAAGAAAGAGCTGAACATCTTATGCTGGTTGATTTAGCACGAAATGATATAGGCAAAGTTTGTTATATGGGTTCTGTCAGAGTTCCTGAGTTTATGTATGTTGAAAAGTATGCATATGTTCAACATATAGTTAGTAAAGTGGTTGGTACTTTGAGAAAGAATCTAACTTCTTTTGATGTCTTGAAATCAACTTTTCCTGCGGGTACGGTCAGTGGTGCACCAAAACCTATGGCCATGAATCTTATTGAATTGTTTGAGCATTATAAGAGAGGTCCATATGCTGGAGGCGTAGGGTTTTTCTCGTCTAATGGTGATGCAGAATTTGCAATAACTATAAGAAGCGCCTTTGTAAATAAGGATATTATAAGAATTCAAGCAGGTGCTGGCATAGTTTATGATTCTGTTCCTGAAATGGAATATTTTGAAACTGAGCATAAGATGAGAGCCTTGAAAGTTGCAATGGGGGTGTAAAATTACGGACATAACGTTGATAATTGATAACTACGATAGTTTTGTATACAATATAGCTCAGCTTATAGGTGAACTTGGTAGTTATCCGATAGTTATAAGAAATGACGAAATAACACTAAAGGGAGTTGAAAGATTAAATCCTGATAGAATTGTTATATCTCCAGGTCCTGGTTCTCCAGATAAAAAAGAGGATATAGGAATTGTTAATGATGTGATTAAATACTTAGGCAGAAGAATTCCTATCCTTGGGATATGTTTAGGTCATCAAGCTATCGGATTTACCTTCGGTACAGTTATAAGGAGAGCAAAAACGATTTATCATGGGAAGATAAGCAAAATAGTACATTCTTCTTCCTCTACACTATATGATGGGATTCCGAATCGTTTTGAAGCAACTAGATATCATAGTTTAGTTATTGATAACGTAAAGGAACCTTTAGTTATTGATGCGTATTCGGAAGAAGATAAGGAGATTATGGGAGTGCATCATATTGAATACAGGATCTATGGAGTTCAGTTTCATCCTGAGAGTGTGGGAACAGGATATGGTAGGAGAATATTTTATAACTTTCTGAATAAAGTGTAAACTTGATGCCGAGATTTCTAAGTGGTTGGTTAGCTGATGTTGTACAAGTCTCCCTCTCTCGACCTAAAATAGAAAAGGTAAGAGATAGACCTATCTTCTCCTTAAAAAAAAGTATAATTTCTGCTAAGAATTCAGGATTAAATCCTATAATAGCAGAATATAAAAGAAGGTCTCCCTCTGGGATAAATGTAGATATTAACATTATAGAATATGTAAGATTTATGGAGAATAATGGCGTGATAGGAATAAGTGTTTTAACAGAAGAAAAGTTCTTTAACGGTAGTTATAATGACCTGGAACTAGTTGCAAAGAATGTGAAATTACCCATACTAATGAAAGATTTTGTAGTTAGTGAAAAACAAATAGATTCTGCATATAATATAGGAGCAGATGTTATATTATTAATAGCAAAAATATTGACGGAGAGAGAGCTAGTCAGTTTATATAAGTATGCTAAATCTTATGGACTAGAGGCAATAGTAGAAGTATCAGACGAGGAGGACTTAGATGTAGCTTTAAGAGGTAATTATGATTTCATAGGGGTAAATGCAAGAAATCTTAATTCACTGGAAGTAAGTTTAGATAGAACTAAAAAATTACTTCAAATGATACCTAAGGATAGATTAAAAATAGCTGAAAGCGGTATTAGTACCAGACAAGACATTGAGGAACTCAAAGCTTCCGGTGCAGACGCTTTCCTCATAGGTACATCCTTATTAAAGGATCAGAATAAAATAAAGGAGTTGATTTAATACTTATACTGATGAGCTTAGATAATTTCTCTAAAGGAGCTTTAGCCATATCAGGCGAGACTACACTGTTATATCAAGATATAGCTAGGAGTGTTCAAAAGGAGAAAGGAATAAAAATCGTCAACTTTGGCATAGGTCAGCCAGATTTTCCTACATTCCAAAAGATAAGAGATGAAGCTAAAAAAGCTCTTGATGGTGGTTTTACTGCTTATACTTCAGCATATGGTATTGACGAGTTAAGAGCTAAAATAGCAAGTTTTCTCAGTAGTAAATACAATACTAATATATCCAGCAAGGAAGTTATTATAACTCCTGGAGCTAAAGTATCTTTATATCTAGCATTTCTACTGTACGTAAACCCAGGTGACGAAGTTATAATATTTGATCCTTCCTATTACTCCTATCCTGAAGTAGTCAAGATGTTAGGTGGAAAACCTGTTTATGTTAAGATGAAGTGGAGAGAAGATACAGGATTTTCCCTTAATCTCAATGATCTTGAGAACAAAATTACTGACAAAACGAAGATGATAGTACTAAATAATCCCCATAATCCTACCGGAATGGTATTTGATCCTAAAGAGATAGATCAGTTGATAGAAATAGCTAAATCTAAAAATCTGATAGTCCTATCGGACGAGATATACGACTATTTTGTTTATGAAGGGAAGATGAGAAGTGTACTCGAGGATCCAGACTGGAAAAACTTCAGCATATATGTTAATGGGTTTAGTAAAACCTTTTCCATGACTGGTTGGAGATTAGGATATGTAGTAGCTAAAGAAAGCGTAATAAAGAAAATGTCTGAGATTGCTGCTAATGTTTATACATGTCCAACAAGTTTCGCTCAAAAAGCAGCTGTGTCTGCCTTTGATACGTTTGATGACGTAAAGAAAATGATAGATACATTTAAGAAAAGAAGGGATGTGATGTATTCTGAATTAAAGAAAATTAAGGGAATACAGGTTAATAAGAGTCAGGGAGCTTTCTATATGTTTCCATATCTGGGCGAAATTCTGAGAAAGAGTGGTATGTCCACAAAAGATTTCTCTGTTAATCTAATTAAAGAAAAAGGAGTAGTAACTATTCCAGGAGAAGTGTTTCCATTAGATGCAGGTAAAGAGTTTGTAAGGTTAAGTTTTGCTGTCGACGAAAATGTTATTAAGGAAGGCGTTCAAAGAATGAGCGAGTTCATAAATCAGTTGATGAGAAGTTAAAAAGCGATGGATGAGCTTAACTCCCATGGTCTGATAATAGCTCTACTTTTATTTCATTATTTTCTTGATAAATAATATCAATTAATTTCAAGGTTTTCTTTAGATCTTCTTCTATTATTTTTATTTTTGCAATGAAATCATCAGGTCCATAAATTTTAACCGAAATTGGAGTAGGTATAGCTAACCTATTTTGTATTTTAAGTGTCCTTATTGCTGAAGTTGCTTTTTTGATATATTCTCCTAATTTCTGTGCTTCTCTATCATCCTCTAAATCACTTATATCAGGTAAGTTCTCTAGGGTTATACTCATCTTATCACCGTAAAGTCTTTCGTACATTTCTTCAGTTATGTGGGGAGCAATAGGATATAGTAAGATAAGTAGGTCTTTGATTATTCTGCTTAATGTATATATTGCTGACTCATCCTCCATAAATAACCTGTGTTTTATTAGTTCTAAGTACTCATCTGCAATAGTTTCCCAGAAATAAGAATATATGGACTCAACCACAATGTAGAAGTCATAGTTTCTATATGCCTCTATAGATTGCTGTACAAATTTCTTATGTTCCTGAAGGATCCATTTATCTATTTCATGTATTTTACTTGGTTTGTTTACCTTCTTTTTACCTATGAATGGATAAGATAATCTACCTGCATTCCATAGCTTCTGAAGTAGTAGCTTTTTAGATTTTACAGTATCCCATTTAAATGGGAAGTCGTCTCCTATTTTCGCATCAAGTAATGTTAACCTTATTGCATCAGCTCCATACTCGTCAACCTTATCTAAGGGACTAACTACATTACCCTTACTCTTACTCATTCTTGTTCCGTCTGGTCCTAAAACTTGACCGTTAATTAAGACTTCTTTGAAAGGTATGTTCCCTGCAAGGGCTAGAGTCCTATAATAGGTATAAAATAACCATGTTCTTATTATATCAGTGCCCTGCAGTCTCAAGGACGATGGAAATGTCTTTGTAAATCTACTTTTATCATCATAAAATCCTGTCAAATACAATACTGTAACACTGGAGTCTACCCAGACATCAGCAACATCTTTAACAGGTTTTAAATCTAATCCACAATGTGGGCATTTCTCTATGGGTGGATTTACTTTACTGGGATCTATTGGTAGCACTTCCTCTGAGGCAGGTATTAAATGCCCATTATCACAATACCAGAATGGTATTGGTGTACCGTAGACTCTTTGTCTACTAATGTTCCAGTCCCATTCAAGATTTTTTATCCATTCCTCAAGGTAATAGCTCATTCTCTGTGGGGTAAATTTCATTTTCTTATAATCTTCTAGCAGTTTATTCCTCCACTCTAATACTTTTATGTAGATTTGCTTCTTTATCAAGAACTCTATGGGAGATAAACAATCACTTCTTTCCGTATGAGCCAAAACATTATGAGTTATTTTCTCTACTTTTATCAGATAACCTTTTTCTTTTAATATTTCAATAATTTTTTTCCTAGCCTCTTTAACTGTTAATCCATCCAGCAACCCGTTAGTATTTTTGATCTTTCCCTTATCATCTACGACTTCATAAACAGGTAACCTATACGTTAATTGCCAACGGATATCCTGAGGATCTCCGTATGTACTTATCATTACAGCTCCAGTTCCAAATGTCATCTCAACAGCCTTATCTGCAATTATACTGATTTCCTTGTCAAAGATCGGTATTTTGACTTTTCTGCCTACTAAAGACTTATATCTTTCATCATCAGGGTTTACAGCCACTGCTTGAGTTGCTCCTAACAGTTCTGGTCTAGTCGTAGCTATAGTAACTCCTCCTTCACCATCTACAAATGGGAAAAGTATGTAAGCTAATACTCCATCTTCTTCTTTGTATCCTACTTCACTTTGTGCTAACGCTGTTTCACATTTAGGGCACCAATAGACCGGTCCTTCTCTCATTTCCACTAAACCCATTTTGTGCATATCTATCAAACTTTTTTGTATGATTCTTCTATATTTGCTCTCGTAGGTTCTATATTCAAACCTCTCCCATTCTGCTCTGTATCCTAATCTGATCATTGCTGTTCTCATACTTCTTATCATATCTTCAGTCCATTCTATACATTTTTTCAGAAATAATTCTCTGTTTTCTTTCGGTATTTTTAGTTTGTATTGTACTTTTAATTCTGTAGGCAAGCCCTGTGTATCCCAACCTTGAGGCAACAGAACGTTATAACCCTCAAGTCTCTTAAACCTACCAATGGTATCTGAGATAGTAACCCAATACGCATGACCCATGTGAAGTTCTCCGCTCGTAAATGGAGGTGGAGTATCTATTACAAATACAGGAGATTTTTCATCTTCGTCTCTAAATCGAAAAACTTTTTCCCAAAACTCTTTGGTCATCCATAAATTTTGCCATTTTAGTTCGATCCCCTTAGGATCATAATGTTTAGGCCATTCCTCAAGTTTCTTGTTTATCTCGTCTTGAGATAACATTGATAAAAACTTAGTATAGTAGCTTATAAGTTCTAACGCAGAAATAGTCATGTGCTTAAAATTGCAATATTAGGTGGAGGAGTCTCAGGATCATTATTAGCTTATCTCATTAAAAAATATACCAATAATTATGTTAAGATTTTTGATATCAAAGATAGGTACATAAAGCCTTGTGGAGATATCGTACCTAATGTTTTCGAACCTCCTAATTCGTGGCCTAGGAAGTACGATATAAAGAGGTTCGCATTTTATCTAGATGGCGAGAGAGTTTACGACATTCAGTATAGGAGTACTAAATGGATAGTAATTGATAAGTGGAAATGGATCAATGATATGAGGAAAGAAGTGGATTTCTCGTATGTTGGTAATTTTAATGGAAAAGAGTTTGATATGACAATAGACTCAAAAGGTCCATACGATTTAGATAGAAAAGTTGTTTACACAACCAGAGTTCTTCTTAAAACCGATAAATTTGATGATGAGGCAGTAATTGAATTTAATACGAAATACACTGGATTTTATTGGATATTTCCATCTGAAGACGGAGTTTATAACATAGGTGCAGGTTTCATTGAAGATAAAAATTCTAGAGATTTAACGTTAAAATATATAAAAGAGAAATTGGGTGATAGGGAATACAAAATAATGGATATAAGAGGTGCCCCAATATCGATTTCTCCTATTCATGAAACGAATTATAAGATAGGAGAAGCTAGGGGTTTGTTATTCCCATTGAGTGGTGAAGGAATAAGACCTTCTGCAATTTCAGCAGTAAAAGCGTTTGAGGCTATTAAGAATGGGAAAGATTTTAACAAATATCTATCAGAAGAACTTAAAAAAATACATGACGCAATTTCTGTTCAACACATGTTTCTAAAGTTATATCTTAACTCATCGCTTTCTCTAAGGAAGCAATTTTTAAGATTGTTTTTTAAGAACGAGATTCTAATAGATGCATATCTAGAGGATAAAATAACTTTTGAGGGGATAGCAGAATCTGTGAGGTCGATAAAAGGTGGAAGTTTACTTAGAAAACTCTAGTAGTAAATCTGGTAAACATGCGATAAGAACTCTATTATTTAAAGTAGAAGGAGAGAATATAGTAGAGGTTAAGGAGATAAAAGTAAAATCTAAACTCAATCCAGTTTACAAGAACGGAACTCGTCAATTAGTGATAATACCCGATAAGGGAACTTTTATACAGTTAATGTTTATAAAGAATGTTTATGGCAGGGTAAAAGGGAAGGCATATGTTTATAATGATGGTAGGACTGTTCTAGAGATGAATTATCGTAAACTTAAACTTAAAATCGTATCAGGAAATCCTGCTTACGCAGATTATGTAAGAAAGATTTTTGAGAAATTAAAGATACCTATCAAGAGAGTTAATGTAAAGTTGGTGAGCTAATGTTTGAATTAGAATATAAAATTCTACCTCCTAACGCAGAGTATGTTATGTCGGCTACGGTCATTGATATCGTAGAAAAAGAGTTAATGGATCTTTGTAGTGTGGTGAGAACAGGTGGTTCTTTAGTATGTTCTCCTTCTGATGATTCTTTGATAGTCGTTTTTACAATTTTTAATCAGTTGAGAAAACTGGAAATACATGTCAGATTTTCCTCTACTAATGCAAAAAAACTAGCAGAGTTAATAAATGAGGTATCATCTAAGCTGAAAAGTAAAGGTTATCTTATAACTTTATCAATCTCCTCTAATATTTTACCATAAATCTCCTCTAGATTTTCAAAATTAGTTTCTTTCAATTTACCAATTACGTTGCAAACATAAATATTTATTCTAGTTTTACACACTACTAATCTTAATATCTTAAATTCATTTGTTTCTATATTCATGTCAATATAGGCGATCTTATTATACTGTGTAAAGTTGAGTTTCTTAATAAAATCTTGATTTCGAATAACTATATTGCTATCAGCGTAAAACAAGTCATTATTCAATATAAAAATATTTTTACCTTCTATTTGAGTCTTAAATTGCACTGACAAGTTCAGTACCACAGTATGGGCACTTTTTCTTTAATCCCCTAGCATCTGCTTCGCAGAAGAATGCGTTATACTTCTTTTCACATTTAGGACATTTGTAGACTAAGTCCGTTCCTATTCTTATTTTCCTATTACATATTCTGCAGTATACTGTAAACCAGCCTGAATGTCCGTAAGAGTTACTTCCCCTTAATCTAATACTCATGTGATATCAATGAGAGATAGAGATATATATGTTTATCCTCAGGAAACTTATAATTTACGTTTCATAATTCACATAAAAGTTAATTTAACAGTCTTTTCGTAGGCGCAATATCTTGTTACATAAAAATCGGATTATTATAACTTACATTCTAAGTAGTATCCTAGGTAGCTCATTAATCTGTACCTCTCTTTTAATTTCTTCTCCGGTCAATACATCTGTGTAGCTTACTCCCTCTTCAAGTTTTAGTTTGTAATTGACACTTCCCTTGGTTTTTATTATGACCAAAATTTTGTTAAACCTAATAAACCCACATAGTCCTTCTTCTAGATCTAATCCCCTATACTCGCCCTTTAAAAAATCCTCAGCTAACTGCTTTCTTAGGGATAAAAGCTTATATGTTAAATACATCTTAATTCTTGCATCATCCATAGACTCTAACATATTTTTTTCAAATTTTTTTGATTTTTCTAATATTGCGCGTAATTTCTTAAAATCCACTGGGACTCTGTTATCAGGATCTGTAAGTAAATATCGCCATATTTCTGTTCCCTGATAAAAATCAGGTACACCAGTTGACATAATTTTTAATGCGACCAAGGATAAGCTCTTGATCATTCCTATTCTTCTTATCTTACTTTCAAATTTCATGAAACTTTTAATGAATTCCTTATTGGTAAAAGTTTCTTCCACTAATTCCATTACCTTATTTTCATATTCTTTATTTTGATTTCTCCATGAGGTATTTATCTTAGCTTCTCTGACACTTTTTATCATATGTTGCTTTATTCTCTCCTTAAAATCATTAGAGAATCCCTCATAAAAACTTCCCACTAAAACCTGATAATATCTATATTCATCATTTCTTGATACTTTTGGATTTATGATACTATGCCATTCCTCTACCTTATTTTTCCATTCTTCAGGAAATTCACTTAATGCACTTATTTTCATCCTTACATCTTCACTGAACTTAGTATCATGTGTGCTAGTGGCATTTAGTGTGATTTTTCCTCTTCGTTTTTGGTTAAATACATGAAACTGATCAGGCGATATCTTATAATATCGTAAATCGCTTCCAACCTCATTTATGGATATTAATCTATTGTATCTAAAGAGGAAAGTATCTTCATAAGCTTTAGCGTATACTGCTGGCATATATTGTTGTAATTTAGTATAAGCCTCTGGATTTCTTTTGGTTGCTTCCTCTATCTCATTGGTCTTATCACACTCTTTTACAATCTGATTAGCATAAGTTCTATACACATCTATACAAGAAAGGTAGTCTCTCAATATTTCATAACTAATTCCTAGTTGTGATGCTAATCTTTTAACTTCATAACTAAATAGCTCATCAATTATTTGCGCTTTTATCCTCTTTATAGTTTCAGTTATAGATATTTTCTCCGCCGTGAAATTCTCGTATATACTGTCCATTATCTCTTGATTAAAATTAAACAGTAAGTTGGAGTAATTTAAGAAGTCATATCCTGTAGTCCCATCTGAATTTAATTTTAATTCCTCCTGAAATCCCAGAATTTTTTCTACGATAATTATCTTATTTTTAATTATTGACCTCAGGTCATTAATATATTTCTCAGGATCATATAATCCATCAATGTGATCTATTCTATAGCCATCAACATATAAATCTAAGATCTTTGAATGGGACTCTTGAAACACGTGATCTTTTTCGACATTTACTCCTATCAAAGTATTAACATCGAAGAACCGTCTATAGCTAGGAGGATTTTTCCAAGACGTTAGGGCATAATTTTGTTTTTGTAAAGTGTCGTATATATCATTTCCAACCTCTGTTAGAGGAAGTCTCCATTTGAAATATTCTAGGAAATATTCATCTCCATCTTTTACTATCTTTAATAAACCTTTACTTATTACTGTATCTAAATCTTCTCCCAGTATAGGTAATCGTATCTTATCATCTTCCGCGAAAAAGTCGAAATACGTATAATATTTACTCTTTTTACCCATTTTCAATACATCCATTAGTCGCCAATTCAGAGAATTTACAGCCATGTGATTTGGTACTATGTCCTGTATAATACCTAATCCAACAGTATGAGCTGTCTCTATTAATCTCCTGTATTCTTTCTCTCCTCCAAGTTCATCGTTTATCCTTGAATGATCTATTACATCGTACCCATGGTTACTTCCTGGCGAAGCCATTAATACAGGAGAGAGATAGAGATGGGAAATCCCTAAATCGTTAAAATACCATAGGTTATCGACTACGTCACCAAAATTAAAATTCTTATTTAACTGTAATCTGTAGGTTGCTGATATCACTGGAATTCTATCCTCCTGTAAATTAGTGCAGTCTTTCCATCTATTTCTACTTCTTTGTTGTTTTCTATTACCTTTTTATCGTCAGATGGCTCATGTGGATAAGGATGTAACACTAACTCCCATTTTCCATGAGGTATTTTTATCTTAAGATTACTGCTTGCTCCGTTTAGAATAATTAGAAAAGTGTCATCAGCTATCCTTTCTCCATAATAATTTATTTCATCGATAGCACTACCCTCTAATATATAAATAATATAATTTGTTGGAGATTTCCATACCGAATCATCAACTTCATTGCCATCGGGTTTTAGCCACGTCACATCCTTTAACGGGGAACCATGTAACTTCTTACCCTGAAAATATCTAGCCCTCCTAAATATGGGATGGGCTTTATAAAAATTGATAAGTCTCCTTATAAAATCATGAAACCTTACACGATTCTCATCAAGGTTCCAATCATACCAACTTATCTCGTTATCCTGACAAAAAGCATTATTGTTGCCTTTTTGTGTTCTTCCTATTTCGTCTCCCCCTAAAATCATTGGTATACCTTGGCTAACAAATAATGTTATCATAAAATTTCGTCTTTGTTTTTCTCTACAATAAAGAATATTAGAATCGTTAGTTTCTCCTTCTACTCCACAATTCCAGCTATAATTTTCATTAATTCCATCTTCATTGTTCAGTTTATTAGCCTCATTATGCTTCTGATTATAACTCACTAAATCTTGTAATGTAAAGCCGTCGTGAGAAGTAATGTAATTTATACTGGCAAAAGGAGTTTTATTACTACCTGCATAAAGGTCAGGAGATCCTAATAACCTGTTTGCTAACTCCTCATAAGGTACCGGATCCCCTCTCCAGAATCTTCTTATTGTATCCCTATATTTACCATTCCATTCAGCCCATAGATATGGAAAATTACCTACTTGATAACCGCCAGGTCCTACATCCCATGGCTCCGCTATTAGCTTAACTTGTGATAAGATAGGATCCTGTTGTATAGCAACAAAGAAAGTCGATAACATATTCACGCTATATAGTTGTCTTGCTAGGGCAGATGCGAGATCAAATCTGAAACCATCTACATGCATCTCAAGAACCCAATAGCGTAAACTATCTAAAACCAATTGCAAAACTCTTGGATGAGATAAATTAAGTGTATTCCCTGTTCCTGTGAAGTCAATATAATAACGTTTATTTTTAGGGTCCAGCATGTAATACGAACTATTATCTATTCCTTTGAAACTCAAAGTGGGTCCAAGATGGTTTCCTTCTGCTGTATGGTTATATACAACGTCTATTATTACCTCTAACCCAGCGTTATGTAAAGAATTTACTAACTTCTTAAATTCAATGACCTGATTTCCTAAACAGCCTGAGCTTGAGTATCTACATTCAGGAGAGAAATAATTTATCGGATTGTAACCCCAGTAGTTCTTTAACCCTTTATCGACAATGAATCTCTCATCTACAAATTGCTGAATAGGCATTATCTCAACGGTTGTAATTCCTAAATCTTTGAGGTAATCAATCATAGTATCTGATGCTAAACCCAAAAAAGTGCCTCTAACGTTCTCCGGTAAATCTTGCCTTAATTTAGTTATTCCTTTTAAATGTGTCTCATAAATTATACTATCCTTAAAAGGCATCTTTCTTCTGAAGAAGAAATGCTCGTCCTCCCAATCAAAATAAGGATTTATTATGACCCCTTTAGGTATAAATTTATCGTCTTTTCTCTCATCGAAACTGAGATCTTGGTTCTGATCTCCAATTTTATATCCAAAGACCGAATCATCCCATAGTAATAATCCATTTATAGCTTTTGCATAAGGATCTATCAGTACTTTATTAGGATTAAACCTTAACCCTTCCTCTGGTTTATAGGGACCATACACCCTGTACCCATACAACTGACCTGGTCTTAAACCAGGTACAAAAATATGCCAGAGATCTCCTGTTCTCTGTCTAAGTTCTATTATTTCCTTTGGCTCATCTTGTCTAGTCTGAGAATACGTTAACAGTTCTACTTTTGTGGCGTTCTCAGAGAATAGCACAAAATTAACCCCATCTTCTTCCTCTATCCAGGTTGCTCCTAAAGGATAAGGTTCACCAGGCTTTAATGGTCGATCTCTCATTCTAATTGATATACCCCAACACCTCTACTAACCTTAATTAATTCATCTTTTTTCAATGTTTTTGGAAATCCTCTGCCTATAAGTAAACTACCTGTAATTTTAGAACTAATTACAGTATCATCAAATGATGCAATTATTCCTATTTTTTCCATGATCAAAGTAATAGAGTTCCCTTCTCTCCTAACTTCCTTTATCCTTTTACAATTATTGTATCTCTTTCTGATATTTATCAGTTGTTTATAATAATCTAAAACTTCCTCGTCAATTTTCCATGAAAGTTTGCTCTTCAAGAATGCTTCCTCAGATTGTGGATCTATCGTTTGATTATTTTCCTTTAATCTACCTTCTCTAACACCCTTAATTAATACGGGATCTGAGAAATCAGAGAAGAAGAGAAAAGGATTTGTCTCATAGTACTCCTCGCCCATAAATATTAGCGGTATATACGGTGAGAGTATATATAGTGTGGCTGCCATAAGGTATGTTTTTTTATCGGTTAACATGGAAAGTCTTTCCCCATTTCCTCTATTTCCTACTTGATCATGATTTTGTATGAAAACTACAAATTTACATGGTGGAAGATCACCTACAGGCGCACCATGGGTTCTTCCTCTATATCTAGAATATTTTCCGTCATAAACAAAAACATCCTTAAAAGTTTTCTCTATATCTTCTATCCTTCCAAAATCCTGATAATAATAATCTTTTTCTTTTGTTATGAATGCATGAACTGCATGGTGGAAGTCGTCAACCCATTGAGCATCTATTTTATATCCACAATCATCTTTTACTATTTTGGGATCATTTAAATCACTTTCAGCAATAACAAATTTTCCTAATTGATGGGCTTTTTCAGCTATCTCTTGAAGGATATGTTTAGGTGAATTATCAAAAATTGCATGAACCGCATCAAGTCTCAAGCCATCGATTTTGTAGGTCTTAAACCAATACTCAACATTTTCTAAAATGAATTTTCTAACTTGATCACATCCCCTATCATCGAAATTAAATGTCAATCCCCATGGAGTTTTATATCTATCTGAAAAATAAGGACCTAATCCTAAGAGGTAATTTCCCTCAGGACCTATATGATTATATACAACATCCAAAATTACGGATATTCCCCTTTTATGCGCCTCGTTTACTAGCTTAGCCAATTCCCATGGTCCACCATAGGTATTTTGAACTGCATATAGAAAAACACCATCATATCCCCAATCTCTATTCCCTGGAAATTGTGCCACAGGCATCAGTTCAATTCCTGTGATTCCTAGATCTTTGAGGTAATCCAACTTTTCTATTACCCCTTTGAAATTTCCTTCTGGAGAAAAAGTACCCACATGGAGTTCATATATTATTAGGTCTTCTATTTTTAATTTTCCAAGATCAAGAATCTGATAATCTGTTTTTATAAGTTGCGATTTATCGTGAACTCCTAAAGGTTGATATCGTGAAGCGGGATCAGGTATCTCTCTCTTGTCTTCTATAACGAAAGAATAGGTTAAATTTTCCTCTACATCGTCTATTTCTACTTCGAAAAATCCCTCATCATTTTTTTCCATTGGAATAAGTTTTTTACTTAACTTCAGCTTAACATTATTAACGTAAGGTGCCCATAACTTAAAGATCCCTTTATTCTTTTCAAGATTTCCACCGAACGAAAACATGCTGTTTGAATAGAAATTACATGTTAATATATTTAAATGTTTCGAGTGAAAAATACTTATTAGAACTAATTAAATTCTTATTATTATTGTCGAGTTATTAGAGTATTTAGCATATAAGTTAAAACTATTATTTGTTCTGATAAGCGAGACTTATTTAATAGAAATATAAAATAATAAAATCATATGATGATATAGGAATAAGGGAAGTCTATGGACGGTATTATGTTTACTTTATAGAGAAGAGCCAAGTGGTGAGACGAAGTAGACTTACGTTAGTGTTTTGGTTGACGTAGTCAAGACTTACCTGAAATTGAAAGATAGAAGTGGGAGTATTAGGGTTCATCCCCCTAACCTTTCAAAGGTAGCCGGGCAGGGACTCGAACCCTGGTCCCAGGGGCCAAAGCCCTGGATCCTTGACCGCTAGACGACCCGGCTAAGTATACTTTGTTATATTTTAACTAAAAAGCTTTCTTTCCATTTAGTATCATGTAGTCAATACTGTATCAATTTTAAGAGTATAATTATTCTCCTTTACATATAGGTCTGTGGCTTTATTTCAACTTTTCCTTTCAGTACTGATTCTCTTATAAGGAAGTTATTTTCACTTAGTTTAATAACAAGAATGGAAATTAAGAGCTTAATCTTTCTCTTTCTATATTCGTTCAGCTCCTTAATTGTTTGTTTTAGTTGGTCTACTAATTCAGGAATGGAAAATCTAAGTAACTCGTCTTCCTCTTTTAAATTTCTAATTTCTTTCTCTAATTCATAAGCTAATTTTAATAGATCTTCCTCTTGTGTATCTTTCAATAGTTTCAATAATTTGTCTGCAGCTTCAACAATTTTCTCTTCATTCATATCATGTATAATGTCAAGTAAAGGTGCAAACACAGTTTACATTTCATTAAACTAAATTAAAAGTATAGCGGACCCGCCGGGATTTGAACCCGGGACCACCGGCTGTCTTCTCAGCGCCGACTAGGAGGCCGGCGCTCTGTCCTGGCTGAGCTACGGGTCCATGATAATATATTCGCCAGGTTAAGAATTAAAGATTTTCCTTATAAAAGGAAAATGTTGTATCAAGCCTACTATCTTTTATGAATTTTGCTAAAAGGTTATATATTTGCCTTGCCTTGTTCAAAACCAAAAAGTCATTCGTGCATATTACATGGTTGCTTAAAATTAATTCTAAGTCCGTCTTTCTAACAGTTTTAGCATATATACCTCTATATCTAAGTTTACCTGCGAGCTCTCCGCTCCTACTTATCTGTGAATCTAAAATGATTTCGAATTTTATCTTATTCTGATCTAAATATTCTGAGAGAAGGATCAACATATCAAAGATTTCCTCTGAATTATTTTTTCTCTTACCTAGTCCTAAGTCCCTATAAAAACCATCGTCACAAAGAAAGATTTCATCACCATAAATTAAAGAGAGTAATGTTAGTGCTAAATTGTAACCGTCTAGTATTACATAGGTTACACTTTTCACGCTTTTACTTCTTATATGTTGAATTTCTTCGTCACTGTGGACACATCTATATAATAACAATCTTGATTTTTTATCTAAATTGTATCTTGAACTAATTAGATCCAAAGCCGGTTTTCTGTTATATCCTCTGTTTAAAAGGTACTTATAATCTTCATACGCCATTAGTAATTGCTGACTTAATTGTATCAATTATCTTTTCCTCTTCAACGGTTATTGAAACACTTCCATATGTTCCTTTTCCTCCTCCTCTTCCACCAATTTTCCTTAATTCATCCACGATTTTATCAACCTTTATGTCCTTTGATGTCGCTATTTCAACGTTCTTTGTATCTTTGCCTCTGATACTAATTACAATATTTTGATTGTTAGATGTGATCTTCCTCATTACTTCTTTTATAAGCTGTTCATCTATGAAGTCTCTCAATATATATATAGTAATTCCATTGACGCTTATTCTCTCTGCAATCTCTTGTATTCTATCCAATAAGATTTTACGGTATTTGTCTAACAAATTCTGCAAGTTCTCATGTTCTTCTAAATGTTTTTTGAGTCTTACATTAATCTGAGATATAGGCGAATTCAGTAATTTCGAGATTTCATTTAATTTCTCGTCCTGTTGTCTTGCATAATTGGATACCATATCACCAGCTACATATTCTAGTCTTATTACACCGTCTTGAAGTTTTTCGACGTTCACTATTTTAACTCCTCCAATTTCTCCGGTGTTTATGAGATGGGTCCCTCCGCATCCCTCTATATCCCAATTTTCTATTTCTATTAGTCTTATCTCAGATCCTTCAGGTATTCCTCCAGCATATATAGAAACTCCATATTTCATTTCAGCTTCAGTCCTCTCAATATATAGTGGTCTAACTTTTCTGCGGTCATTAATTATGTAGTTAGCAAAATCTTCTATTTTCCTTATCTCTTCTTCTGTAGGCAACTTATAGTGAGTTACGTCAAGTCTCCCTTTATACTCTGTTTTCTCAGCTCCTGCTTGCCATGCATGTTCTCCCAATACTTTTCTTGTGGCTGATAAAATCACATGTGTAACTGTGTGGTGCTTCATAATTCTATATCTTCTTTGCCAGTCTATTTCACCATATACTTGTTCTCCTTGAATGAAGGGGGAATCTTTGTCAAGTATATGTACAATAACTCCCTTATACTTTTGCGTATCAACTACTTTGACCTGCTTATTACCTTCAATTGATCTTATAATTCCCGTATCACCTATTTGACCTCCACCCTCAGGATAGAATGTTGTTTGATCTAGTACTAGGAAATTTTTATAATTTAATAATACTTTTGCATTGAATGTCCTCAGATATTGATCTTTATAGTAGAGAGGAACAGTTGGCTCTATTTTTTTATTGTTTATTTCATCAATAACTTCTTTGGGAATTTTATCCTTCTTATTTTCTCTTACTAGAGCATTTTGATGTTTCTTTGCTACAATGGAGTAGAAGTTATGAGGAATTTCAACACTAATATTTATATTCCTTTTTCTAGCTTCATCTAATATTAGATCTGGGGAAATACCATTAGAATCGTATATGTTAATTAGTTCATCTAAGTCAACTTTGCTCTTTTTAGATAACGTTGAGAGTATAGAAGGAATTTTGCTTATTGTATCATTATACTTCTCCTCCTCATTTATTACTGCGTCAATTATATAGTTTTTATTCTTTAACATCTGTGGAAAATCTTCTTTCCAATAATCAATTTGATCCTTTATTAGTTCATGTAGCTTGACATCACTACCTAATAATCTAAGGACTCTGAGAGCTCTTCTAATTAATAACCTCCCTAGATATCCCTCACCTGAGTTAGAGGGTACAAGTCCATCTGCTAACATGAGGGCAATTGTTTTTGTGTGATCAAGGACCTGAAATACTCTGGCAGCTCTGGTAAGTTCCTCATTTACATACTTCAAATCGAGACCTAATTGTTTTGCTAAATGCTCTCTATGGGTAGTTATGGTCTCTTTTATGTCAGGATCTATTCTACCTGCGTATATAGCAGCAGCTTTAAGTAACTCATTGTTTACTTCGCTAACGCCAATCTTTTTATAGAATGAACCCACTAAATTACCATAAATTGCATGGAAGGCTGTTGGGGTTCTTTGTGTAAACCATGCGATTCTTTCAACACCATATCCTGTATCAACAATCTTAAGTTTTAAGGGTACGTAATCTTGTCCCCTAATTTCATATTGCATAAATACTAGTGTTGCTAATTCTAAGCCTCCTACTGTTACTTCGAAACATGGACCAGCATTACCTCCTCCTTCCCACCATGATTCTTTAAAGTTTAACTGATCTTCAGGGATTCCTAGTTCTTCTGTGAAAAACTCCTTAGCAAATGCTACTGTTTCATCTTTCCAATAAATTTGTTTATCAGGATAATTGAATGCATGATGAGCAGCCATTTCGAATGTGGTCAAGTGCCTTCCAAATGTTATTCCTACGTTATCCACGTCCTCTAGTCTTATACATGGCTGAGAAACTACTAGTGGATTTGCAGGTGGTTTAGCTAATCCACTCGTTACAAATGGTTGAAAGTCAACTATACTAGCTATAGTGAGATAAAGATCATCTCTCCACTTGGCAACTACGGGTTTAGGTGGAACTATGGTGTGTCCTCTCTTCTCAAAGAATCTTAGAAATTTTTCTCTTGATTCTCTTACTGTTAATGGGGGAGATTTAATGTTGATATCAAAGAAGTAATAGTCAGTACAAGGAACATCTGAACAATTTTCCTTTAACTTATCTAAAGTCCAAAATGGAGTAGAACAGGATCTACAAATTTTTCTCTCATATCCTCTTGACAGAAAAAAGTTTAACCTGTACTCGTTCTCGTTTGCTTTGACCATGGTAAAAATGATATTTGAAATGGTAAAAAAGACTTTCTTATTAACCGAATAGTGATGATAAGCCTCCGCCTATCTCTTCTTCGCTTGGTCCTTTCTTTTCTTCTTCTTTCTTTTCTTCTTTCTTCTCAGCTGTCTGCTGTGTCTGTTGACCTGCAGGGGCTGCTACTGCTGCTACAGGCATGGCAGTGGCTGTCTTCAATATTTCGTCTATATTTACTTCTTTTAAAGCAGCTGCTACAGCTTTTAGTCTAACTTCATCCACTGTTATTCCTGCTGCACTTAATACATTCTTTATGTTTTCCTCACTTATTTCTTTCTTAGCTGCGTGCAATAGTAAACTTGCGTATATGTACTCCATATATAATCACCTTAAAATACATAAAGAGGTGATATTTAAACTCATCCACCGAATAGTGATGATAAGCCTCCGCCTATCTCTTCTTCGCTTGGTCCTTTCTTTTCTTCTTCTTTCTTTTCTTCTTTCTTCTCAGCTGTCTGCTCAGAGACCTGTGGTTGTGCTTGTATTTGAACTCCTAAATCTACTTTTCCACTTATTGAAGAGGCAAGAGCGTATGCTTTCATTACTGCTTTAGTAAATACTGCCTGTGCTGTCTCTTGGGTTATATAACCTATCTCACTGGCTAAAGCTAATGCATTTCTCATAGCTTTTGTTGCTGTAAATTCAAGGACCTTTGGTTCTGGGTATGCTATTTCTGTGGCTACTGCAAATGCGTTAATATGAGCTTTTCTGATTTCATTAGTATAATCATCAAGGTTGATTGATAATTTATCTCCTGGGATTATTACCCCATTATCATAGGCTATCTTAATGTTCAATTTTACATATACTGGCATTATTCCTAGTTTTTGTAATATTGGTACAATATCAGCTGGTATCTCATCTCCAGGCTTTGCAACTGTCGTGTCTTGTAATATGTGAATTTTTCCATCCTGGACTTTTGTTTTTATTTTCAACTTTCCGAACACACTAAGCATTGGACCTGCTGCAATACCTGTATCTCCTGCTGGAACAACAACCTCCTCATCTGCCTTATCTCCTGGCAGGGCATATCTCTTTAATTTAAATTTTGATAGGAATAACTGTAATTCGAAGGGATTAGTATTAGCAAATATAAACGCATTAGGTCCAGTTAGATAGCTTTCAAATAATTTACTGTCGTACCCTGCATTTTTAAGTGCTATGTTAAATAAGTTGTTTTTAGTTACTTTTATGTCGGCTTTTCCTCTTAATTTTTTCCTTATTTCATGAAGTTTATCTGCAGGAAAACCCTCTATATTAGCTATTATTATAGTTTTATGGGTTTTTAATTTTTCAGTAAGTTCAGCTACTTCATCTACTTTCCATTTTGCTATTTTTTTAGTTGTAGTAACTGCCAAACCGATCACGCTCTTTTAACTTTTACAGCTTTACCCATTGTTGTTTTAACATAAATATTTCTTAGATTAGTTTCTACCTTTGCTTTATTCTCTATTGCATTTAATACGGCTATTGCATTCTCAGCTAAGTCTTCAGGCTTCATGTCCTCGGTTCCTATGAATACTTGAACTTGTGGCTGATCCTTGGTCTTTACTAGAACTGATCTCTTGAATCTATTAATATATTCACTGATGTCAGCTGTATTGGGTAAAGGTGTAGGAAACTTACCTCTAGGTCCTAAGGCGGGTCCTAATATCCTTCCTGCCAGTGCCATAGATTCCTGGTTAATTAAAAACCATTCATTTTGTCTGGCTAATTTTTTCACTGGTCTTTTTTGTCCTTGTAATTTTTGTAATTCTTCTCTAGTTATCACAACATTTGGAGACGCTTTTTTAGCATATTCGAGTTGTTCGAAGGACGGAACAACAAGAACTCTCTTTGCTTTAGATGGCTGTTTTGGTAAGGGAACTATTTCTCTAAGTTTAAGGTCACCTTTCTTCATATCAATTCCTTTAAACGTAAGTATAATTTCCACACTTTGTGTAAAGTTCCTTTTTATATTATACTCCGTACTAAGTGCCAATTTTAAGGCTTCTATCAATGATTCCTTATCCGCTAACACTTTCTTCACCCTTCTGCTTCATTCCATTTTTGTTCATAATTAGTTAATAAGTCATTGTATTTTCCTTGATCAATCTCTTTTATCACATCTTTAGGATCTTTTCCTTCAACAGTTATACCTATTGACCTTGCAGTTCCTAGTAAACTCTTTATTGCAGCTGTTAGAGTTTTTGCGCTAAGTTGAGGCTTTTTCTTAATTGCTATGTCAGCAATTTGTTCTAAGTTTAAATTGCCTATCTTCTTGTGGGCTGGGTCTCCTGAAGGCTCTTGAGCGTTTATTGCTTTAAGTAATAATGATGTTGTTGTAGGTACTCCAACTTTTATATCATATTTTTTAGTTGAGCTATCGATCTCAATTGTGACTGGTACTGACATTCCTTTAAATTGTGCTGTAACATCATTTATTTTTTTAACAACTTCCTGAACATTAAGTCCTAATTGTGATAGGGTAGGTCCCAATGGTGGACCTGGTTTAGCACTACCTCCTTCTACCATTATTTTTATTGTCTTAGTAGGCAATTATCTGTCACCTCTTAACAGGTTTAACTTGTTCCAAAGGAACTGTAACCTGAACAGGATATGAGGATTCTAAAATATTTAAAACTACTTCATTTTTTGTTGATTCTACTCTCACCACTTGTGCCTGCATACCTCTAAATGGACCACTAATTACCTCTACTAAGTCTCCTTCTTTCACAGCGGGTAATGCAACCGACTTAGAAACAAATTTTGTAACATCTTCTTTCTGAATTAGTCCATGAGCTACTCCTTTAACGTGTCTTATCCCTGATGAAATTAATTTTACTACATGAGGTCCGGTGGCTTCAAGTATCACATAACCCTTTATATTAGGTGGGACTACTACGGAAAAGATCTCATTTATATTATTTGTTTTTATTCTTTCTTCTAAAATAAGAGCCACGTTAATTTCTTGTCCTCCTGTAACTCTTAGGACGTAATAATTTCTGTACTTGAAGTCCTCCATTCACAGCACCTTTTTACCTTATTATTAGTGATGTAGTTAACTGTACAATGTAAGCGATGAGACCAACTACAGCCATAACTAAAAGTGTAAGCCTAATACTGTAATTAAATGAATCTTTGTCTGGTTTCTTGGCTACACTAATTATTCTCTTCCAGTCTTCTCGTAGCCTTTTTATAATGTCAGAAATTTTCATTATACTAAAAACTTTCATTTACGAATTTTAACTTTAACTACTGAATATCCTTTCTACAAACCAGTCTGGTGAGAAGGGAATTAAATCGTCATAATTCTGACCTACTCCCATATATACTACAGGTTTTTTCAATTCATACGCTAATGAAAGAGCTATTCCACCTTTAGCATCTGCATCTACTTTGGTAAGAATTACTGCATCATATCCAACATTATTTTCAAAATGTCTAGCCTGTTCTAATGCATCACTTCCTGCTAGCGAATCTAATATCAAGATCCTAAAATCAGGTTTTGCTATCCTTAAAACCCTCTTAAGTTCTTCAACTAAATCAGAGTCTATATGCATTCTCCCGGCTGTATCAATAAGTACTACATCTATATTTCTGCTCTTAGCAAAACTTATGGCATCGAATGCTACTGACGCTGGATCACCACCGTATTTTCCTCTTATTAATTGAACCTCTAATTTTGATGCGTGATAAGCTAACTGCTCTTGCGCCGCAGCTCTAAATGTATCTGAGGCTGCAATAATCGTAGATAAATTATTTTTCTTCAGCATGTTTACTACTTTTGCTATAGTAGTAGTTTTACCTACTCCATTAACTCCAAAGAATATTATTACAAATGGCTTCTTTCCACTACTTCTTATTTTTTCTATCAAATCTGTTTTTTGATTTTTTGTTAAAATCTCTGTTATAGATTTTTTTAGAGTATTTATTACTATTTCCTCAACTTCCTCTCTTCTACTGACCTTTTTCCCTATTAGATTATTTTTAAGATCTTCTAGTATTTTTTCCGTAACTTCATAAGATACGTCAGAATCAAGAAGTTGAAATCTGAGTTCTTCTATTACGTTATTAAGGTCGTCCTCTTTTATCGTTTTATACTTCAGGAAATCAAAGAAGGATCTTTTACTCTCCTGCTTATTTGCTTGAGCTGTTTGAACTGAAATTTTTTCCTGTTTTTGCTCAATTTTATTTTCCTCTTGTGGCTGTTGTATATTTTGCTGTTGTTGTATAGTCTCTTCTTTTTTACTTTCTAATTGGTCTGTTTGTCTGGTTTCAGGTTCCTTTTTATTCTCTTCTCCACTAATTTTATCTAAAAAATTTGAGAATGCTTTTTTTAATCTATCAAAACAAATTATTCACCTTTTTTACCTTGCACTTGAGAAAGAATTTCTGCAATTTGATTATAGGCGTCTATTGACTTAGATAATTCACCTTGTATATTTTTAGATACTTCAGCCAACTGTTGCTCTCTATCATCCAGAATTTTCTTAGCTGCTTGTGGATCAACTTCTGCGTAATAATTTAATCCTAAGTGTATTAGAACCTTATTCTTATCTACACTGTTTACCTTGAATACTATATTGCCTTTTCTGTCGCCAAATAACAAGTATTCCTGATTTTCCTTACCTATCTCGTCCACGGCACTTTTTGACGCTCTTACTGCTTCCAATGATTCTAGTACCTCTGCTAGGTTCTTCTGAAGGGTATCTATATATTGTCTTAGTGCAGTTGCTTGATCATACAGGTATGCTATATATTCAGCCGCTTGTTGTTGCTCTGCTTCTTCACTCATTTCTATCACATTATAATTTTATCTAGCTTTGCTAAATCTCTTATTGTCTTGTCAGTGATTTCATCTTCCTTAACTTCTTTGATCTCTTGTATGTGTATGTTGTATCGTTTAATTTTATTTTTTCCACCAAGTTGACTATAAATGTATTCAATTGCTTGTTTTTCATTTAAAGCTCTAACATATTTTGTGAATTTTTGACTTGTAGGAAATCTTGACACACTAAATATGGCAGTTCCTCTGACCATGAAAATTTTTACTTCAGTCATACTAATCACTAAATGCTCTTTGGATTCTTAAAATCTCTGCTCCCGTTGTTGAGGAACCTACTAGAACTCCATTTCTGTTAGCCACTAATCCACTTCTTATAAAGACGCTCCCAAAATTTACAGTTCCAGAATCTAACTTTACTTTAAATAATTCACTCAATTTTTTCAACTCTTCTTCAGTTGCGTCAATATGTACTAAACCAGCTTTGTCTGTAATTACTGCCACTGATCCTACTGTAATTATATTCGCTATTGTACCCTTAATTGCATTATCAATCTGCAGTGCTTTCTTTACCTTATTTATTTCCGCCTCAGAAAGATCTTGGTAAATAAGTGCGCCATGAGTATTGGATAATATGATATTTCCTAAAGCGGTAGGTCTAATATCCACAACCTCAACTCTTACGTCTTTAGCCTGTTCCTTTATGATCTTTATTTCATCTGCCAGAGCTGTTCTAGGTAAGAGGATTACATCATTATTTCCTGTAACCAAAATACCTACTAGCACGCTTTTAGATATGGTAGTCTGTATAATTTCTGTTTTTAGTATTCCCTGAATTTTCTCTATTACTTCTTTGTCGTCTATTTTAGGTATAATTGTATATTTATCATTAGTAAATATATAAATACCTATATTGTCTGTACCAAAAATTGATAACTTATCTAAGATCATTCACTCTTAATTGCAAGTCTAGCTAAATATGTTTTTTCTCCGATTCTTTTGACAGCTATCCTTACTCTTCTTACTATTTTATCTCTACCATTTATGGTTATTGCCTTTGCTAATAGTGGATCAATAATTACTTTTTCAGCTCCAAAATGTCTCTTTACCATATATCTCACATACTTTATGGCTCTTTTAGTTCTGGTAGTTTTTCTTCCCATTATTACTCTTCTAAAGTTTATAACCATTTCAAAGTTTTCTTTCTCTGGCTTAGATTTCTTTTCTTCTTTCGTTGTAGTTGTTGCCTGTTGCGGCTTTTGTTCCTCTTTCTTCTGTTGTTGTAATTCTGATGTTTTTTGCTCTTCTTGTTTAGTAGCAGTAGTTTCCTGGCTCATTCATTCACACCTTTAAATTATTTCTTCTCCAATTTCTCCTTAACGGATTAAACCTTATCTCAGCTTGAGTTTTTATTATGACCCAAGCAGGAATAGGAGAGTTTCTTTTTAACGCTTTGCCTAGTCTCAATTTTTTGCCTAAGGACTTATGCTTGCTCATTTCCATCCTCTCTCTTTAATCGTAATCTTATAATCTTTTCTGGTTTGAGAGTTAAGTTGAGCTAATATTTGTTTTAGTTCATCATCAGTTATTTGTGCTTGAATTCTGCCTGATTGTGCTAACGCAATAAGCTGATTTTCTATTGCTTCTGCTAATTCAGGTCTGACTAGTTTTACATTAGTAAGTCTTTGCCTAGCCTCAGGCGTTAAGATGGTTCTTAATATAGCATCCTTTTGGGCTTCAATTTCAGCTTTTCTCTGTCTTTCTTCTAATTGTCTTCTTTGCATCTCTGTTGCTCTTTTTTTCAGAAGTTCATCTAATTCTTCATCATATTCTCCACTTATAATAGATCACCCCTATTGTAAGTATTTCTTCAAATCTTGTTTTTTCTCAGCCAACTCTTTAAACATTTCGTATGCTAATTTATCTAAAAGGGATCTGCCCTTTGGTGATAAACTCCTTCCTCTCCTAGTTTTAGTTACAAGACCCGCTTTTTCTAATTGTTGAAGTATTGTTCTTATAGAATGAGTCGGAGCTTTAACAGATCTAGGCGGTTTAGTACCCCTTCTCTTTGAACCAGTATATAATTTTCTTGTTTTTTGTAAACCAATAGGTTCTTTATAGATGTACAGGTGTCTCAATAGGGAGGCTGCTCTTATATACCACCAATTTTCTATATCGTCAGGCACTCTTTCCTTGAAAGATGCTGTCTTCGCAAAGTAGACCCAATTTGGTGGATTCAATTCTTTAACATTATTCTTTAGATATTCTGCAAGTTTAGGGATTAAAATATCAGCTGGAACCATCTGTACTGTTATCATGATCTTCCAATCTATTCCGTGATTAAAGGTTTAAAAGTTATCTGGTTTTACTAAAGTTGAGGTTTGATGAGATTCTACATAGCCAACGAGAGGGATATACTTGATGGGAAGATGACTGATATATATTTCGATAGAACTATAAGGACTCTTGAACATTTAGGAATAAAAGATCTCAAAGTTAGAATGGAGGTCCATTCATATGGCTTACCAGAAGGATATAGTTGGGCGATTTTTTCTGGTCTGGAGGAAGTTTTGAAATTACTTGAAGGAAAAGAGGTTACGGTTTATGCAATGCCAGAAGGTACTCTGTTTAAGGAAGTAGAGCCAGTCATGATAATTGAAGGCAACTATTTGGATTTTGGTGTTTTTGAAACGGCTTTTTTAGGTATATTGAGACACTATTCTAGTATTTCAACGAAAGCAGCTAGAATTAAGAAATTGGCGTTAGATAAAACAGTTCTATTTTTTGGGTTAAGGGCTCTACATCCCGCAATAGCTCCTATGGTTGATAGAGCAGCTTATATAGGTGGTTGTGATGGGGTCTCTGGGGCATTCAATCAAGAAACAATAGGTGCAGAGCCTACAGGTACTATGCCTCACGCGCTTATGTTATCAGTCGGGGATAATGTAAAGGCTTGGAAAGCTTTTGATGAGGCTATGCCTTCTAATGTACCAAGAATAATATTAGCAGACACATTTGAGGATGAGAGAACGGAAGTTCTCAAGGCTGCTGAGCTTTTGAAAGATAAATTATATGGAGTTAGGCTTGATACTCCATCAAGTAGAAGGGGAAACTTCAGGAAGATTATCCAAGAGATTAGATGGACTCTGAATATACATGGATATGGTCATATTAAGATCTTCGTAAGTGGTGGGATAGATGAAGATGATGTGGTTAAATTAAGGGATATAGTGGACGGTTTTGGTGTGGGGACCAGCATATCTTTTCCACAGAGCGTTGATTTTAGTGCTGATATCGTTGAAAAGTACGTGAATGGACAATGGATTCCGTTTACCAAGAGAGGTAAATGGCCTGGAGCTAAACAGGTATATAGGTGTGGTGATTCACCAGATAGTGATATTATTACTCTATTAGACGACTATCCACCGGCTAATTTGAATTGTAAGCCCTTACTGGTAAAGTATATCGAGAATGGTAAAATAATAAGGGATATACCTACAGCTAAGGAGATAAGGGAGTATGTTATATCGCAGCTTAAAAAGCTACCTAATCTATAAGAATCTCCTTTATATTTTCTAGGCTTCTATTGAACGCAATTTCTACTATTGGTTCCATTCTTCTTATAGCATTATATAACCTTAGATGAAGTGATCTAACAACTATTGAAACTCTGTAATTCTTAGTATTTTTACTATTTGTTGTTTCAAAATTGGTTGACTCTGTTATTAGGACTCTCCTTAATGTTCTTAGTTCCTCCATTGTCTCATTTATTATCTTCATATCTTCTTTGCTTAACGCTCTTGTTGCATGGTCAATCAGAACTATTGCTTGTTCTATTAAATCATATGTTTTATTCCAGTTATCCTTCACTTCTTCAAGTTCTTGTGGAGTTAGAGAAAGTAGATCGTTTACAGCTTCACTTACCTCATCTGCAGCCTCTTCTATAGCTTTTATCAAAATTCTATTTCCGATAAGTTGTATTCTCTTGACACCTATCATATAAGCCAAGCTTCTGTTAGTTTGAGATAGTAAAAGTTGTCTTAACGCAAGGTAATATAATCTATCTATTTCTTTCTCTAATTCTACTGTTTCCTGCAGAAAAGTTCTACTTGCCTCTTTTATTCCTAAATTAAGGTAATGTAGCATTTGCTTTAAATTGGTTGCTAATCTATTGAGAAGACTTGTCATGGTATATTTGGTTGGGTCAAGGAATGACTGTATTTGAACGTAATCTATGGTTTGGGTTGTTATTTCATATCCTATTAAACTTCTAACAGCTTCCTTTATTTTTCTTAGTAAATCTTCACTAAATGCCTTCTCTTTACTTTCTATGTCGATCTTGTCAAAACCTAATATATATAAGCCATAGATAATTCTAGTAATAATTTCAGGCATTACTGTGTTAGATATGGAAACTTTCATTTCTCTACTTACGTTTTGTACTTTCATATTTGGTGGATATACTTTCAAGCTTCCATCTTCATCCACTTCAAGATATACGCTTTCACCTGAGGATAAACCTACTTCTTTAACCCATTCTGCTGGAAGAGATATCATTAGTGTAGATTTTCCAAATTTTTGAACTCTTCTAACTTCCATGTTAACCACTTTTACATGTTATATACACTTCAATATCTTATAAAAGTAGTTTAAATATGTTTCAGAGTGTTTTAATCTCTGGTATTCTACCATAATCTTTCAGGTAAACATAACCACTATCTGTTGATGGTATAAGCCTAACTCCATAGGGTCTTCTTTTAACAATCTGTAAAACCATTGAATCCTTTAGAATTTTTCTTATTAAATCATAATCTTTCTTTATGACCACCATATCTATACCTGCAACACACACAGATGTAAGAAGAAAAAGTCCTTGCAACGTTAAAGTTCCCTCATTAACTCTTTCTATTAGAACGTTGTCTTCAGCAACTGGTAACATTACTTCTGAAAATCCTATGGGAGTAATTTTCAATTTCCATGCCATTTCAAAAATTTCCTTATTTATTTCAGCCACAGTAGACATATTTCCGAAGGAAAATAATTTTCCGCTCCTCTTCTCTATTATTTCAGCAACACTCTCTTCCTTCCAAGGTGATAGAGAGACATCGATACCTAGATATTTTAGCTTAAGCTGGGAAGAAATTTTTTTAGCATATTCATCAGCAACAGAAAGCGCTTTTTGTGCATTACCATCTAAGAATTCCCTTGGATAGATTAATGAGATAGCCATGGAGTCTATCAATGTGTTTGCACTACCTACAGGAAAATACGGAGTGGTAAGAAAGTCATCGTAAATTAAAACAGCTACTCTTGTAGCAAGCTGAGGTTCTAGGTCATAAATAAATTTTGAGACATTATCTATGTAAGAAGGGTTATTAAGTAGAATTGATCCGTAAAAGTTCTCATTTACGGATAATATATCTTTTATTAATGACAGATTATCTTTTTGAGACAAGTGAATAATAGAATATATTATGTCGTTGTTTTCTGGTATTTTTCCTATAATTTTTTCATTTAAGGATTTAGGCGGAAACGCAATTCGCTTAGACCAAATCAAACTATCATTTATACTAGATAACTGGTTAGCATAGTTTTCTATTTTATCTTTATCTATATTTGAAGCAAATATAGTTAATGCTCTTATTTTCATTGTTAATCTTAGACTGACTAAAGTATTTTAGTTTTAATGAGGATTTAGATAACGTGGCAAAATTAACGATATTAGTTTCGAACAATAGCCTTGACTCACTTTATCATGCATTAGCATTGGCATTATCAGCAAGAGCTCTGAGCTGGGAAGTAAAGGTTTTTGTAGTGTCACAAGCGGTCACGTTATTTTTAAAATCAAGTAAGAAGTCTTTTTCGTTACCCTTTTTTGCAAGATTTTTTGTAAGAAGGCAAATGAAAAGGCTTAATTTACCTGAGATAGAGAAAATGATTAATGAAGCGATTAAAGAGGGAGTAGAATTTTATGTGGATGAGATAGGTATTAAAATGTTAAATGCTAGTCCCGACGACTTATATGATGGTGTAAAATTATCTGGAAGTATTTCCTTCCTAAAAGATGCTAAGGAATCAGAGGTGGTGATTTCGCTTTGATTACAATAGATTCAGATGATATATGCCCGGTTATTTTACTCAAAGTCTTAAGAGTATTTAAAGAGGCTAAGGATAAGGACGAAATTATAGTTAAAAGTAAATGGCAGGCTGTGGTTCAGGAACTAGATAAATGGTGTAGGGAGACTGGAAACGAGTATCTGGGATGGAATAAGGATGGAGAAAAATATGTGGTAAGAATCAGGGTCAATAAAGGAGAGTAATTTTTAAAACCAATAGCAAGCATAGTGTATAAAGGCGATCAATATTTGTGTCCCAAAAGGAGTTCCACATTTTTGAAAATACTATAGATTTAATGGAGGGAATGTGGCCCACTCCTCTGCTAAGGTTAAATATAGGAGAGAACGTATGGGGGAAATTGGAATTTTATAATCCGTTCAGTAGAAGTATAAAAGATAGAACAGCGCTATTTTTGTTTAAGCAGGCATTAAGGGAAAAAACAGAGAATATCGTAGAGGCTACATCAGGGAATATGGGAATTGCTATGGCTGCTCTATCCTCTATATTTAACATTAAGTTTACAGTATTTGTCCCAACCACTTCACCTGAAGTTTTTAAGGTAATGATTAAGTTATTGGGTTCTGAAGTAATTACAGCAGGCACTTCAACGATTGAGATCTTGCCTTTAGTAAAAAAGATGAGTCAATTAGGAAATTATAAACATTTAGATCAATTTCATAATGAAGTAAATGTTATTGCTCATTATGAAACCACTGCCAAAGAACTTGATCTACAAGCTAATGCTGCAGGTATTAAAATAAAGCGAATTATCGCAAGCATGGGTACAGCTGGTCATATAGTTGGTGTATCTAAATACTTTAAGGAAAAATACGGTGACGAAGTCGAAATTATAGGTGTAGAGCCAAGTGAAGGAGAGAGAATACCAGGAATTAAAAGGGTTACGGAAGATAATAACTTCGTTAAAATTGCTAAAATAGACTCAGTAATTGATGTTGGTTTTAAAGACGCTTTAGAAGGTGTAAAAGAAGTTGCTAGGAAGTCAGGAATTTTAGTAGGGTTAAGCTCAGGGGCTACAGTGGCTGCTTATAAAAAATTGAGCGATACTAAAGGAGCTACTATACTTATATTCCCTGACGATGCTTTCAAATACGTAGAGGAACTAAAAGATGGTTTGTAAATAATTTTTTAAGGTATTACGATACAACTATTATTTCGTGACTGAAGTTATATTAATTTTGAATAAAAAAGGAGATATATTGGATTTTTCTCCAAGAAATGTAGATGTAAGAAATATATTAAATGATATTAAACAAGAAGAAATATATGATGACGGTGAATTAATTAGGGTTAGAGGTATAGTTAATAAATAAAATGAAGATAGAGGATTTTTTCAGAAATATATACGTACAAACAAAAGTAGTGGATAGTGGAGATAGGAAAATAGTACTAAAATGTTACAATTCCTCTACTAGTTTCAAGTGGTATTTTATATCTCCTGCATTTAGGAGTTATCCGTATACTTCTAGTCCTTTAGAGAGAATGAGCAGAGAAATAAACTTTTTTACGTATAAGTGGACGAGTATAATAGTACCTAAAATTATAGACTTTGACCTTGATTCTATGTGTTTATACAGGGAATATTTAGAAGGTAGAGAAGTTAGTGCAAGTGAAGATTATTTTGAATTAGGACATTCTTTAAAGTATATTCATTCAAAGGGATTTGCACTAGGAGATACAAAAGTTGAAAATTTTCTTATACCTCAAGACAATAAAATAATAACTGTAATAGATGCAGAACAGTCAATAGAAACTGATTCTGTATCCCACTTTGCCTGGGATTTATTGGTCACAATTTTTTCAATATCTTACAAGTTCATTAAAAACCCTCAACTCTTTTATGAAGTTGTAAATTCCTTTTTAGATGGTTATAACCCTATAAAAGAGGAGGCAAAGGAAATATTCGATATAAAATATATTTCACTAATTAGCCTTATTCCATTATTTCATTATTCTTACCTTAGAAAAGCCATCGAGAGATTCTTATAAGTAACTCGTTATTTTCTGACTTTGATACTGTTATCAGTTCATCATTAATTCTGGTTCCACATGCGGGACACCTGTAAAAGTATCTGATCAGTCTTTTTCCATCACTTGTATTCTCAGCTTCCACTATGAAATCCATTTTAATATTGCATCTTGGGCAGAGTAATTCTCTCATCAATTTATTAGGGTCTAAAACGAAGTTAAAAATGTAATGAAAGACGTTTATGGTAGGGAATTAGAAGATTTAAGAATTACACTTACCCATGCTTGCAATTTCACTTGCTTCTTTTGCCATATGGAAGGAGAAAATGATGGTGATAGTCTGTTAAGTGCAGATCAAATTAGCCTAGTTGCTCAGATAGGAATGGAATTCGGGATAAGGACTGTGAAACTCACAGGCGGAGAACCTACATTAAGAAGAGATTTACCCGAAATAATATCTAAGTTGAAAGAGGTTGGTATAAAAGAAGTCTCCATGACCACTAATGGATATTTGTTAAAAGAATTAGCTGGGAAATTAAAGGACGCAGGGTTAGATCGAGTTAATATTAGTCTGCATTCTATAGATCCAGTCATTTTTAAAGAGGTGACAGGAGTTAATGTTCTAAGTAAAGTTGTCGAAGGAATAGAAGAGGCTAAGAAAGTAGGATTAAGACCATTAAAACTAAATTACGTTGTAACAAGAAAGAATGCTAAAGGTGTATTTGAGTTTATTAATTTTGCAAGTGGCAGTAATATAGACGAAATTCACCTAATAGAGTTACATCCAGTAGGTTTAGGTAAAGAGGCTTTCTATACTCACGTTGATATGTTAGATATTGAAGGTCGCTTGAACGAGGATTGTACTTTGATAGAGATCAGAAATAAACACAAGAGACCAAGATATAAGTGTGGAAATCTTGTGGTTGAAGTTGTTAAACCTTACGCCAATCCTATATTTTGTAGTGGTTGTAACAGAATAAGGCTCACAGTAGACGGAAAATTAAAAACATGCTTATACAGAGATGATAAGGTTATAGATATTAGCGACATCATTAAAAGTAGTTACAGCATAATAGAAAAGGAAGAGTTATTAAGGGAGGCATATAGATTAGCAATTCTAATAAGGGAGCCAAACTTTAGATTTAAGTATGAGACTTCAAAAACTGGATAGAATTTTGGAGGAACGAGATGTAAAAAATGCTATTATTATTGGTGGAGCAAATATATTTTATTTAACTGGTTACGATTACATATCAACAGATTTTGCCAATACTGTAGCCTTAATTTATAATGATAGTGTTCCCATTCTTGTAGTTCCGGTTCTAGAGAAAAATAGAGCACAATCTAAGGTAGGAGATAAGATAGAGATAGTTGCATACAGTTCTTATCAAGTTTCTGATGACGTAATTAGGGGTAGTTTAGTGGACGTCATTTCAAGATATATAGAGACTGATAGAAGGATTGCGATAGACATGCTATATTCAGGTTCAATGTTTTATCTTTCCTTATCTAAGAAAATTAGTAGTGAAAATCTTGTGGATGTATCTAAAGATTTTTACATTATAAGAGCTAAGAAAGAGCCTGAAGAACTTGAACTTATAAAGAAAGCAGGGGATATTACGAGTTCGGCTATGAAAATCTCCTCTGAGAAAATTCATGAAGAATCCGTTTCAGAGAAACAGTTAGCAGGATTAATAGATATGACAATGAGGAATGAGGGAGCTGAAGAATATGCATTCTCCTCTATTGTTGCTTTTGCTGAGAATTCCGCTTTTCCACATCATATTCCAACAGATAGAACTATCAAAAATGGTGAAAATGCGGTAATAGATATTGGTGCAAGATATAATAATTATTGCTTTGATAGTACTAGAACTTTCGTTAAGAGTAACAATGATGAAGTAAAGAAAGTCTATGAAATAGTCCTTCAAGCCCAAGAAGAAGCAATAGACGCAGTGCGAGATGGAACAAGAGCATCAGAAATCGATAGGATAGCTAGAAATGTAATAGAGAAAGCGGGATACGGTAAATATTTCGTTCATTCGACTGGTCATGGTGTAGGAATAGAGATTCATGAGTATCCTTCCATTTCATTGAGTTCTGATGCTATACTTGAAGAGAATATGGTAATTACAGTAGAGCCAGGTATTTACCTTAAAGGAAAGTTCGGAATTAGAATTGAAGATACAATAATTCTCACAAAGAAGAAACCTATCGTACTTGAGACTATTTATAAGTATCTATAAAAAGACCAATCAAAATTTTTAGCATTAACATTTTAATAATGTCATCGCACAACTATATTACTTGGTATGGAACAGGAAAGTTTAAATCAAGAAAGACTCGTTGAGGAAATTGCAAAGAGAGTCAAGGAGATTCTACAGCTTATTGGTGAAGATACTGAAAGAGAGGGACTTAAGGAAACACCAGAGAGAGTAGCAAAGGCTTTACTTGAAATGACGTCAGCTTTGAGATCTCCTCAACCCTATATAAAGGTATTTTCCTTAGCAGAAAATGAAAATTCCAGTGTAGAAGATCAAATAGTTCTAGTAAAGGATATTTCGTTTTCGTCATTATGTGAACATCATTTACTGCCAATAATAGGAAAGGTCCATGTTGCATATGTTGTTGGTAAGAGCGGAAAAGTAGCTGGCTTAAGTAAAATAATAAGGCTTGTAAATTATTATGCGTCAAGACCACAGATCCAGGAAAGACTAGTGGAACAAATTGCAGAAGCCATTATGAAGAGCGATATTCAACCGAAAGGAGTTATGGTAATTGGAGATGCATTGCATATGTGTACTTATGTTAGAGGGGTAAAGGATAGGGAAGCTAGCTTAATATCATTATCCACTAGAGGAATATTCAGCACGAAACCTTCCTTGAAGAGTCAGGTATTTAGGCTGATTAACACGTCTAAGAAGTCATCAACTTTTTTATGAGCTAGTGCGATATATAATTTGAATTGAGTGATTCGAAAAATAAAATAATTAATATCCTAAAAAATTACGGTGAGTTATCACAATCAGATTTAGTGAAACTTAGTCAAATGTCTAAGAGTAGAGTATCGGAGATATTATCAGAATTGGAGAAAGATGGTATAATTGAAAGAAGAAGACTAATAGGAAAGAACTTAGCAATCAGATTATCTTCTAGCAAATTTTTGAGTATTGGTATAATAAAGGCTGCTGAATATCCTTTTGTGGTTCCTTTCGTAAGGTCTTTAAGAGATAAGGGATTCATTGTTGATGTGAAAATTTACAATAATGGTTTAGATCTAACGAGAGACTTAGCTACAGGAAAAATAGATATGGGTTTCTCGCCCCTGGTTACTCAATTAATATTTCAAAAAATTTTCAATGATTTTAAGATAATTGCAGGAGGAGCAAGGGGAGGAGGTGCAATAGTAGGAAATAGCCTGGACAGTTACATAGGCTCTACTGCATTATCTAGTATGGAATTATGGACAATGCTCTTTGACCCTCATCTAGATATTGTAGAGTATGAGAGTCCTGAACATTTAATTATGTCGTTAAATACCAAAAGAACTAATGCCATAAGTATATGGGAGCCCTATCCCACCATACTTACGAGAAATGGATATAAGATTCTTCATAGATTTGATGAGCATAATTGTTGTACATTAGCTGTTAATACTAAGTTAGATTCAGAATTTTTATTAAAAATATACTACGATAGTTTTGAGAAGTTTCTATCACAAAAGGATAGATGGATACAGGATTATTCAAACCTTGTTGGAATAGAATATAATATTTTAAAAGAAGCTACAAATAATTATATTTTTGATCCAATTATAGATTTAGAATATATTAAAAAGAATCTTAGAAGAAATAATGTTTTGGTGTAGTTTTTAAGAATCTAGATATTGATATATTTCCATAGGATGTGGATATAGTTGCATCATTTTTGCTTCTTCTTTCTTTAGGTCTAGATATGCTTGTAATATTGAAGAGTTAAATACTGGCTTCAAGAATTCATTATCACTTTCTAACTCATTCAAAGCTTCGTCTAATGATCCTGGTAATTCTCTTATTTTCAGGCTCCTTTTCTTCTCTTCACTCATATGATATATATTTTCGTCCACTGGATCACCTGCGTCTAGTTTTCTTCTGATTCCATCTAAACCTGCCATAAGTATTGCAGAGAATACAAGGTAGGGATTAGATGAGGGGTCAGGTGGTCTGTATTCTAACCTTTTAGCTTTTTCCATTCCCTTATAATAGGCTGGAATTCTTATTGCAGCACTTCTGTTAGATTTACTCCAAACCAAGTATACAGGAGCTTCATACCCTGGCACTAAACGTCTATAACTATTAGTTGTCGGTGCAACTATTGCGCTTAATGCTCTGCCATGTTCTAAGAGACCGCCTATAATATATCTACCTATTTGGCTTAATTCTGCATATTCATCATTAGGATCATACATTAGATTTTTCCCATCTTTTGTCCACAAACTAAAGTGAGTATGCATACCACTACCGTTGTCTCCGAAGAATGGTTTTGGCATAAATGTCGCTATCATACCACGTTTACTTGCAATGTTCTTTGTTACATATTTAAGAACCTGCACTTTATCCGCAGTATCAGCTAATGTGGAGAATCTGAAATCTATCTCACCCTGACCTGCTGTTGCTACTTCATGATGAGCTGCTTCTATTGTAAATCCAAAGTAGTCTACTAAAGTACTTATAATTTCCAAGCGTATATCCATTAGTTGATCAACTGGTGATGCAGGATAGTATCCTTCTTTATACCTTATTACATATCCACCGTTTTTAGACCACGGTGCTTCTCTAGAATGTATTTTATATCCTGTTCCGCTTTGAGGTAATGAGGCATCTACCTCTACTTTATCAAACACGAAAAATTCTAATTCTGGTCCGAAATAACTTACATACCCTTGTTCACTCTGGTGTTTTTCTGCCTCTTCAGCTATCCCCCTTGGATCTCTCTCAAATCTACCTTTTCCACCTCCCCAGAATACCTTAGTCAAAACTCGTGCGACACCTTGCATCCAAGGTATTAGTGTCATTGTTTGAGGTATTGGTAATAATACCATATCACTTTCATAAATACTGGTGAATCCCTTTATGCTGCTTCCGTCTAACTTACCAAATCCAACCTTAAACGAGCTTTCATCAAATTCGTTTGATGGTATTGTTATATGTTGCAATTTACCTAGGAGATCTGTAAATTGTAAATCAACCCATTTTATATTATTGCTTTTCAAAAACTCTAGTGCTTCATGTTCATTTTTTGGAAGTCCTGGCATACGCTACTAATTATTGAAAGGCTATAAAAATATAACTGGGCTTAGTGTAAAAACTTTTCAAAAATATATACCTATTTTCTCATGATAGATTGTATAAATGTAAAATTTCATGATACTCTTTTTAAGATACCGTTCTCCATTATATACATGCACTCACTATATTTAGAGTCATCCAGATCTTGAGATACGAAAATAATTCTAATATCATGTTTTTTTGATAACGAGATGTAATTTTGAATGAAAAGATCCTTATTGTTAATGTTAGAAAAGGCTTCGTCTATTAGTATGTATTTCGGGTTTGACAATAACGCAGTAACCAAGGAGACTTTCTCTCTCATTCCGAGACTTAAGTCCCTTAATTTTTTGTTTTCATCTATGTCTTTTATCAGTTCGATACTCTCATCTAGTATTTTTTCGCTTTTATTTCTTGATTTTCTTAGTCCATAATACAAATGCTTCATTACTGAGAGGTTCGGTATATATGAGTCTGGTGTGACTAGGACTAAGCCTCTTTTCCAGGGGGGAAGTTTAGAAACTTCAGTACCATCAATTTTTATATATCCTTCATCTAAGTCAACTAGTCCTGCTAGAATTTTAAGTAATGTAGTTTTACCACTTCCATTTTTTCCATGAATAAAAATAATTTTCCTATCCTCATTTATTTCAGCATTTAATAAGAAACTCCCTAGTTTTTTCTTTATTCTAGCCTCAATTAGTGACATATTTTTTCACATATTCCTCTAATATTTCTTCCTCTACTGCACCTACAACCTGGTCAACTAGTTTTCCACCAACGAATATCAGTGTGGTAGGTATATTTAGTACTCCAAATTTATCTGCAGAATTAGCATTATCATCTACATTGAGTCTACCGAAAACAGCTTTTCCCTTATATTTTAATGCGACTCTTTTGAACACAGGTTCGTATAAATGACACGGACCACACCAAGGAGCCCAACAATCCACAAATACTACATTATTTTTACTAATTATTTCATCTATATTCCCATCATTTATCTGAACTGTAGGATCCTCACTTTGAATCACATTTTTGGCTTTTTCTTCTAGTTTTCTTGATATATCATTAATTAATTGATTTAATTCATTCTCGTCCATTTTATTCACAATATACATTAACTTTTTCTTCGTATAAAAATTAATTCTATTGGTTCATAAATCTAAATATTAGCTGATCTAAGATCTAAAATTATTCCTGATTTTTATTTTTGAAAAAAGCAAATATCATCAGATCTTTAAACTCCTAAATAATTTTAATATACAAGCATTTATCCCCTTTATCAACTACTTATAAACAGATGAAAGTACACTGATTATAGTTACTAATAGTGATTAGAATGATAAGGGTAGTAGGCTTATCACGAATCCATATCACTCTGTTGGATTTAGAGGGTTTATATGGGCGTATAGATGGTGGAGTTGGAGTAGCCTTAAAATATCCCAGAATTGTTATGAGGAATGGAGACTGTACGACAGTCAATATATCGCTTCCCTTTAGAATGCCTTCCGTATGTGTAGAAGAGGATTATGAAGCTCATGTTGGACTTGGACATACCACACAGTTCTTTCTTTCAGCTGCCAAGTTAGCAGCTGAGTATAATCTAAAAAACATGGATGTAGTAGATCTGGCAAGGATTGTAAAAAGGGGCGGAACCTCAGGTGTTGGTGTTTATGCGTTTAAATATGGGGGATTCATAGTCGATGCAGGGCATTCTGTAAAGGTTAAGCGAAATATAGCCCCTTCAGATTTCTCGGATGCCCCACCCCCTCCACTCATGACCAGATATTCGTTTCCTTGGTATGTCTATATAAATATACCTTCATATGGTAGACGAATTTTTGGTATAGAAGAACTAAATGCGTTTAAGAAGGAAGTTAAGGGTACTAGTGAGGTAATCAGAGTAACTTTTATGGAGTTAGTACCTGCTGTAATAGATCATGATATCTCATCTGCACTCGATGCTATAGCCAAGATACAAAATCTTGGATTTAAAAGAATCGAGGTTAACATGCAGACTGAACAGGTTAGGGATCTTATGAAATCCATGTACAATAAGGGATTTCCCGCAGGTATATCGTCTTTTGGACCTACGGTTTATACTTTCGTAAATACCAAGAGAGAAGGTGAAGAGTTAGTATCATATTTTGGTGGTCTTGTAACTGAACCTAATAATGAAGGGGCGAAGGTAATTTGGTCAAAAGACTAGAATACGATGAATTTGTCCTGGATGAGCTGAGAAAGGTTTCAGGAACTAAACTTAACTCTTTACTTGACTCTTTACTAGTACCAAATAGTAGACTCTACATCAGGGTCAATACATTAAAGAAGTCTCCTGCTACAATCAGAGAGCGTCTTCCTTTTTTACATGAGGATGAAGATTTCGACGAAGCCCTCTACATCGAGATAAGAGGACCCAGTAAGTTAGAAGAAAGAGAAAGCAAGGTCATAGTAGATAAAAGAACTGCCGAAAGTGTAATGATGGGTGCAAATGTATACAGACCTGGTGTAAAGAGGGTAATTGGCAATAGTAGGTTTGTTAACGTGGTTAGTGAAAATGGTATAATTATAGCTGAGGGCGAATTAGTTAATCAAGGTAACCTAATTGTAAAAATTACAAAAAGCATGTATTCCTCCTATCCCCTTTCAGATTTGGATGAGTTAAAAACAGGTGAAATATTAATTCAAGGAAAAGCGTCGATGTATGTTGCCCATCTGATAGATCCTAAACCAGGCGAAAAAATTATAGATATGACTGCACATCCCGGAGGCAAGTTAACTCATATTTATCAATTAGAGCCTGAAGCTAGAATTTTAGGATTTGACCATACTAAGAGAAAAGTTCAGGATCTAAGGCAATTAACGCAAAGACTTGGCATGCATATAGAGACATATCTTGCAGATTCACGTTATCTTTATGAAGATTTTCGAATAAGCGACGTTGATAAGGTTCTTATAGATCCGCCATGTTCAGCTTTAGGTTTAAGACCTAAGATTTATGACAAGAAAAATAAAGAAGATTTAATAAATTTATCAAGTTATCAAAAACAATTTATAAACGCGGCGTATAAAATCCTTAAGAAGGATGGAACCTTAATCTATTCTACATGCACAATGACTGAAATAGAGAATGAGAGAATTGTTGAAGATGAGAGATTCGAACTGGAAGAGATAATAAGGTTCTACCCTATGGTGCACGATATAACAGGGTTTTTTATAGCCAAATTAAGAAAGAGAAAATAATGCCTATTGAAGAGTATTTAGGTAAAAAACCTAAGGTATCAAATAAGGCATATATTCATCCTACAGCTTACATAATAGGAGATGTAGAAATAAAGGAACTAGCTAGTATATGGCACTACGTAGTGATAAGGGCGGATAATGATTCAATAGTAATAGGAAAGGAGACAAATATTCAAGAAAACACTACGGTGCATACAGATTATGGGTTTAAGACTATTATAGGAGATAGAGTTAGTATAGGGCATAATGCAGTAATTCATGGAGCCACAATTGCATCTAATGTAATAATTGGAATGGGTGCGATCCTATTGAACGGCTCTAAGGTAGGAGAGTATTCTATTGTAGGTGCAGGTTCTGTAGTTCCTCAAAATGTTGAAATACCTCCATACAGTATCGCTGTGGGTGTTCCTGCTAAAGTTATAAGAAAAGTAGGTGAGGCGGAAAAGAAAATGATTGAGGAAAACGCAGAAGAATATTTAAAACATACAAGGAGGTTTCTTAAATTATGAATAGAGATATTAAAGCGTTTAGATGGTTTATAAGAACACAAGTACTTAAAGACCCTTTTAATCCGGCTTATGCTACGTTTAAAGTTACATCAAGATGTAACTTGCACTGTTCATTTTGTAACCCATCATATTATAATGGGGAGTTAGGAGAGAGTAGTACAGAAAAAGTTAAGAAAATGATTGATAATATGCGTGATTCTTCTATAGTTGTACTATCTTTTGAAGGCGGAGAACCAACCATAAGAAAAGATATACTAGAGTTACTTGAATATGCCCATGATAGTTCTTTTTATGTGATGCTTACCACTAACGGATATAGACTTAATGACGAATCATTTCTATCAAAGTTGGCTGATAGAATTGACTTCTTACATTATTCAATCGACGAGTATCATTGGAACGCAAAAGCTATTGATAATTTGCAGAAGTTTAGAGATTACGGTCTTAAGGTTAATGTTCAAACAGTCGTAACTCGATATAATTTACATAAGCTTGAAGAAAAAGTAAGAAAAGTTCACGAGTGTCAATATAAAATAGTTATCCTTCCGGCAATAGATTACCCTGGTTCCAAAGTAAAATTAGAACCAGATCCAAATGAATTATATAAAGTACTTTCTGAATTGAAGAGAAAATATGGACCGACTATAAACAATACATGGGGATTTATAAATGCTTTAGTAGGTAAGAGTGCTCCTACGAGAGTGGTAAGTTATGCTATTACTGTATATCCGAACGGCGAGATTCCTTACCCTGACGATATCAATGGAAAAATAGTAGGCAACTTAGTTGAAGAAAAACTTCAAGATATTTTGAAGAAGCAAATAGTGAAAGAATTACAAAAAGATATGCTAAATAATCAAGCAAAATTTGAGTATCTACATTTACAAACGTACTCGTTCAATAGTATAAAAGACTTAGCAAGCTATGTAAATGAAATGTTGAAATGGAGATTTCTAGGTAGAGCCTAACCAAATGTATTTTTATAGGCCTTTTCCACATCCTCTATGACTAAATGAGTATAAACTTGAGTTACTCTTATGTCTTTGTGTCCTAATATTTTTTGTAATACCGGTAATGGTATACCTTTCCTTATTGCTTCTGTCGCAAATGTGTGTCTTAATATGTGCGGTCTTAGATCTATTCCTATTTTCTTTCCTAGTCTTCTTAGTTTTCTATATAGAGCATGATACGTCATATTTATCAGTTTATCTTCGGGCTCCTTTTTATTTTTCTGAATATATTTTTTTAATAATTCACCAGTATGAGAGGTAAAGAAAACTATTCTTGATTCACCATTCTTTGTATTTCTTATTATAATACGTCTTCTTTCAAGGTCTATATCTTCAACTTTAATAGATAATAGTTCCTTTGCTCGGATCCCAGTGTCAATCAGCAGGTTCAATATTACCGCATCACGAAGTTTCTTTGCACTCGCTTTTAATTTCTCTAGCTCTTCGTACGTAAGTGCTCTTATTTCATTTTTCCGTGCTTTAGGTACTGTTGGCTTTACATCTTTACCCAGCCATTTAAGAAATCTAAGTACTGCAGTTAAGTAAATCTTAGCGGTAGTTAGTTTCATTCTTCTTTTTTCGTTTTCCTCTCTAACTCTCTTACTCCTAGTGCTACTCCTAAGGATTTTTAGTAACCATGCGTTTACGTCTGAATTAGTTACTTGGCGTGGATCTTTCTTCACAAAATCTAGGAAATCCTTTATTGCGATGGAATAGAGTCGTATTGTATTTTCACTTGCGCCTGCCAGATTAAGTGTAAGAATAAATTTATTATAAGGATCGTCTGAGTTAGTGTCTCCTTCTAATTGTAACCTCATGTTTTTATTCTTTGTTGATGTAACGCTTATTAAGAAATTAGAATATTATTCCTTGTTCCTCTATTTTTATTTTAGCGTTATAACGTTATTTATAATACAAAACTACTTATACCCCGAGGAAAATGAAAATATAGGGTATCCAGGGACCCTTGAAAAGGAATGATGTTCCCCCTGACCCCCCAGGTCCCTGGATACTTCTATACGTGGTATAAAAAGCCCATATTTCCTCTTCTAATGATATAATATCTTTCTATAAATCTCTTCATATATTGTCTAAGCTTAGATATTTTAACAACCTCTTTATTTCCACCCCAAGGTCTATCACTTCTAATGTGGATTCCTTCACTTCCAGTATCTATAATAGTTACAAAAATGGGTGAAAACTTTCCGACTCTGCGGTCATTAATAAACTTACCAACATAAATTCCGGTTCTCATGGCTAATTCACCTAACTTTGGCATATTTTCTATTAGATCTCCAATTATGAATGAGTTCTGATACTGTAAATATTCATTAACCTTGAAGAATTGAAATGGACTTAAAGGCTTACAAGCAGGAAATACTAGATCAGCTTTTTCTGTATATTGTATGTGTTTTTCGCTCATCTTATTTGTCAGCACCTGAGCTACTCTGTCACCCAGGAAAGATAAATAACTTCCATGGTAATATACTTGTTTTCCTAATTTTTTAAGATAAAATGCTAACTGTATTACAAGATAACCATCATAAAATTCGTTTTCAGCTTCTATAGAAATTCTATCTAATCCCCGTAATTTTTTTATAAATTGAACTTGTTCTTCTCTATTGCATCCTGTTGCTATAATTAAGTTATCTGCGTTGTATTCATGATTTTGGGTTTTTATCCATTTTCCCTTCAGGTCAAATTCAACAACCTTATCCACGGTAACAAAAGGTATGTTTACAGTATCCCTTAAAGGTTTAAAAAGCAAACTTCTAGTCAGAGAAGTGTAAAATACAAATTTGTTATGCTGTGAAATTATGATTGGTTCTTCATTTAGATTATAATAAGCATTTAATCCCGCATACCCTGATCCTACTATAATTGTCTTCATAATAATAGTTAAGAAATTAAGGGAAATATAAAATAAGGAGATATGGTAGTATAATAGATGAGGATAAAAATCGTATATTCAAGGGATGAGGAGATTAAGATACTCCAGCCTGTACTTAATAATCAAGTAGATACTAAAGGTTTTTCATTTGACATTTTAAAATTGAAAGAAGATGATTTAAAATTTCATATAGATGAATACGAGTTACTTTATCTTCCATTGCCCCTAATTACTTTTCTAGAAAATTTAAAAGTTTTGGCAAACGGCGCATATATAGTAAATGATGTTGGTATAAGATATAGAAAAAAGACAGAAAATAAACTTAAAATTTTAGTTCCAGGTAGTAACTCTACCGAATATTATCTTGCTAGGATGATCTACGGTCATAATGTCGTCCCTATTACCTCTCAAGAGGAGTGGACAGCTGAATTAACATATGATGGTTCTTCGGAGTATAGCTTTAAAGATTTCTGGAATTCTAATTGCGGTAATTTACCGTTTGTAATTAAACTTTTAGGTTCCAAGATCTTAGACGAAGAATCATTATCTAGAATTAAAATAGTTATTAGAGACTCTGCTAATTTAGCATATGAAAGAGGATATGTAAATAGCTTTTCTAAGGAGTTAGGCTTGAAAGGAAGAGAAGCTGTGGATTGCTTTTTCAAAATTTGCAGGCAAAAAAACCTATGCGGAAAATTTACTTCCTACCTCCTTTGAGTCTTTTTGATAGTCTTAACATTTCCAAAAGAATAGGTGGTGCTAAAATAGATTGAAATGGGTAAGGAATATCAAAACATATCATTAAAGCTGATGATATGAGGAGTATGGATAATAGTAGTAAAATAGATTTCATAATATATATAAATAACGGGATTTTTTATGGTAACCATACATAATCTCCCATATTACTATTGCCTATCTCGTCAATAGTATTTTCAAATCACACTCTCTGTATATTTTATAGCATCGAAGAAATAAATGATAGCCAGCATAGAAAGCAAAGAGGATTTAATATTCCCTGATTCTTGTACTGTATGGATTACCAAAATCAATGATAGGTTATTGGTAAATAGTGATGCGATATTATCTCCCCAGATCGAGATTTATCCAGATATACGTCTAAATGGAAAATGGGTAGTGTATGATGACTATAAGGTAACTGAGATCGATGAGAACGGAAATAAAAAAATACTAAAAAATAGTATAGAGGATAAGGTAGTAAGATATGTTTATGCTGAAGATAATTTGATTCCTATTTACAAGTCATTCCTTGGTTTTACTTTTGGAAACGAGAAATTTGAAGAATACAAAAGTAAGTACGGTTTTATTATGTTGCTTAATAGTAGAAGAGCGAGAGTGATTTTACCATATGGACAATTCGTAGACGTAGAACATCCTAAATTTTATAAAATATTTAGAGATCATATAGATTTAATATATGATAATGAAACTTTGATAATATATAGAGATGGTAGAAGGGAGAGATATAAGGGAGAAAAATATCTAATAGCGCTCACAAGCATGGGTAAAGTATTTTTAAGCCCAAATGGCCGGATCTTACTTGATTCTTCTGCCTACGACTTGATGGGAATATGTACAGAGGACATGGAGTTCATAGGAGAAACTAGAAATGGAATCATAATTTCATGTGGTAACAAACTCAAGAGCTTTTACAGAGGTGGCTGGTCTTACATAGGATCCTTTTCTTACTTGCCTGCAATTGATGCTGATTATAACCATATAAGTATAAATGACGGAAATGTAGTGAATGTATACGAGTTAGATAGTGATAGATCTTCAAAACTCTTTAATGTGAGAGCATTAAAGTTCAAGGATAGTAAGATTATATTAATATCTAAGAGTGGTACAGTATTTAAACTGAGTTTTTCTAAAGACACTGACTTTCTAAAGATAATTAATGATAAAAATTCTGTGGAATCACCTTATATTATAAGGATAGATAAAAAAATAGCAAGTGATTTTAGTCTGAGTAAAAACTTAATTGATGTAGAAAAAGTTGCTGACGGAGATGGGTTTGTTCTTAAATTGGAACCTTTTAAGCTTTCAAATGAAACTGAAGGAAGTATAACATTTAAAGAGGAGATATTTGAATACCAGTTTCCACTAAAAGTTTTTAGTGATTTACCAGATGTAGAAGTTGAAAGTGGAAATATAATTATAACAAAGAACGGTCATTTGAAAACAGATCCTTCTTCTAACGCTATTTTAAAACTTAAAATGAGATTCAAAATTCCGTCCCTACTAAGGAAGTCAATATTAATTGACGTTGGTAATAAAAAAACTAAAGTCGATCTAGATAGATCAGTAGGGGAATTAGACTTATCTATTCCTTTCTTTAAACTAAGTTTAGACGAAGAAGTGGTGAAAATAAGTGTATTAAGGGATAATAGAGTAGAACTTAAAAAAGAATTCATAGTTAAAACTAATCTTAAAATGATAAGTAAAAACTCTAAGAAAACTTCATATACAGTGATTCAAGATATGTCTAAGAGAACTTATAAAGTGTATAATGACGACTTATTTAGCTGGGAAGAATTTAGTGAAGAGCCAAATATTTACGAGAACGTTTATTACGCTAAGGTTGGTGATAAGTTACAAATTGAAGGCAAAATTATTGAAGTCAAAGATGGTCTAAATCAAGTTAAGGTTGAAAGGCCTAATTATAGTAGAACCTATTTCATATATGGTGTTTCTAATCCTTTGAGAGATTTGAAAGTAACTTTGAAAGAAAGTGACATAATTTTTGATCTTGTAAAGGATGAAGATTCGGTCGTCACAGTTATATATGGAACTAATTATGTAACCACTAAAAATAACAAAATTAAATTCAGCATAGACCCAGCTTATAATACTATTATAATAAGATCTTATAAAGAAGGAATAAGGTTTGAAACCAGTTATGCTTTGGTTGACTTCTTTAGAAATTGTACGTTGAAAGCAGTAGCAAATGCAAAGTACTTAGCACAGCAATTATTCCTTGAATAACTTTCATTTTTCTGTCTGTCTTTTAATATTTCCTTTTTATGGCATGGATCATGTATTAGCGGAGTATTTTGTAGGTCCAGTGAAGGTTAGATTAACAAGAAGTAAGGGAATCTGTAATTATGAAATAGAGGAACCGTCTTTTTCAGACTTTGAAGAGTCGTTAAAGGAAAAAGTGTTGTCTGAAATATATTATTCAAAATCCACTGATTTTGAGGATAAGGTTCTCCTTAGACTTAAGGAATTAGGAGTTAATGACGACAATGTGGAGAAAATTCTATATAGTATAAAGAAGCAAATTCTATATAACGAAATTACTCCGTTATTATTAGATCCAGACATAGAAGAAATAGAATGTTTAGGATATGGAAGTCCTATTACGGTTGTACACAGGAAGTTTCCAGAGTGTATAAGATTTTACACAAATATCAAGCTTAATGATGAAGAAACTGTGGTAAGAATAATAGAAAAGTTAGCTAGCAAAGCCAATAAGAGTGTTAATATTGCTAGACCATATGTAGAGTTTTCATTGCCCGAGGGTCATAGGGTAGCAGCGACTATATCTAAAGAAATCTCTTTACCGGGATCAACTTTTGATATCCGTAAATTTCCATTAAAACCTCTAAACATTTTGGAAGTTATCAATTCCTCTATGTTAAATGAGCTGATAACTGCATATTTATGGTTACTATTAGAGTATAGGCCTTTTATTATAATATTGGGTCCAACGGGGTCTGGGAAAACTACATTATTAAATGCTTTACTTAATTTGGTAAATCCACATTATAAGATTTTGACTATAGAAGATACTTCAGAGATTAGTCTTCTTAACAAAAATTGGGTTAGATTTATAGCAAGATCAACACTACTTTCTGAGTTTGAAATATCTATAAGTGATCTTGCAAAGCTCGCATTACGATATAGACCTGATTACATGATAATAGGTGAGGTGAGAGGAAAAGAAATAGAGGCTCTTGTACATGCAGCAGCGTCAGGTCACGGTTCCATCACCACATTTCACGGTTCTAGACCTATAGATGCCGTTACAAGAATCATTGATTTATTATCAGGAGATTTAGGTAAGTTATTCCTGCAAACTATATGGAACTTCATAATAGTCGGAAATAGGAAGGAGGGAAATAAAACAGTGAGATCAGTTCTAGATATCTACGAGATAATAAATAAAGGTTCTAAGAAAATTACGTTCAAAAAAATATTTGAATGGTCTTATCAGAACAATAACTTTACTCCTCAAAATATCAGTGAAATTATAAAGAGATCTTATAGATTGAAGAAAATTAAAGAAATATATAATGTAGATGTGGAGTCTGAACTAACTAGAAGGCTTGATTTTCTCAAAAGGTTAAAGGAGAACGGAATTCGAGACAGTGAATCAATACAGGGTAGCTTATATCAATTCTATTTTGGTGATCAGGTTGAAAATATTAGCATGTGATATATTCCAAGATAAAATAAAGTCTTATATAGAATATACAGGAGACGATTTTAACGATATACGTAAAAAGTACATTGAACTTCTTATGTTTTCACCCATAGGTGTTGCTTTAATATTGCTTATGTCTTTTACACTCTCTAGATTTTTGTTATTCAGTCTGATAGGTTATGGTATAATTGTGTATTTCTTTCCTGTAATCTACTCGTGGTCAAAAAAGGAGGAGTATAGGAAGATTACTAACTTAGAATCTCCGCTTATAAGTTTGGTATGTTATGTCAACTCGCTTATTGATAAGAGTCTTATCACTACAATGGAAGACCTATCTAGATTAAAACACCTTAAGACACCATCTATTGAATCTCAAATGTTAAAGAAAACTATCAATATATTAAACTATTCTTCGTATAAGTCAATTCAAAGGAGAGAAAGTTTGCATCGCGGAGATTTAATGGGTAAGATATATTCTGCTTATATGCTATCGATGGATATGGGCGTTTCGCTTAAGGACAGATTAAGAGAAGCAATGAAGGAGATTTTATCTCTTTATAAAGAAGATTATAGAAATTACGTGAATAAAGCCACTGAATTATCAGAGGTTATATTTTCAATATTTCTCTTATTACCTATAGTCCTTATAGGCTTCCAGTTTACCTTCAAAGTTAGTTTATTTGAACTACTACTTCCATTGTCATTTGCTCCACTCATAGTATTTCTAATTTCCATTATGCAGCCTAATTCAGACTATGATATTAATATGAGCTGGAAACAGTTCATACCAGTTATATTATCTTTCGCAGTCGCTCTTTTCCTAAATGTTAATCTAAGTATTAGATTCCTAATAATAGTGTTAGGTATACTGATCTCAGTGTATTTAATATATAGGCAAGTGAGAATTGCTAATCAGTTAGTTAAGCTTTTACCAGATTTATTAAGAGAAGTTGCAGACTATATGAAAATCGGATATAGCATAACTGGTTCATTATCAAAGATTCGTATCAGGGATAAATTTGGTGTGGTCGAAAATATAGTTAAGAAAGCTGTTTTAGTAGGGGAGGTAGGGGAAGTTAAAACACCATCAAAATTATTTAATAATATTACAGAGCTATTTAAGATATTTAATAAATCTGGTACCTCTTATAACGTTCTAGAGGAGCTAGCAGGAACACTAAATGAAATTATGTTAGTTCAAGATAGTATGACCAAGCAATTAAGACTCTTCGATGCAATGGTTATTCTGACTCCGATCATGTTGTGGATCACATTTTCTATCTTGGGTAACATTTCCAGTAATGGTGCAACTCTAAGTGGAATAGTAGTGTTACTTTACTCAGTAACCACATCATTTATATTTTCTAAATTATCTCGATTTACACTATTCTATTTCCCAACAATTCTAATGGGAACTTTAATACCATTAGTACTTTCGTTTATCCCTCACGTATTTTAAAAGATTTTTTTTGTTTGAGGAAAGTTGGTTAAAAAATCCGTAAGAAATAAAGCAATATCTTCAGTTCTTGGTACTGTAATTGTATTAGCCATAACAATAGCCTTAGGTGGTCTTCTATATGCCTATAGTCAGGGGATGTTCAGTAATCTAACCCAAAACACTAACATTAACGTACAAGCAAAAATAATAGTAAACCCATCTACCAACGATTCTTATCTTCAACTTACCTTAGTCAATAACGGGAACTTAGGTATAAATATAACGAAAGTAACTATAGATTCTAATGGGATATCGATCCCAATAAATGTGTATTTACCTCCTGGTCAGCAATATTCAAATACTTTTCCTTTAACCGCAAAGATGATTGCAGGAGAGACATATACTGTTACAGTATATGGAAATTCCAACAATAGGCCTGTAGTAGAGACCATGAATGTACTAGCTTCTACGGTGTAATTAGGATGAAAGGGATCTCCTCAATTTTTTCTTCTCTTATAGTTACTATGATAGTAGTTTCCATGTCTATTCCGCTTTTTATGTATTTTAATTCCCTATATAATATATCAACCAATTCACTATCCAACTCTTACGAATACCTGCAAAATTCAACTGACACAAGAGTTACTATTATAGGTTTTGATCATGACATATATATTTACAATGCAGGAAATGAGTTAGTTGTAATAAACCAAGTTATGGTAGGAAATCAGACGTGCAGTATCAGTTCATACACTCTAAATCCAGGAGCTTTGCTAAAACTCAATCAGATTGTTCACAATTGCTCTTTCAATAAAAACGAGACTGTTGTACTTAAAATTAATAATGTGTACTATTACTACGATTATAATTGAACTATTCTATTCTTTTTTAGTAATTTTTTTGAACTCTGGAGAGCTAGTCTAAATGGAAATGGATATTGCTAATCAACTATATACGAAACTGCGTGAGGAATATAAAATAGATCAGAAGGAATTTATCTCATCGTATATATGTGGAAAAACTCGAAATGTTTTTGCAACTATATTAGCAACTATATTGTCGCAAAACTCTACAGACAAGTCGGCTTTGATTGCATTTAGTAAACTTAATGAAACTGTGGGGAAGATAACTCCTGACAGGATTAAACATGTAGATATAAATACGATAATAGATGCGATAAGGGTAGCAGGACTAGGAAATTCTAAGGCGAGATACATAAAAAACGTGGCTGAGGCAATTAACGATCTAGATCTTAAGGCAGAGATAGATTGTCAAAAGTTGCGTGATTTTCTTACTGCGATAGAGGGAATAGGTGATAAGACAGCTGATGTGGTTTTACTTACATGTTTCAGATGTAGAGAATTCCCTATTGATACTCATATTAGAAGAGTTATTTCAAGGCTAGGATTCCTTGGATCTTCACCTAAATATAAGGACATCTCAGAATATTTCAAAACCCGTTTCAGCTCTGAAGATCTTCTCAATCTTCATCATTTACTGATTGCGCATGGTAGAAAAACTTGTAAATCAAGAAAACCTCTATGTGACAAGTGTGTCATAAGAGATTATTGTAAATATTATTTGCATAATATTAAAAATTAACTATTTTGTCAGTTTAATAAAGTATATATGAGCTAAAAATAAACAGTTATTTATTGTCATCAGAAATATAACCTAATGTCTAATTACCAGCTAGAATGGGTTAGCCCTAAACAGCTTAGACCTCATGAAGATGTTATTTCAAGTATAGTTAACGAGAATATAGAAATGCTTCGAAAAGATAATACAATGGCTCCAATAATAGTTGATAAGAACTCTATGGTCATATTGGATGGTCATCATAGATATTATGCTAGTTTATCATTAGGCTTACCTAAGATTCCAGCAATAATGATAGATTATAACTCTGAACAAGTAGAAGTGAGGGAGTGGAATAGAATTATAGCCCCAGATAATAGTATAAGGGACTTCCTTAGAGTTTTTAGATTTAGTCTTGATGGAAAATATTGTGTAAGTTACAAATCTGACGTTGTTTTTTGTGACGATAATATTTATTCACTGTATTGGAAGGAGGAAGCAATAGAACAACTCTTATTTAGAATGGGTTATAATGTGATAAAAACTGCTGATCAGGAAGCTACAATTTCCATCCCACCAGTACCCAAAAACGTAGTAATAGATTTTTCCTATAAAGGCTTGAGATTTCCGCCAAAATCTACTAGACATATATATCACTTTTATATACCTAAACAAAGAATAATTTTGCAATGGGATTAACTGATATATTTTTGAATCTACTTCTATTCGTTTACCCAGCCGTATTTATAATTTATCAAATTATTCTTTATGAAATTTCTGCAAGAAAACAAATTAATCAAGAATCTTTGAAATATTCTAATTTACCTGTTCTTTCCATAATAGTTCCCATTAAAAACGAGGAAATATCTGTAATACAAGGCCTATTAGACAATCTAAGTAATCTAATCTGGGATAAGAAAAAACTGGAAATAATTATTGTATCGGACGATAATGAGGACTACTTTACCAAAATAATTAATACAGTCAAGGTTCCAAAGGATCTAACTGTACATTTCTATAGGAGAGAAAAAAAGCTTGGATATAAGAGTGGGGCTCTCCAATATGGTTTTGAGAAAGCTACTGGAGATTTAATACTTACTATAGACGTAGACTCCAGATTACCACCAAATGCCTTAATTAACGCTTATGAAAAAATGCAGTCTAATACATGTGACGCTATAGTATTTCAGTGGAACGGATATTCTAGTAATCAATATTCAACATTAGCAAAAGGGATGGTAGTATCAACTCTGTTTGCCAGCAAAGCTTTGTTTGAAGGCAAAGAGAAACTAAAGCTAAAGATATATCCTGTTGGGAGCGGGACGATGTTTAGTAGAGAAGCACTCCATGTTGTTAATGGATGGGACTACAGATTAGTTCAAGATGACCTAGAAATAGGAACTAGATTAATTTATAACGGTAAAAATGTTTGTTCTAGTGGAATTCCTATATATGTTGAGGTTCCTGATAACTTTTACTCATTTTATGTACAGCAAACAAGATGGGCTATGGGTAGTGCAGAAGTTCTCAGAAATAGGTTGAAGTATATTATTAAATCTAAAATTAGCTTCACCCAGAGAATGGATCTAATCATATACTTGCTTCAATATACACCTGTTATAGTTACATTCTTTATATCTACTCTATTATCTTTAATGCTACCCTTCCGCATAGGTCATGATCCATTAAATTCTCCAGCCTTATTATTTTGGCTGGTATCCTTAGGCTTGTATGCCTCACTATTACTTTCATTAGCTTTGAAATTGGGTCTTAACCTTAAGGATAGTCTTATGGGAATTGGTAGGCTAACTGCATTCACAGTTTCTATATCACCCTTTATAGTTTTTAACTTCTTTAAAGGTCTCTTAAAGTCAAGGAATACATATGTGATAACTCCTAAGGGTACCGCTAAAAAAACCAACAAGCTTTTACGAATAATTGCTATAATAGGTGTTTCTGGTCTCTTTTACTTAGTCTCATCGATATTATATATATATGAGGGATATTATGTAACCGGAATCTGGTTACTCTACTACTCTAGTGCTTACTTATACACTATGTTACTTTACTACAAAGAATTATAACAAGTTCTTATAAGCTAAATGAATGCTATAATTCATTTGGATGGATATTAATACCTTACTCAACACTCCTGACGAAGACGTATTATCCCTTTTTACTCCACAAGTAGCAAGGTGGTTTAAAGATAAATATAAAGTATTCACTCCTCCTCAAAAAGGAGCTATACCTTTAATTAAGAAAGGAAAAAATGTCTTAGTTTCTAGCCCAACAGGTAGCGGTAAAACCCTAGCAGCATTTCTTGGAATCTTAGACACTCTAATAGACTTAGGCTACAAGAACCAGCTAAACAAACAGATATACGCAATCTATATATCTCCTTTGAGAGCACTAAACAACGATATGAGAAGGAACTTAATAGAGCCACTTTCGGAGTTGAGAAACTTATACCCAGATTTACCAGAGATTAGTATAGGAGTAAGAACTAGCGATACCTCATCCTATGAGAAACAAAAAATGCTCAAAAAACCACCACACATCCTTATTACAACACCAGAGTCATTTGGAATATCGTTAGTTTCCCCTAAGTTTAGGGAGAAATTGTCAGATGTTAAATGGGTTATTGTGGACGAAATACATGAACTAGCGAATAGTAAGAGAGGAGCATATTTAGCGGGTTTGTTAGAGCTCTATAAGTCATTCATAGCAAAAAATAATTTCGTTAGAATTGGTTTAAGTGCTACAATATCCCCTTTAGAGGAAGTAGCCAAATTTTTAGTTGGTGGAAATGGCGATTACGAGATTATTGACGCCAGATTCGTAAAGCCTACTGATATTCAAGTAGTATCCCCTGTAAAAGATTTAGTGCATGCTACAGAGGAAGAGGTTAACATTGGGATATATAGTTATTTGGTAGATGAGATAAAGAAACATAAAACCACTCTTATCTTCACTAATACTAGGCATGCAGCTGAACGTGTAGCTTATAAGCTCAGAAAAATGTTTGAAGATCAAAACATATTTGACAGTGATCTAGTGGCTGCTCATCACAGTAGTTTAAGTAGAGATGTGAGGTTAGAAGTTGAGGAGAAATTGAAAAGAGGGGAATTGAAAGTTGTTGTTTCATCTACTAGTTTAGAGCTAGGAATAGACATTGGATATATAGACCTAGTGACTCTTTTAAGTAGTCCAAAGAGTGTAAGTAGATTGTTGCAGAGAGTAGGGAGGGCAGGACATCACATTAGGGAAGTTAGTAAGGGAAGAGTTGTTGTTGTGGATAGGGATGATTTAGTGGAGTGTACAGTTTTAGCCAAGCTTGCTATAGATAGGAAGATCGATAATATACATGTTCCTGAAAATCCATTAGATGTTTTAACTCAGTTAATAGTTGCGGCAAGTTTAATAACGCCAATAGAAAAAGATAAATTATACGAGATTATAAAGAATGTTTATAATTTCAGATCTCTAAGTTATGATGAATATAATAATGTTGTGGAATACCTGGCAGGGAACTACGGCCTTGATTCTAATAAAGTGTATGCAAAGATTAGGATTAAGGATGGTATGATCAGTCCAAAAAGAGGTACTAGGATGATTTTCTTCTTAAATAGTGGTACCATACCAGACGAAGCAATGATACCTGTAAAAATGGAAAATGGAGGATATGTAGGAAATTTAGAAGAAGAGTTTGTAGAGATTCTCGCTCCTGGGGATATATTCGTCTTAGCTGGTAAGACGTATGAGTTCATAAGAAGTGAAGGAAACTCAGTAATTGTTAAAAAATCTGAGGGTCAAAGACCTACTGTTCCCAGCTGGTTTTCTGAAATGTTACCACTTGCTTTTGATTCGGCTATTGAAATAGGTAAATTTAGGGGCAAAATCGCTGAGGCAATAATGAATGAGGTGCCTAAGGACGAGGTTATCTCGAGCATCATGTCTGAATATAATCTTTCACGATTTGCTGCTCTTTCAATTTATAACTATGTGAAGGAAGAACTATTATTCACTGGTGGTATAGTTCCCACTGATAAATTACTCTTAATAGAGGTATATGACGATGATGAACAGAATAGGAATTTCATATTTCATGGTTTATATGGTCGTAGAACTGTCGATGCTCTGTCTAGAGCTATAGCTTATATAATAAGTAAAGATCTTAATATGGACGTCAGAATAGCGATAACAGATAACGGATTTGCCATAACCGTACCCGGTAAACAAGAATACGAAATTAGCAAAGTTTTTGATAAATTAGAACCGGATAAGATGTATGAGATTCTGAGTAACGTGATTCTAAGAACTGAAATGATCAAAAGGAGATTTAGACACTGTGCCGAGAGATCGTTTATGCTTCTAAAGAGGTATAAGGGTAGGGAGACCAGTATTGACAGAAGGCAAATAAATTCAGAGGTTCTACTGGGAGTAGTTAGGCAAATTGAACATTTCCCTGTATTGAAAGAGACAGTTAGGGAAATTTTAGAGGACTATATGGATATAAAAAGAGCTATTGAAATAGTAGAAAAAATCAGAAACGGTGACATAAAAGTAGCAACTATAGGTCCTAATCAAGTTCCAAGTCCATTTGCTCATAACATATTAGTAAAGCAATACACTGATGTGGTTTTAGCCGAAGATAAAAGAGAGCTCTTAAAAGAGCTTCATAATAAGGTCATAGAGTTCCTTAGGAATAAGGGAATCAATATTGATCTCGAGTACACCGAAGCTGGGATCAAATAGATACCCTTCAATACAATATTTTCCTTTTATAATCCATGGGACTCTCCATAAATACATTCCTAATACATCAAGGTTACTGGGTTTACACTCCCCTTCATGGGTATGTAGTATAGATTTTACGTTTTCTGCAACCTTGTAAAATTCAGAAGGGTCAATTTCAAACATGAATTTACTTCTGGCGAGGTTATGCATTTCAATCAATTCATTATTCGTTGTAATTATTGCTATTCGTTCCATTTTCATAATGTTATAATTTCCTCTAAACCTGCTATAGTTTTTAAGATATCTGTTCTTGTCACAATACCTATAACTCGTTGATTCTTATTTAAAACCAATAACCTACCTACATTGTATATTAACATCTTTTTTATTGCAGTAAGAACGTCATCATCTTCACTTATACTAATAACATTAGTCTTCATATAATCAGAAACTTTAGCATCATATCTCTGCTCGAAGAACGCCTTTATTATATCTGCAGTGGTAAGTATTCCAAGATTCTTACCTTCATTATCAAGTACGGGGGCTCCTCTTATTCCTTCCTTATATAGTATCTGTGAAGCGTCTCTAAGGGTATTTTCTGGCTTAAGGGCAACAAGTCTCTTGCCCATAATGTTTTTCACTTGTACTTTAGGAATACTTACCATTCTAGTAACATCTATAACCAGTTCTTTTCTCTCGTCGTCAGTATGTATTATGACACCCTCTATTACGAGCCTGGTATATGGTATGGGTCCTATTTTAACAGTATCGCCAACCTTAATTTTTCTTAAGTCTCCACTAACCTTTAGCAGTACTTTATTTCCATTCGGATTAGTAATATCAAGGATTTCAATATTATTAATCCTTATATCTGTTTCCATTCCGTCCTTATATAATGTTAATTGACTCAGTAAAGGTGTGATTACAGGATTTTTTATAGCCTCATAAGCTTTAAGTGTGGGCACATATCCACCGCTGGGTCCAGGTTTTGATTCTATAAGTCCTAAAACTTTCAGGCTAAGTATAACGTTCCTAACTGTACCTTCGTCTTTACCAATCATATCAGCTATTTCCTTACTTTTAACCATTCTTTTGTTCTTGTTATATATATCTATTAATGCTAGAAGAATTTCTCTTTGCGTTGATGATAGATTCTGCATCAATAATTATAATATCTTATACGTTTAAAAATTATTTGATCAACCTAATACCTTTTTAAGCAATTTCTGATCTATATTGAATACTTCCTTACCAATTAAAGTTATATACTCTGGTTTAGGTAGTGGATACTTAATCCCTATACTTATCGCCAAAGCTCTCTTAAAGGCTTCAGCGTTCATCTTATCTTTAATGGTCCTCTCTGCAATACCTTCAGCTATCTTAAATGCGGTATAGAATCTAGCAAAACTTACAGCAGTATGTTTCATTTCATCTACATTAGTAAAATCTAAGTTTCTCATTGCAATGTATAAGTTTTCTTCTGGCTTAAATGAAAAAATACCCTGTATAAAAATTAATCTTAATACTTTTGCTAGACTCCCTTTATCTTTTTGAAGTAGTTCAAAAGCCTCCATTGGTTTATTTTCTATTAAAATTTCAGATGCTCTGTCTATAACTATTTCAGGCATAAGTAACTTCTCAAAAACTTCCTTGTAATCATTAAATAGTCCTAAGCCTTCTTTTCCAACTACATATAAACTTATGAGCTCTTTCTCATATAGATCTTCTGCCTTAAATCCTCTTATCGGCTTTATGTCATTTGTCTCATAGTTTTCTTTCAATAAGTCGACTAATACCTCTCTTGTTAGATGTGTATATTTCTCTACTAGACTTCCCCATAGCTCAGTTAGGACTCGTACCCTTTCCCTATATATCTCTTTTACCACAATTCTGAAATTAGCAATTCACCTTAAAAAGGTATTAAATATAATCATATAAGTATGAGCACCGTAACAGAAGATGGTTTAAAACCTACAATAGTACTTGTCTCTGCATCAGAATTAGAGGAAGAGGTAAGGAAATTAAGTGACAAGGTTAATAATTTAGTTACAGACAGCAGGGCACAAAACGAGGAATTAAAGACAGAAATAAATAATATTAAAAGTCTTATAAGCTGGCTCTCTATAGCTCGATCCCAAGGTCTATGGAAAGCCAAGACATGTAAACACTCGGTAAACGAGAAATGTAATGCATGGAATATATCTGATCCTGAGAAGTTGGGAATTCCCCAAGAATATGTTTCTGAGGGTGAAAATGGTTCTAAAAAAGTTTTAGTAGGAAAATTCTCTGAAATATGCATAACTTGTCCATTATATGATCCTAAGGGTAGGTAATTGTATTAAGAATTTTTTTAATTTTCTCGACCTTTTTATCAACAAGTTTGTATTCATTAACTAACTCCTCAACACTAATCATTATATCATCTATTATTATGTTTAGAATTTCCCTCTTTTCTTCATCATCTGCAATTTCTATAGCCTTTTCGATCGTATCGTCACTTGGATGTGTTATACCATTAACAAACTTTGTAACAGCTGCTGCGGATATCTCGAGTTCTTCAGCTAACTCCTTCTTCGACCTATTCTCCAACAATATCTCAATTATCTTTGCTCTTGCATCTTTACTTAGATTATGAATTATCCTCAAACCATATTAAATTATGCCTAAAATTTAATAAGATAAGTAGGCTATGACAACCTAATGAAAGCAATAGTATTCGATTTGGGTATTACGCGGAAAGACGTCGTTGAAAAGCCTATAAATAAGGATTATTTGATGGTAACACCTATTAAAGCATTGATTTCTGGTCTTGAAAACGCAATATATTCAGGATTCTTATGGGTAGAACCAAATAGAATCTTAGGAAGCTCTGGTATAGTAAAAATAAATAATGTAGGGATTGATGTGGACAAGAGTTTAGAAGGAAAAACCGCGGTTGTTCTTCCATACTCTAATAGATATGGCGGTATAGGGACAGAAATAGATGGTATATTAGCTGAAAAGGCAGTTATACCATTGGACTCCATAGTTACCATTCCAGAGGATTATAGTGTAAAATATGTGATATATCCTTATGTTTCCATAGGACTACAGCTTAGGAAAATCTTCAAGGGATATAACGTCCTAATTGCAGGTGGTGGAATTTCTTCATATATATCTGCTCTTGCATTAGTTGGTTATGCTAACAGGGTTGCAGTATATAATGAAGATGGGTATACCGATATCAGGTTATACGGAGTAGAAGAGATCAAAAAGGGAGAAAATTACCATTGGGAAGCATTATTTATAACCACCATGAGAGCCTGGATAAGGGTTGAATTAGGGTTATTGAATGACGAGAATAAGATTGTAGCTATACCCAGATTACTAAATTCATGGCCAACCGCAATACCAGCTAATCTAGAGATAAAATTCGTTAAACCAGCTAAGATGGATGGAGTACTTAATTATATTGATGATGAGGTTTCAGAAAAGGTGTTTAATCAACTCATAATACTTTCTGATGATATAATATCTTCTTTGCCAACACCAAGACCAGGAGTTATTGTGGATATGGAAAAAGAATTTAAGAAAAAGATTTGATAACGGAGGACAGGATTTGTATAGCTTTTTCTAACTCTGATTCTGTTGGGTAACTAAAGTTCAATCTCATGGTATTTCTTCCACTATAATCGTAGTAGAAACTCGCACCAGGGACGTATGCAACTCCTCTTTTTACAGCTTCCTCTAACATTTTAGTAGTATCAATCTTTTTGTCTAACCACGCAAAAACAAACATTCCACCAACAGGTTTACTCCATTTTGCATCCTTTGGGAAATATTTATTGATCGCATCAAGCAGTACATCTCTTTTATGTCTATATATCTGCCTAATTTTAGGTATCTGTCTCTCAATTACACCTCTTTTTATTGCCTCCATTGCTATCATTTGAGTAAAACTGGGTGTATGAAGATCCACGTTCTGCTTGTACATTTCTACATTTTTTATGAATTCCTCATTTGCTACTATCCAACCCAATCGGAATCCAGGTGCTAATATCTTACTAAATGTGGATGTATATATTACTCTTCCTGACTTATCTAACGCTTTAAGAGATGGTGGATTATCTCCATCAAATACAAGAAATCCATACGCATCATCCTCCACTACTAAGATATCATAGTTTTCAGCAATTTCAAGTAGTCTTTTCCTATCGCTTAGATTCATAGTTGTTCCTGCGGGATTTTGAGCTGTAGGTATAACATACAAAAGCTTGGGTTTCTTTCCTTCACTTATACTTTTCTTTATCTTGGTCTCTAATTCATCTAGGTCTAGTCCGTTCTCTTTTACATTTACACCGATGAAATTCGGTTTCCTTGATCTAAGTATATTTAAAGCCGCAAGGTAGCTCGGCATTTCTACAATTACAACATCTCCTGGGTCTACCAGAAGATTAAATATCATGAATAATGCTTCTTGACTACCAACTGTAGCGAATACGTTTCTGTCATTGATCCCTGTAATTCCACGCTTATTCGAAAGATTAACTAGCTCTCTTCTAAATTCACTAATTCCCGCCGTAGCAGTGTATTGTAAACCTTTTTCAGGATCATTATCAAGTATATCCTGGGTTATTTTCTTTATCTCCTCAACAGGAAAAGTATCTGGAGCTGGCAGTCCTCCTGCTAAACTAATTACATTTTTTCCTTCTGTAATTTTTAGAATATCTCTTATTTCAGAACCTTTTAACAAAGCTGCGTCCTTCGATAGAAAACGTTCAAACATTGTTTGCCACGACTAAATATAAATCCAATCGTTTTTAATTGTTTCTATGGAAAACTGGTATGCAGAGATTATTACGATAGGAAATGAGATTTTGAGTGGAAAGACAATAAACACGAATGCTTCCCATATTGCAAGGAGAATTCTCTCGTTAGGGTATGTAGTGAGAAGAATTACCACGGTGATGGACGACATAGAAGAAATATCACTAGTGTTTAAGGAAGCTATAAACAGGAAACCTAAACTCATAATTTCCACAGGTGGATTAGGTCCCACTTACGATGATAAAACTAGCGAAGGACTTGCATTGGCATTAGGAGTCAGTTTTGAAATAAATAAAGATGCCTACGAAATGATAGTGGAAAAGTACAAGAAACGTGGACTTCCTTTAACTGAAGAAAGAGTCAAGATGGCTAAAATGCCTGCTGGTGCCACTCCTGTAAGGAACGATGAAGGAATAGCCCCAGGTATATATATTCTTCATAAAGATATAGAAATATTAGCTACACCTGGAGTTCCGAGAGAAATGGAAAATGTCCTAGAAAATTTTATTAGACATCATCTTAAAAACAGACCTAATATTTCTTATTACGAAAACTCATTTTTATTGTTAGGAGTAATGGAATCTACCATTGCGCCTTATGTAAAAGAACTTGTTAAAAAATATAATTTATACATAAAGACTCATCCAAGGAGTAAAGAGATGGATAAGCCCGAGTTAGAAGTCCAAGTAGCAGGTAGTAGTACTGATAAAGAGGAAATTATAAGAATAGTGAATGAATGTATTAATGAATTAAAACAAATAGGAACTAGACTAGGTGGTAGAGTACAGGAAATTACGTAGTTCATTGTTTAAAAGTTCAGGAGCTTCAAAGTTTATAAAATGTCCAAATCCTTCAATAATAGTCAATTTTGATTTTTTTAGTCCTTTACTGAATATTGTAGCGTTTTGCGCATATTCGTCTTCGCTTCCGTAAATTATTAAGGTAGGTACGTCTATTTTATCTAGGTCCCTGGAATAGTCTCGCGCTTTTAACAATCCTTCCACTGAATACTTATAACCTACTGGATTGTTTTCCATATAAACACCTAGTATATCTCGCCATATCCTTTCATCCCTTTCAATAGTTTTAGGAAATTGATTTATTGATCTTCTATATTCAGCTAGCCCTCTCATCCCAAAATTCAATGCAATTCTAACATATTTTTCGTATAAATCTGGTTTTGGTGCTTTATAAAGCGCTCCTATCAGCACTAGTTTATCTATGTTATTTTTTGTGGAGTACTCCAGTGCAATTATACTTCCTAATGAATGTCCAACTAGAATAGGATCTTTTATGTTTTCTTCCTCCAATAACTCTCTTAGATCGTTAGCATGATCTTCTATATAGTACGTTGATACAGGAGACGACGATCTTCCATGTCCACGTAAGTCATAGACTATAGTTCTACTCTTTAAGGCTGGACTTACGTATTTCCAACTATTTATAGAACCGGCTAAATGATGTATTAAAACTATTGCTGAGCCTACGTTTTCAGGATTCTTTATTTCATAGTATAATCGTATCCCATTACTTAAAGTCCTTAAAATACTATATCACCGTTTTACTAAGCTATCTAGGTAAATCTCACTTATTACAACTGGAAATTCTATTTCAAGTTCCTCTAACAGGACCGGATTTATCTCGCCAATTACTCCTATTTCAACACTTTTACTTGTATCAATGATCTTTGCCCCTCTTCCAGGTATAAACATATAGTCTAAGTACGTCTTGTAGGTTGGTTCTATCCTAAGGCTCATTAATATTTGATGTACTCGGGACTGCAAGTCCTCATAGTTTACTTTACTATTCATTATTCCATATACCGCTCTGAGAGAGTTCTTGTAACCAGTGTCGGTTTGCTTATCTTTTATCACCACATCCCCTATTTCAAAAACATAAACAGGCATTATTGCATGCTGGTTATATTTTAGAAAGTTAAGTAAAGTGGGTATCAATGAATTTCTCACAGCATTGTACTCTACTGTTACTGGATTAACTATACTTACATATTCGTTTCTTAGCCTCTTATCATTAGACAAAATAAATGTAAATATTTCACTGAATCCTGCTCCTATACTTAAATCCCTAAGTGTTCTTATTAGCTCAGTTTCCCCCGATAATTTACCTGTAGCTTTTATGGCATAATCCTTTGGTGACAATTTATCATAACCTATGGTCATTGCTATTTCTTCTACTAAATCTATCTGGGAGAGAATATCTACTCTATAAGGCGGAATTGTGACCTCTACAACGTTATTTAAGACCTTAGTATCAAATCTAGCCATTCTGAGATACTTTTCTATTTCATTTGGACTCAAATTCATTCCTAGATTTTTGGAAATATAATCTGCTGATACACTTACTGTGTACCTTCTTAGTAGGGGTGAAAACTCAAACTTGAATGGTGAAATAAAATTCAGCAGTTCTATTTTACCACCCATTTCAGCGAGATCTGTTACCAGTATATCAAGAGTTGAAGATACCGCCTCAAATGACGTTCCAGTAACATCTATGAATATATTTCTAGTTTTTTCATCTATACGGGTCTTATCACTATTTATTATTGGTGGTATACTTAGCACATCACCATTTTCTTCCACTATTGCTGGGCTTAATCCGTCGTAAATTGAGATGTCCCCATACTCTCTACCTTGGGGAGTTTGTTCTATCACTTCTTTTATTGTCATAAGTTTAGACTGATTTAGGGGTACGAATTTATAGTCAAGTGGTAGTGGTTTATAATATATCTTAGTGGACGTAATTTTTTCTAGATCATGTATTCCTATTGCAACCTTTTTTCTCTTTCTACCTACTGTAATATGTAACTTTTCCTGAAACTGAATAAGCTCTCGTAAGCTCTCATCATCCAACTTTATGTCCTTCACTATTCCAGCTACTGCATAAGGTCTACTTTTTACCTCCTTTACCTCGAAAGAGTATATACTTTGTTTTATGTTATATTTAGGCTCTCCTAATTCTTTACCTAAGATGCCCTTTGCCGCTCTTATAATACCGTAAGGGAAAAATAAATCAGGTCTATCATTGTTTACTTCTATTTCCACGTGGTCAGCATCTATCGGCTTAACTTCAGACTTAAGTTTAAACAGTAGTTCTTCTAACTCATGATCATCTATTTTTAAGTTATTTATTAAGGTCCATTTATAAGAGATTATGGTTGGCATATCTACAACCTCACCTTCATTTTTCTTAAGAAATCTATATCATTTGCATATAATAACCGTATATCTTTCAAACCAAATAATAGCATAGCTAATCTATCAATTCCAATTCCCCAGGCTCCTGCATTTGCATCTATGTCCATTGCTTTTAGTATTTCTGGTCTTAATAATCCTGCTCCACTCATTTCCACCCATCCTAAGCCTTCAATTTTACCGTAGACTTCAACACTTGGCTCTGTGAAGGGGAAATAACCAGGTTTGAATTTAATCTCTTTTATGCCTATTTTATAGAATATTTCCCTTAATATTCCTAATAAATCTGTGAAACTGAATTCCTTTTGGATTATAACTCCATCTAACTGATGGAATTCGATAAGGTGTGTGGCGTCTATCGAATCGGGTCTAAACACTTTGCCTAATGAAAATCCCTTAAAAGGTACGCTAGGTCTACTACTTAATATTCTCGCTGTAACTGCAGTAGTCTGGCTCCTTAACACTAGTCTTTTAGCTATTTGTGGATCCCAAGAATATTTCCATCCCTTCTCATGCATTTCCTTTATTTCCTTCAGTAACCTCTCGTCATCGATCTTTCCCAACCCATCTACTCTAAAACTATCATGAATTTCTCTAGCCGGATGATCCTGGGCTTGAAATAATAGATCAAAGTTATAGAGTTCCATTTCTATATAACCTCCGTTTACTTCAGTAAAACCTAACTCTTTCATAACATCTTTTAACTTCTCTATGAAATCTCTGAAGAAGTGTTTCTTTGCTAGAGGAAAATATGGTGGAAGAGCTTCTACGTTGTATTCTCTTATCTTATACTTTTTCCAGTCTTTACTTCTCAACAATTCTGAGGTAAGTTGGGTAATATAATTCTGCTCCTCAAACTCTTCCTTGAGTAATGTTATTTCGAGTTTGGACTCTTCTTTTCTCGTTATTAACTTTCTAGATAATAATTCTTGCAAGACTTTTTCATCTGCGGACTCTGGTTTCAGTAGTGCCTCTTTCTCAGTCGAAAATGTGTAGTTTGAAGTATTCGGTATAACTCTGTTCTGGTCTATTTTTACAAGATTTTTCTTCCTTGCCCAAGAAATCGCTATCTCTAAATCTTTTCCCAACTTATTTTTTAGTTCTTCAACTAGAGACGGTTGCCCGTTTAATTCTTTTAATAGAATTTCTTCAGGGAAACCTTCCTTAAGCCTCTTCTTACCCTCTTCTGTAAGTTCAAACCTTATAATTTTCCTCTCTCCTACTTTAACATAACCCTTTTCCTCAAGTAGCTTAGCTAAACTAAAAATTGAGGAAAGTGGTAAACCTAATTCTTTGCTGATTTCCTCTGCATTTGCTTTTTTCTTAAGCTTTAGGTAAGAAAGTATTTTTATTTCATTCTCGCTTAGCATCTTATAACTCCACACTCTGACCTGGCTTCAACACTAATGCCCTATACCCTCTTTTACTAACTTCCTTCACGAAGTCATCAGGGTTAACTTTGATTAGGTCCCATGTATTGAAATGTATTGGTATAGCGTATTTCTTAGGTTTAATCATATCTACCGCAAGGGAAGCCTGATACGGATCCATAGTGAATCTTCCACCAATAGGAAGTAATGCATAATCAGGCTTGAAAACTTCTCCTATAAGTTTCATGTCCTCAAATAACCCAGTATCTCCTGCATGATAAACCGTTACATTCTCTCCACTTATAATAGCTCCTGAAGGATCACTGTGTTCACTAGAGTGAACAGCTTTAGTTAAAGCTAGTTTTAGTCCATCAAAATCTATAAACCCACCAACATTAGCTGGTATGAATCTACCCATATCGATTTTGTATTCGTTTGATAAATACACTTCAAGATCGAATGTGGCAAATAATGAGGCTTTAGGATTCATTTTAAGTAATTCTACTGCATCTCCTAAGTGGTCGTAATGGTCATGTGTCACCACAATTAAATCTACGTTGTTATTAAAAGAATCAAGTTTTACTGGACTTAATGGATTGTCTTTTATCATGGGATCGATCAAAACGCGTTTTTTATTTATCAAAAGTTCAACTGCTGCATGTCCTAACCATCTTAGTTGTGGCATAAGAAATTATTAGAAGAACAAAAATTAAAGTTTCGTTTTCTTAAGTCTACTCATGGAAATTGATGAAATAGAGCTTCTTAGAAGAGCCGGTAAAATTGCCTCAAAGGCCAGAGACTTTGGCGCAAAAATGATTAAGCCCGGTGTTAAGGTTATTGATGTCTGCAATGCAGTAGAGAAGATAATTGAGGAGGAAGGAGCAAAACCTGCATTTCCTTGCAACCTTTCAATTAACGTTGAGGCTGCCCATTATAGTCCCATCATAAATGATACTAAAATTATTCCAGAGAATGCTGTGGTTAAGCTTGATATAGGAGCCCATATAAACGGTTACATTACAGATACTGCTGTTACAGTATCATTGGACCCTAAATATGATAAATTAGTTGAAGCCTCTAGAGAGGCTCTACAAGCTGCAATAAGAACCATAAGGAATGGTGTAGATATCGGAGAAATTGGTAGACATATTGAAAGAACGATTAAAAGTTATGGCTTCAAGCCCATAAGAAATTTAGGAGGACATTTAATCAGACGATATGAATTGCACGCAGGTATCTTCATTCCGAATGTTTATGGTAGGGGTTTAGGGAAAATTATGGAAGGTAATACATACGCTATCGAACCTTTCGCAACCGATGGAGAAGGGTATGTGATTGAAGGCAAAGAAGTAACTATTTATTCTATAAAGAATTTGAATACTAAAAGTCTTACTGAAGAAGAGAAGAAATTCTTAACCTCAATATATGAAAAGGTGAATATGGTTCCTTTCAGTGAAAGATGGTTATCTAACATGGATGGCAATCCTGATAAAGTTAGGGAAATGCTGAAAATTTTGACCAGGAAAGGCGCCCTTAGGTCATATCCTGTCCTCCTAGAGGCTAAAAAGGGTACTGTAGCTCAATTTGAGCACACAGTATTAGTGTTGAAAGATAGAGTGGAAGTAATTACCGAATAAAAGTTAATTAAGAACCCAATAGATATAATAGCAAGTGGAAATAAGATGTATGCTATAGTTTTGGCTCAACAATCTTCATCCACATCTGAATTTGGGAGTGCATACTATTTTATAACCTATATACTGTTCTTTGCAGTTATAATACTGACTGCCTTACCAGGAGTACAGATTAGACTTCAAATGTATTGGGCTTCTATGGACATTGAAAGAGGTCTGACTAGGGTAAAGAGAGTCTTAGATAGTACTGTATCTAAAACTAAACAAATTCTTGAGAAGAATGGAGCCTCTAACTCTGATGAGATTACTAGAAAATTTTCAGACATGTTTACAATAGACCCTGTTAATGTAGAACCTACTGATATCATAAGCAGGATGAGATTACTTTTGAGAAGTACTGAGGATAAAATTAAACAAGTGATTAACGTTTCTATACCTACTATAGATCCTATGAACAGAAGTAAAATACAGGTTTCAGCAGAAATTGTTAACACAGTCAATATAATTTACAAAGTAATAAGGCATTATCTTCTGTTAGGAAGGAAGTTACAAAACTATTACCTATTACTTCAGTTACAAATGATTGTTCCTATGTTGGTTAGGATGGCTGAGACCTATGAGAAGGCTCTTGATGTCTTCCTTCAAGGCGTTCCTGTGGGAGACTCACTTGGACCACTAGTTGCTTCAAGATTTCTTATGAATATATCCGAGAAATGGTCTCCAAGTAGAGAAATGATTGCCGGTACCACCGTTTATGAGGGGAGAAGACTAGTGATATTGAAAGCAGAAGGACCAATGGCAACCGTAGGGACGCCTGGTGAAGCCGTAGAGAATGTTATAGGCAAATTAAATGGCAGTGTATCAAGGATAATAACTGTTGACGCTGCAGCTAAGTTAGAAGGTGAAGAGACAGGTGAAATAGCAGAAGGTACTGGAGTGGCTATGGGAGACCCAGGTCCTGAAAAGATAGCTATAGAAAGAGTAGCTGTTAAGTATAATATACCAATAGACGCAGTGATAGTAAAAATGAGCATGGAAGAGGCAATAACTGCAATGCCTCAGAAAGTTTATGAAGCAGCAGATAAAGTGGTGGAAATGATAAAGAGAATGATAATGGAAAGGACTAAACCAGGGGATACGATAATACTTGTAGGAGTAGGAAATACAGTAGGTGTAGCACAGTGAGTCAGCAAGTGCAGTCTCCTCAGATTATAACTATCTTAAAATGTCTCAAGTGTAATTATTCCACGGAGAGACAATTCAGAGATGGAGATTTCGTTACCAAAGTTGAGGGAGCTTGTCCTACAGATGGAGCTCCTTTATACATTTGGGGGATATATGCCAAAAACGTAGAGCAAAAAAATACTAATCAACAGAAGAGTATTAAATAAGATACTTTTTTAAGCAACTGTATCCTATAATATATTGCCTACCCGGTCATAGTGAGCGGGTAACACCCGGACTCGTTTCGAACCCGGAAGTTAAGCCGCTCACGTCAGAGGGGCCGTGGGATCCGAGAGGGCCCGCAGCCTCTCTGAGCTGGGATGGGCGTTCTATTTGATTTATAATCTATTATTAAGATAAAGTATTTCAAATGAAAAAAGTATTTGACGAGATTCACGGCTACATAGAACTTAACGATATGGAAACAAAAATAATGGATTCACCTGTTTTTCAGAGACTCAGAAGGATAAGACAAACCAGCCTAGCTTTTTTAGTCTATCCTGGTGCAATGCATACTAGATTTAGCCATTCTTTAGGTACATTCCACCTTGCTACTAGAGTAGGTAATAGGCTTATAAATGAAGGCCATATAAACCATGATGAGGCTCTACTTCTTAGACTAGCATCACTTCTTCATGATATAGGACAATTTCCATTTAGTCATTCTCTTGAGCCTATATACATATCTAGGGACAAGGTGAGTAGTTCCGTCATAAGAGACTTTATCATTTATTCGGATAAGGAGATTGAGGACGCATTGGGGGAATATTCTATGGACAAGAAACAGATAATAGACATATATAATACCTCATCTATGTTAGGCTGTATAATAGATAGTGATGTAGACATAGATAGAATGGATTATTTACTTAGGGATTCTAGGCACACAGGGGTTCAGCTAGGTAATCTGGATTTAGAGAGATTAATTGACACAGTCTCCTATAATGAAAATAAAATCATTAGTATAATAGAAAAAGGTCTAAATACATTAGAGAATTTTTACATTGCTAGACTTCATATGTATCAGGCAGTATATTATCATAAAACAATTTTAGGTTATGAATTATATATGCGTGAACTCTACAGGCAAGTTATGGAGTACTGTTGCCCAGAAGTTTTGACATGGAGTTTTCTTAGAGAGAGTATACAAACTGATTCGTTTTCATGTTGGGATGACGAATGGGTCTACTCTAAGTTATATTCAGTGTTATCAGATGAGAACGCACCTGATCAATTGAAGTTTAAGATAAAGAATTTTCTTGATAGAAAAGGTCCTAAAATGGTTTATGAAAATGTTTCCTTTAATGATTTTCAGCGTTCAAGTATGGAGATGAGCGAGATTGTGAGTAAACTTCAAAAGTATGGTATACCAGAGGACTCTGTGTATCCCTTTGAAGAAGTTATAAGAATAATAGATAAGAGTAAGCTCAGAGTAAATTCTAAAAAAGGACAAGTGAAGAGTATAGTTGAATTACAAAACACACTTTTAAATAGTATACCAAATTCAATAACCATAAGACGTATATACGTAGACTATACTTATGCTAAGAGAGCGAGGGAATTAATTCCTTGATAAGGTTAATTTTAACAGATGTAGATGGAACTCTGACCTTTGATAGGGATACATACAATATAGATCTTGACGCCGTAGACCTACTGAGGAAAGTTGAAAAGAAGGGCATTAAAGTGGGTCTTGTTAGTGGTAACTCTTATCCTGTCTTAAGGGCGCTATACACTTATTTTGGATTTAATGGTGGGATTGTTGCGGAAAATGGGTGTATAGTTTATTTTCATAACCAATTGAAAGAAGTTTGTGAAAGAGTTGACAGGAATTTAATATCGGAATTTGAAAATAAGTTTGGGGTTAAGGGAAGCTGGCAAAATCGATTCAAAGTATGCGATTTCAGCTTTTACCCGCCTATACTTAAAGACGAAATGGTAAGATGGGCATTAGATAAAGGTTTATACATAAAGACCAGTGGATATGCGGTACACATTTCAAAATCAAAACGTGGTAAGGCTGAGGGAGTTAGGGAATTAATTAAAATGCATGGTTTAGATAAGGCTGAAGTGGTAGGGATAGGGGATTCTAGCACTGATATAGAATTTCTTGAAGAAGTAGGTATTAGGGTTGTCGTGGGGAATGCAGATGAAAGTCTCAAAAGTATAGGGGATTTTGTAATGCGTGAAAAGAGTGGAAAAGCTGTAGTAGAATTTATTAAAAAAGTTATTACAGGTGAAATTAATGAGTAATGACATAAGAAATCTGGTTTACAAATACGCTCTCCATAATGCATATACACATAATGGTAAAGCTAACGTAAATGCTGTTGTAAGCAAGATATTTGCAGAGAGACCAGAGTTAAGGAGTAAGGCAAAGGATATAGTGGAAATTGCTAAAGAGTTAGTAAACTATGTTAATTCACTAGATGTGGAGAGTCAGAAAAAGGAGTTAGAGTCAAAGTTCCCTGAAATGCTGGAAGAAAAGAAGAGAGAAAAAGAGTCTAAGAAAGAACTTCCTGATATACCTGTATCTGGAGTGCTTGTGACTCGTTTTGCTCCTAATCCCGATGGTCCTCTTCACCTTGGAAACGCTAGAGCAGCTATAATATCTCATGAATACGCTAGAATATATAATGGTAAATTTATACTTCGATTTGATGACACTGATCCAAAAACGAAGAAACCTATTCCTGAGGCTTATGATTGGATAAAAGAAGACCTGAAATGGCTAGGTATAAAGTGGGACTTAGAAGTAAGAGCCTCAGCAAGATTAGAGACCTATTATAACTTTGCTAGGATATTGTTAAGTAAAGGGTACGCATATATTGATTTATGTAAGGAAGCTGAGTTTAAAGAGAGAAGGAGTAAGAGGGAAGCATGCCCTCATAGGGAGACTTCACCTGAGAGTAACTTAGAACTGTTTGAGAAAATGATTCATGGTGAATTTGAAGAAGGCAAAGCTGTTGTTAGACTCAAAACAGATCTAAAACTTCCAGATCCTTCACAGAGAGACTGGGTGCTCTTAAGAGTTATAAATGTTAAGAAAAGTCCACATCCTATTGAAGGAGATAAGTATTGGGTATGGCCCACATATAATTTTGCAAGCGCTATTGATGATTACGATTTGGGTGTGACACACATTTTCAGAGGAAAGGAGCATGCTGTTAATGCAGGAAAACAGAAATGGATCTATAACTATATGGGCTGGAAATATCCTTACGTTAGGGAATTTGGTAGACTAAAGCTTGAAGGATTTATGATGAGTAAATCAAAGATAAGGACTGTAGTTGAAAAAGGTGTTAGTATAGACGACCCTAGGTTACCAACACTGGCTGGGTTAAGGAGAAGAGGTATTCTTTCAGATACCATCAAAGAGATCATAATTACAGTTGGTCTAAAGGAGACCGATGCAACGATCAGTTTTGACAATTTAGCCTCTACAAATAGGAAGAAATTAGACAAAATAGCAAAGAGACTAATGTTTGTAGAATCTCCAATGGAGTTTACTATAGACATTCCACAGCCTATGTTGGCTAGAATTCCATATCATCCATCCAATCCTAATGAATACAGGGAGATTGGTGTAAATCCCGGAGACATTATCCTGATAAATAAGGACGACGCTAAGGATAAGGTATTGAGACTAATGGAATTATGTAATGTTACGGTAAATGAGGACAAGTTAGTCTACAATAGTAAAGGCATAGAAGATGCTAAGAAATTAGGTATGAAGATAATACAATGGGTAAAGAAGGATGAAAGTGTTCCGGTTGTAATATTGCGTCCTGATCCAGAAAAAGGTATTGAAACCATAAATGGAGTGGGAGAAAGTGTGATTCGAAGTTTGAATAAAGGCGAGATAGTTCAGTTCATTAGATATGGCTTTGTAAAGGTCGATGAGATAAGTACTGATGGGCAAGTAACAGTCATATTCTCCCATGAATAACTTTTTAATGGATAGAGACAATCTATTTTCGCGTGACGAAAAAGAAGGAGGATGAACGCTATGTCTAAACCCTCATATGTAAAATTTGAAGTTCCACAAGAATTAGCAGATAAAGTATTAGAAGCTGTAAAGAAAGCAAAAGATTCAGGAAAGATAAAGAAAGGTACAAATGAGACTACAAAAGCTGTCGAAAGGAGCCAAGCCAAATTAGTGGTAATAGCTGAAGATGTTCAACCTGAAGAAATTGTAGCGCATTTACCGTTATTATGTGAGGAAAAGAAAATACCATATGTCTATGTACCATCAAAGAAATCTCTAGGAGAAGCCTGTGGATTACAAGTTGCAGCAGCTTCCGTAGCATTAATGGATCCTGGTGAAGCTAAAGACCTAGTGGATGAGATAGTTAAGAGAGTTAATGAGATAAAAGGTAAAAGTAGTTGAAATATTTTTGTTGTTAGCCAATATTTTTAATCCTCTTCGTCTCATACACATAAATGATTTTTTTGAAAGAGTAGAGAAATAGATTCTGGAATAATATACACCCATTATTTTTAGTATCTATAGAACACTCCTCTATTCTTAGGGATTTGGAAAAATTAGGTATTAATATTCGTCCTTCAGTTTAATATATACTATAAATCTCTTATCTAAGGTTGTTTAAACCTACATTAATTTTTAATTATTTATGAAAAATTTCAGAAATTTTGACCTATTACATATAAATTATAAACGATCTTAAGCCAAATTTAATCTGGAATGTTTTATACTTTATAGTACAAAACGATAGGTATTTACTTAATGTAATCACCATAATCAAAGTTAGTTTAAGAAGCGTATATTTAAATCAAAACCTATATTAAATCTTGCAATAAAGGATATGTTAGTTTATGGACCCGTAGCTTAGCCAGGACAGAGTGCTGGCCTGCGGAGCCAGTGGTCCCGGGTTCAAATCCCGGCGGGTCCGCTGTGGGGGATTCCCCCAGCACTCCCACTGCTAACGTAAAATTCCATGACCTTATCTAAAGGATCCAAGTAAGTTTCCTTTATCTCGTCGTTTACCGTTTCCCAATCTATATACGTAATACCGCCCTTTAATCTCACGTTTAATATAGTTACCGTATTTATAATGCCTCCTCTCTCCCATTCTGACGCCCCGTATTATGGTTGCCAATTCTCGTTTATAGGTATTGGTAACTCGTTAAAAGTTACGAGATTTTACGTAGAGTTCAAACTTTGCAGTAAGAACTTCTGTACTACGCAGAAAATTGAATAAACTCCCTGGCTTTAAAAATCTCGTTAAATGCGTATAAACTTTAACAAGTCAACATTTCGCTATAATGTTCATCGAAGCGGTCAAAACTCTTGTTCTTAATCCTAAAGCACCTTATTGGAATTCTAGGCATTTGTCGCCTGAGTATAGAGTCAACGTAGTTATACTACTTTAAAATAGAACTTACTAGTTACACATAGCCATTATTTACAAGTCTTTCTACAACACCAATCCAAATCTCTGGTTTAAAGTACATTAAGACCATACAGCATACTAAATTTATCACGGCTAGTACTATGCTCCCTAAAATGGATATAAGTCCTATTACAGTCTCAATTACAGCTAATGCTATAATTGACAATAATGATATGCTTGTTCTCACGCCTATCCTAGCAGGAGACGACTCTACGTTAGTCTCTCTTGCCTGTGGTAATTTAGAATAAGATGCCGATATCCAACCTAGGGGACATATTAAGAGCGGAATAGATAATATGACAATGTCAATTGAAATCTGAGAAGATATCAACAGAGCTATAGACGGCGGTAACAATGTTATCCATGATAATAATAACCTAACGTACATCCTATTTCTTATGTAAGTAACATAGTCAACATTTACGAAGTTTATCCAAAGCCTTTCAGACTGTATGGTTGTACTCGAGTATATCGAATACATAATTATAACGTATAAGGGAATGACGTGTATGACAGAAGAAGAATTCCGAAATGCGACTAAAACTGCTGTAACTATGAATGAAAGAGGTAATAGAATCAATAAGACATTTCTCCTAACATAAGCATAGGTTGAAGTTCCTCCCCAATTATATCTCATTACAAATCCTCCATACACTGAGGTATAGAACAAAAGGCCCAGTATATTTTTAGGTAATTCTCTACTACTCTCAATCCTCTCTTTTTTGCCTAAACGTGTAATACTATAATTTACTGATAAGCCGTAAGCATTATTATAAATCCTCATCGATGATTTAGGTATAGTCGCTAAGACTGCACCAAGAAGTATACATAAACCTACAGTGTAGTATATTGAGGAATTGGTTATAGCTTGTATTGGGCTTATTAATGGGTATAGGAAAGAGGTTATTATTGTATAACCTACAATAAGGAATCCTATAAGGTAACGTAGACTGTTCTCATAGGTAAGTAATAAGGTGGATAAGTAAGATAGAAATAAGCATAGTAGAGCGGTATTTAAAAGGTCTATTATACTTCTTACAAAGAAAATTGAAGAATATAATAGAAGAAATATTAGAAAGAGAGAATCTGCGAACCCCTTCAGAAAAAGTATATAGTCTGCCCTTTCCTGGCTTGTTAATATAAAATTTATTTCACTTATGGTCATCCTTAATCCAAATATTACATAAAATAGCAGGAGAAAAGATAGGTAGTAGACGTAAAAATAATTAGATAAAGCGAAGGACTTTGATGAATACGTATTTATATGAAGTTCTAGGTTTACAAATAAGGCAAAAAGGACTAGAATCAGAACTAAAAATATAAACCCCTTGGTGTATCTCTGCTTTAAATAATAATATAGAAGTTTTAAACTTCTCATAAACTATCGCCGATTAATCTAGCTACTACTTGTTCAATTCTTTCGTTCTCGCCAGCTAACTTTTTGAGTTCAGTCATTCCGCCCTGCCAAATTACTTTACCCTTTGTTATCAGTATAATTTTGTTCGTTAGTCTTTCCGCTATACTCATGATATGAGTTGAGACCAGCATTGTAGAGTTCATCGAGTTTAGAAGATTTATCACTCTTTCTTGTGTTGGTATATCAAGGTAGTTTAAAGGTTCGTCAAGTAGTAGTATAGCTGGTTCATGTATTATAGCCATTGCTAGGGCAACTTTTTGTCTGTTTCCTCTAGATAAGGAGGAAACCGTTTTTCTCTCGTACTCCCATAGCTCTAATACATCAAGTAAATGGTTTATTCTCTCTTTCAGGTTATTTATATTTCTAAGTATTCCGACGTACTCTAGGTTTTCCCTTACTGTAAGATTTAAAAATGGGACAGCGTCCTCGGGAAGAAAACCGATATTGCTCTTAGCTTCTCTTGGATTTTTTGATATATTAAAACCTTTTATCTTAACTATGCCCTCATTAGGTCTGAGAAGACCTGCCAGTATTCTTAGAGTTGTAGTTTTTCCTGCACCATTTGGACCTAGAAGGGCAACTTTTTCTCCACATCTAATAGAAAATGTCAGACCATCTAGAGCCTTAAAGGAACCATAAAATTTAATCAGTCCATCAACTTCTATACAGTCTAACACAATTACTTATTCACATAGTCAATATTTAAGTTTGTGGAAGGAAAATAAGAGAAACCAGTAATTCAAGTAATCTAGCCATTTATATCAAGTCAAAGTTATTAAATAGAAATTTTATCATTATTTTGAAGAAATTTCCTAAAAATACGCCTACTTTGTCTCCGAGCAGAGCCCTTCAAGTTTATATCGTAATTCTACCTAATTTATATATTGTATATGTCCAAACAAGCAACACTCTTTGATTTTTCGATAAAGAAGAATGAGAGTAAAGAGCAGGCTAATCAAGAGAATGTAGAGGTACCTAAACAAACCGCTAATAGGACGAGGATAGAGTGGATAAAGGAAGCTGAGGACGGAAAAGTATATTTCTTATTACAAGTTGATTATGATGGTAAAAAGTCACGTGCAGTTTGTAAGCTTTATGATAAAGAGGGTAAGAAAATTTACATTATGCAAGATGAATCAGGTCACAAACCCTACTTTCTCACTGATATTGATCCAGATAAGGTTAACAAAATAACTAAGGTTGTAAGAGATCCTTCATTTGATCATCTCGAGCTCGTAAACAAAGTTGATCCTTATACAGGAAAGAAGATTAGACTTACTAAAATTGTTGTTAAAGACCCATTAGCTGTAAGAAGAATGAGGAGCTCCTTACCTAAGGCATATGAAGCTCACATAAAATACTATAATAATTACGTATACGATAATGGCTTAATTCCAGGACTAATATATAAAGTTAATAAGGGAAAGCTTACACAGCTTAATCCTGAACTTAAAGGAGAGGAAATCAATGAAATCAAGAAAGCTTTCTCTGACGCTGATGAGATGACAAAAGAGACGGTTAATGATTGGATACCTATCCTAGAGACTGAGGTACCTGATATAAAGAGAGTATCGTTAGATATAGAGGTTTATACTCCAAATAGGGGAAGAATACCCGATCCTGAAAGGGCTGAATTCCCTATAATTAGTGTTGCATTAGCTGGTAATGATGGTAGCAAGATCGTTTTAGCGTTAAAAAGAGAGGACGTAAATTCTGATTTTAGTAAGAAAGATGGCGTCCAAGTGGAGATTTTCAATTCTGAAAAGAAACTTCTAGCTAGATTATTCGAGATAATCCGAGAATATCCCATGCTACTAACCTTTAATGGTGATGATTTTGACATACCATACATATATTTTAGAGCCTTGAGACTTAATTTCACTCCTGAGGAGGTTCCACTGGATGTTGTAAGTGGTGAGGGTAAGTTTTTAGCAGGTATTCATATAGACCTCTACAAATTTTTCTTTAACAGGGCAGTGAGAATATATGCTTTTGAAGGTAAGTATAGTGAATACAGCCTAGATGCAGTTGCTACCGCCTTGCTGGGCATTTCTAAGGTTAAGCTTGATACGTTCATTAGCTTTCTGGACATAGATAAGTTAATCGAGTATAACCTCAGAGATGCTGAGATCACACTTAAACTTACTACTTTCAATAACAATTTAGTACTAAAATTAATGGTATTATTAGCTAGAATATCAAAACTAGGATTAGAAGAATTAACTAGAACCGAAGTTTCGACATGGATTAAGAATCTGTATTATTGGGAGCATAGAAAGAGAAATTGGCTTATCCCACTTAAAGAAGAGATCCTTGTAAGATCAAGCCAAGTTAAAACGGCTGCTGTTATAAAGGGTAAAAAGTATAAGGGAGCTGTTGTCATAGATCCTCCTGCAGGAGTATACTTTAATGTGGTAGTATTAGATTTTGCATCGCTGTATCCATCAATAATAAAGAATTGGAACATTAGTTATGAAACTATAGATATTGATGAGTGTACGAAAAAGGTATGGGTTGAAGACGAAACTGGGGAGAAGCTACATTATGTGTGTATGGATAAACCTGGAATAACAGCAGTGATTACAGGACTAATAAGGGATTTTAGAGTTAAAGTTTACAAGAAGAAGGCAAAGTACAGTAATATATCTGAGGAGCAAAGATCATTATACGATGTTGTCCAGAGAGCTATGAAGGTATTCATTAATGCCACTTATGGTGTATTTGGAGCAGAGAACTTCCCGCTATATGCTCCTGCAGTGGCAGAGAGTGTGACTGCCATCGGAAGATATATAATAACCACAACCTATAAACAGGCTGAAAAGCTCAATCTCAAGGTAATTTATGGAGATACAGATTCGCTCTTCTTGTACAATCCAACTAAAGACAAGTTGGAGGAGTTAATAAAATTCGTGAAACAGAATTTCAATTTAGATCTAGAGGTCGATAAGTCATATAAGTACGTAGCATTTTCAGGATTGAAGAAAAATTACTTTGGTGTATATCCTGATGGTAAGACTGAAATTAAAGGAATGTTAGCTAAAAAAAGAAATACACCGGAATTCATAAAGAAGGAGTTCGCAGAAATAAAGAATATGTTAGCGTCCTTAAATTCGCCAAATGACATTCCTGAGGTAAAGAATAAGCTGGAAATTAAGATAAAGGATATATATAATAAACTTAGAAATAAGGGATATAATCTTGATGACTTAGCATTTAGAATAATGCTATCAAAACCTTTAGATTCATACACTAAAAATACACCTCAGCATGTTAAGGCTGGTTTACAACTTAAAGCATTTGGTGTGAATGTCTTACCAAGAGACGTTATAATGTTTGTTAAGGTTAAAAGTAAGGATGGCGTAAAGCCTATTCAGCTTGCTAAAATTTCAGAAATAGACATAGAAAAATATGTGGAAACGCTAAGAACTACGTTCGAACAAATACTTAAAGCATTCGGAATTAGCTGGGATGAAATAGTATCTACAATATCAATTGACTCCTTCTTTGGGAGTAAGAAATGAATGATGGAAGGGAGAGTATTAAATTAAAATATAATAATAATTATTTTTATTCTTCTTCATCATCCATATCTTCTTGTTCTGTTGGTTCTGGTCGTTCTAATGATGTTACTTGTTTTGCATAATCTTCTAATTCCTTCTCTGCATTTTCATCTATATATGGAGACACTATATAGACTTTTTTATCGCGATAATCAGATTCAACCCATTGATTATCGAAACTTATTATATAAACTGGTATCTCAGCTATTGCTTCAGTTTTAGTTCTAGATTTTAGAAAGTCCTTTATTATTTCGTATAACTGTGGCTTAAGTGGAAGTGGTATTTTAACCTCTTGTGTGTCCTTTATTATAGTGAAGTCTGAGCTTCTTTCATCCCATTCTCCTAAAGCATCGTTAGCTATTTTTACAAGTATGTTTCTAAGTCCTCCATCAACTACCTCTTTTTTAGAGATATTTCCTTCTTCACTTCTTAACACTAAGATCTTCACTTATGTTCACCAACTATGTATAAATATACTAGATGTGTCATATTACCGTCTTCTACTTTTATCACTTCTTTTGGAATCCATCCTCTTATTTCAAATTCATGAGATACTATTCTGGTTCCAGGCTTCAATTCTTTTTCTAGTTTTGGCTTTAGCATTTCATTAACATTTGTCAACAAGAACATTGTTAGTACAGTTGCCTCGGAGAGATCAGCTTCAAAAAAGTTACCTTTCACAGCAAAAGCTCTCCCGACTACGTTACTCTTGTTTATATTTTCGAGTGTCTCTTTTAATCTTTCATCGTTAATTTCTATGCAGACTGACTTCTTTACTTCAAAATCTTTAGCTGCTGTAATTACTACTCTACCATCTCCGCATCCAAGATCATAAACTGTGTCTTCTTTTCCTGCTTTTGCGATCTCTAACATTCTTTTTACTACTTTATCTGGTGTTGGAACGTAAGGGACATGTGGTACGTAACTCACGTTAGTCACTTATTGTATGTTATTGAGAGCTAATATTTTTAATTTTGTCAATTACTTCCTGTTTGCCTTTATCTATATCTGGCTGGAAAGTCGTAGGATTGAAAGGCATCTGTGTAAGTACTGGCTGTACTTTACCGTCAGTAGTCTCAATGAATAATTGAGGTAAGAATGGCATTCCAAAGTCGTCCTTCTCGCCAAAGTCTGTAACGAACACGTAATCTTCTACTTTGACTTCCTTTTCAATTCCAAGTTCTTTACTCACATCTTCTAATATCTTTGTAAATGCCTTATGCATAGGATGGTTTTCTGACGTAACTAAAATCAATTTTTTAGCTTTCATGTTCCCAGTAAAAATCAATTGATTTGCTTATAATGGTGTTGGTTATGCTTACAAGAATACGAAAACAATCCAAGAAAATTCTATTGCCTATTGCTAAAGCACTAATTAAGATTAAAATTAATGCTAATACTATAACTTTTATTGGTCTGGTTTTATCTTTAATTTACTTGATAGTTCTAGTTTTCTTTAAAAATCCTATCTTAGGGTTAGTCCTATTATTGCTGTCTGGATTCATGGATGCTATAGATGGAGAGGTAGCTAGATTATCAGGTTCAGCTGGAAGCAAGGGCAGTTTTCTCGACAGTAGTTTAGACAGAATTGAGGATATGAATTATATTTTAGGTCTCTTAGGCTTAGGTTTTCCATCATTATTGGTTGGCTTATTGGTAGGTATATCTATTACTATTTCTTATCTTCGAGCCAAGGCTGAATCGTTGGGGCTTAAAAAAATAGAAGGCAGAGGTTTGATTGAAAGGGGAGAGCGTATAATAATACTGTTTGTAATATTACTAGTTTCAATATTCTCAGTACTTATTTCATTATATATAGCATATATTTTCCTTATACTCTCGATAGTTACAGTAATTCAGAGGTTCATTTACATTTACTTTAATCTTAGCTAAGAAGACGTCCGTAATATAATTCGAGAGGATTTTTAACTCCGCATTCAGCAATGCATAAATTGAGTTTTTTCATTATTTCGCATGAATAAACGATATATCTCTCCCTTCTGTTTCCCCTAAATTTTGCTACTAACTCTTTATCTAATTCATCCGTTACTTCATTAACGTTTACTGAATACACAACTAGAATCCTTTTCTCTTCATCTGTCAACTCTTTTTTCTTTCTTAGTTCTACGATACAAGGGGGTGTTTTTCTTCCTCTTAATTCATCTGCAATCTTTTTAAGATTATCAGGAATTGTAGGTAATTTGATGGAGCTAATAAGATCTATTATTTTAAGCCTAATCTTTTCTCTGAGTAATCTAGTTAGATCCGCCTTGTTAATGTAGACCTTTCCATTAGTCACTATACGCTTGTTTAATTTAAAGTTCTCGTTGATTCTCTTTATTTCTCTAATGTGAAATAAATAGTCTGTTAAGGGAATGCTGAAAGGTAGTATTATATTTCTTTCTTTACTCTTATCTTTTATTGAAAATTTCAACTCATCTTTACTTACATTAACTCCTAAAAGTTTCCCTATTTCTAGAATATTATCAGGATTCTCTTTAATTAAGTCACCTTCGATAAGTTTACTCTCTTTTTCAGCTATATTTTCCGTAATACTTCTATTATTCAATAAAGCAACTATCAATATGAGTGAGTAAAATACCAGTACGGAGTTTCTAACATTAGAAAAGCTCTCAACTTTTTCATCTTTTATAATCTTTTCAAGTCTCTCTTTTGCTACCTCGAGGTATTTGCTTTCTAAAATGTCCTTTAAGGTCACTCCTCCACCGAATTTTTTCAGCTCTTCTCCGATATCTTTGAGAAAAGGATATTTGGAAAAGTCTATTGTAGGCACTTCATTAACTATTATAAAATACATCAGCAATTTTTATAAGCTTACTATCCGCGACAGAAATTATGAAGGTTTTAGTAACATCTGCATGGCCTTATGTTAATGCTGTTCCACATCTAGGAAATTTAATAGGCTCTATATTATCAGCAGATGTATTTGCAAGATATGCCAGGTTAAAATATGGAAAGGAAAATGTAGTTTTTGTAAGTGGTAGTGATGAACATGGTACGCCTATTGAAATTGAGGCAAGGAAGAGAAACATAGAACCCAGGAAATTAACCGATCAAGCACATGCCTATGATAAGAAATTATTTATTGACACATGGAAGATAAGTTTTGATAATTATAGCAGGACTGAGTCTGAAGTACACAAGGAGTTCGTTAGAAATTTTCTAATAAAACTCGAGAAATACATAAAGGTAGAAGAGGACGAGATTCCATATTGCGAAAAAGACAAGTTATTTCTTCCGGATAGATTCGTAAAGGGAGTATGTCCTTACTGTGGCTTTGAAGACGCCAGAGGCGATCAGTGTGATAATTGCGGTAGATTGTTGACGCCAAGATCATTAATAAATGCTAAATGTGCACTATGTGGTAATCCACCTGTATTTAAAGTTACCAAGCATTGGTTTTTCGATTTATCTGAATTTGGAGATAAAATAAGGGACTGGATATCCAGTTCTAGTACGATGCCTGATAATGTAAAATCTGTTGCATTAAGCTGGGTTAAGGAAGGTCTTAGACCAAGAAGTATAACAAGAGACAACATGTGGGGTATACCTGCACCATTTAAAGGTGCAGAGAACAAAACAATATATGTCTGGTTTGAAGCTCTTCTAGGTTATCTATCTGCAACAGTAGAGTACTTCAAAAATTTAGGAAAAGAGGAAATGTGGAAGGAATTTTGGCTATACAACGATACTAAAACCTATTATTTCATAGGAAAGGATAACATTCCTTTCCACGCTGTTATATTACCTGCAATGTTAATGGCAAGTAACGAAAAATATAATTTACCTAGCGTTATAGCTGCTACTGAATATCTTCTCTATGAAGGTCAGAAGTTTAGCAAGAGTAGGAAAATAGGTGTGTGGATTGATGAAGCTGATAAATTGATGGATGTCGAGTATTGGAGGTTTATATTAATTAGGTTAAGACCAGAGGAGAAAGACACAAACTTCACGTGGAGAGAAGCTCTTAGAATAGTTAATACAGAGCTAAATGACGACATCGGGAATTACGCTAATAGGGTACTCTCCATGGTAAAGCGATACTGTGATGGTGTTATCCCATCTCCTAAGGAGGCAATATTGAACGACGAGGACAAGAATTTGATTACATTAATTACGGAATCTCCTAAAAGGATGGGAGAGCTGTTTGAGCTAGGAAAGATAAAGGCGGGAAGCGAAGAAATCTTAAAACTTGCCAGGTCAGGAAATCTTTATCTGAATAATAGAGCCCCCTGGTCATTAGTAAAGACCAATAGAGATGAAGCCAATAATGTATTATATATCTCTGTGAACTCTCTGAGAACCCTTGCTATAATGCTATATCCAATCATGCCAACTTATTCATCTAACTTATATCAGCAATTAGGACTCTCTGATCTGGAGAGTGAGACGTGGGACTCAGCAGGCTCCTTGAAAGTAATGCCTGGTCATAAAATAGGTGAAATAAGGAGTTTATTTAAGAAGATAGACATGTCACCAGAAGAGTTAATGAAAAAATTGGATGAAATAAGAAGGGAAGTGGAAAAAGAAAGACCTGATCTTTTAAGGTAATTCAACATACGCTTTTACTGGATTGAATTTTCTTCCTCTTCCCTCATAGAATTTGCTGAACATTTCGTAGAAGTGCAATCTCATATCCTGTATGAAAACTACTAGTCCTTCTAGTGCTATAGCCAGCAAATTACCTACTATTATAATTGCTATTGATGCTGGATTTATGAATACTGCGAATAATGAATTTGGAGAACCTGCCGCAAGATAACCCATGAACGAAAACGCAAATAGTATGTAGTAGTGAGCAATTGCAAATATTAAGATTCTTATGAAGGAAATCACATTTGATAGTAATAATATTCCAGCTTCAAACGCACCTTCTATGAATCCAGTAACTATAGCATTTCCTATGCTAACCTTCTCATGCCTTCTAAGTATAATTATTTTTCCTATCCAATTAAATATTAGGGCAAGCTCTACCCAAATAACTAATGACGTTGCTAATATTTGTGTTGCACCAGGGGCTGGCGAACCTGAATGGAATATGAAGTATTCAATACCTCCCAGTAATTGCTGTATTTGTAACGTATAGTTTGATATGTTTGTAAATCCATAAGAGAATACGATCAGTGGTGGAGTATAGATTAGAAGTAAAGGTAACCTATCTAGGACAAGGTATTCGTAATCCTTCTTCTTTATTGTATTTATGACGCCTAATATTGAACTTACAAATAGTAGTATTGAACCTAGTAGCAGTGATATGATTATAGTATTAACTATACCTGTTTCTCCAGAGGTTGGCAGTATTGGAGCTATCTTCTCATACACAGATTCGGAAATAGGCCAGATGTTATACAATGGCCCTACTGGATAGGACGGGTTATTTAACAATTCACGTAGACCGCCCACCGCTAAAGGTCCAAAGAACTCCCTAGCTAATATACCCGTTATCGCTGCAATTATACTACTATAAATCAACACTAGAGATAGGTATCTAATACTCTCACTATTTCTCTTTTTGCCGTAATTGTGGAACCAAATTGCGAATATGAGTAAAATTATTGCGTTTCCCAAATCCGGAAACATAAGTCCGAAGATTAGAGGGAAAGTAATTATGAGAAATAGTGTGGGTGATATCTCCCAATATGAAGGAGTACCGTATAACTCTATTATGCTCTCTAATGGTCTTATTGACTTAGGTAAATTAACGTAAGTAGGTGGTTCTTCTTGTTCACCGAATCTCTTTGGATATTCATACACTACTACAGCTGAATCTTTTAAGGAATTTGTTAATTGTTTAGTGAATTTTTCTAACACATATCCCTCGATTTGAATAAAGTAGTCTGAAATTTTGGCTTTAGATAGAACCAACATACTGTCTCTAAGTGTTAGAAGTTTTCCGTATGTAGACTGTATCCAATCTTTATCTTCATTAGCTTTCTCTCTTAATTCCTTTCTTTTTGCACCAAGAACACCATCTATGTAGTTAATTCTGTCCATAATGGTCTTATATTGCTGGCTAGGCGACACCAAATCCTGCGTCTCTAATCTTTTAATTCCCAATTTTTTTAACGTCTCATTAAGTTCAGTCCCCTTTAGACCTATGATCAGGGATGGATAGAAATTATTTGACTGATACGAGATAACTTCAAAACCTCTTTTCTTCAACTCCTCAATTTGTTGACGACTTAATATAGCCAATGCTACGTCAAAATAAGTGTTTGTATACATTTTCTTCAGGTCAATATCTACATCCTTGAATGGTTCTAATTCATCAAGTTTGAGTTTTAATGAATCTCTCTCTGATTTCAATTTTTGTATTTCTTCAAGCAATACTCTATATTTCTCCTCTATTTTAGAAGCTTCAGAAGTATAAATACGTGCTGTTTCAATCCAATCCTGTTTATCCTGTTTTAGGTTTCCTTTTGGCTCAACAGCTATTTCAGACGCTTCCATGAGAAGTATTAGTCTTGCTATTTTATCGTTGATTTCTCCTAATATCCTTCTTGCATCTTCAAGCCTGTTCTGTGAAATTGGTACTTTAGGATCATCGGGCTCAAAAGTCCCCAACTTAAGAAGTTTACTAACGACTTCATTCACGTTATCCTTTGTCGTTATTATTTCAGCTCTTACCACTGTTTCCGGCAGAATCAAAACTATTCAATATGGAAAAACCGTTTTACCTTAAAATATTTATTCTCGAGCTTAAGTTATCTACTCTTGATGGGTAAAGTTATTGTTATCGGCGATAAGTACACTGTTAATTTGTTTAAGCTTATAGGTACGGAGGGTATTGTATTAGAGGATCCTCTAGAACTAGAGAACACACTTCTAAAGATTAGAAAAAGAGAAGATGTAGACTTAGTGTTAGTGACTAATGACACATATACTCCAGTAAAGGAAAAAGTGGATAACCTTATATTAGAGCAGAAAAAACCACTGATAACAGTTATTCCAAGCCCATTCAGTGAAGCTAAACCTGTTGATGTAAAAGGTTTAATACTTAAATCACTTGGTTTTGGGTGAGTAAAATGGTTGATTTTGAAGAACTATTATCCAAGACTCAGGAGGTCGAGAAAAAGAAGATAGACGAAGAGTTAAAGAAAGCTTTCACCGAGGCAAATCTGATTGTAGATGAGGCTTATAATGAACTATTATCTGAATACTCAAAGAGAATCCAGGAGATTATATCAAAAAACATTGAGGCTTTGAGAGGAGAGGAAGCTAAGCTTGAAGTAGAAACTAAAAGAGCCGTGAATAGGGAGAAGGATTATTGGGTTCAGCAAGTATTTCAGAAGACTTTAGATGAGTTGGAAAAGATAGCAAATACAAAGGATTACAAAAACAGAATAGAAAGTATTTTATCTAGGGAGTTAACTGAGGGAGCTATTGTTTATTGCTCTAATAACGATAAGAAGTTCATTGAGGGATTATTGGCATCGAAGCGAGTCAATAATGTATCAGTAGAGGTGGATAATTCTATTAAGGGTGGAGTAAAGATATACTATCCAGATAAGAAGTTGACACGAGATTTTACCCTTAAAACAATTTTAAATCAGATTTTTGAAGATTTAAGAAATGATGTTGCAAGAATTTTATTTGGTGAGTAAAAATGGCAGGAGAAGGTAGAGTAGTTAGGGTAAATGGTCCACTAGTTGTAGCAGACGGTATGAGAAATGCTCAAATGTTCGAAGTTGTTGAAGTTGGTGAATTAAGACTAGTTGGAGAGATTACTAGAATAGAAGGAGATAGGGCATACATTCAAGTCTACGAAGCCACAGACGGAATCAAGCCAGGAGAGAAGGCATATAGAACTGGTTCATTATTATCAGTAGAATTAGGACCAGGTTTAATGGGAGGTATTTTCGATGGTCTACAGAGACCTTTAGACAGAATTGCAGAATCTGTGAAATCTCCCTTTGTTACCAGAGGAGTTAAAGTACCTGCGTTGGACAGAAATAAGAAATGGCACGTTATTCCTGTTGCTAAGAAAGGTGATAAAGTATCACCAGGTGATATAATAGCTAAGGTTAATGAAACGGATCTAATAGAACACAGAATTATAGTACCACCAAACGTTCATGGGACACTAAAGGAAATTTCTCCTGAGGGTGATTATACAGTAGAAGATGTAATTGCAAGAGTTGATATGGAAGGCGATGTTAAAGATTTAAAATTATATCAAAGATGGCCTGTTAGAATTCCTAGACCTTTCAAGGAAAAACTAGAGCCAACAGAACCACTCCTAACTGGAACCAGAGTTGTTGATACCATATTCCCTATAGCTAAAGGCGGAACTGCAGCAATACCTGGTCCATTTGGAAGTGGTAAAACAGTAACTTTACAAAGTTTGGCAAAGTGGTCTGAAGCTAAAGTTGTAATATATGTTGGTTGTGGAGAGAGAGGTAATGAAATGACTGATGAGTTGAGACAATTCCCGAAGCTTAAGGATCCATGGACAGGGAAGCCTTTGTTACAGAGGACTATATTGGTAGCTAATACCAGTAATATGCCAGTAGCCGCAAGGGAATCTAGTATATATGTTGGTGTGACTATGGCTGAGTACTTCAGAGATCAGGGTTATGACGTGTTACTGGTTGCTGATTCCACATCAAGATGGGCTGAGGCACTTAGAGAGTTAGGTGGACGAATGGAAGAGATGCCGGCAGAGGAAGGATTCCCAAGTTATCTGCCATCAAGATTAGCTGAATATTATGAGAGAGCTGGAAGAGTAATTGCGTTAGGCAATCCTGAGAGGTTTGGTTCTGTAAGTATAGCATCAGCAGTTTCACCACCAGGCGGTGATTTCACAGAGCCAGTAACAAGCAACACATTGAGATTTGTAAGAGTCTTTTGGCCCCTTGATGTGGCTTTAGCACAAGCAAGGCATTATCCTGCAATTAACTGGATTCAAGGATTCTCAGCATATGTTGATTTAGTAGCCAGTTGGTGGCATAAGAACGTTGATCCTACTTGGTTTGAAATGAGGAGTGTACTAGTGAAGATCCTTCTGAGGGAGGACGAGTTAAGACAAATAGTTAGGCTAGTAGGACCAGAATCACTCTCAGATAAGGATAAGTTGATTTTAGAGGCTTCAAAGTTGATTAGAGACGCTTTCCTGAAGCAGAACGCATTTGATGATATAGATGCCTTCTCATCTCCTCAAAAACAAGCTAAGATCATGAGATTAATTTATGACTTTTACACTAACGCATCCCAGTTGTTAGATAAAGGTCTCACATTAAAGAAGATATTGGAGAAAGTAGGCTCATTCGAACCAGACATTGTAAGAGTTAAGTATACTGTGAAAAATGATGAGCTAAATAAGATAGACGAACTTGACAATAAATTAAAAGAGGCTTTTGATAGCTTATTAAAGGAGGTGGCATAATTTTGTCCACATTGATGAACATCAGGGAGTATAATAGCATTTCTATGATCAAAGGGCCCTTAATGGCTATTGAGGGAGTTACAGATGCTGCATATAACGAATTAATTGAAGTAGAAATGCCTGATGGGAGTAAAAGGAGAGGTATAGTTGTTGATTCTCAGTCAGGTGTTGCAATAGTTCAAGTTTTCGAAGGAACCACAGGTGTTTCCCCCACACAGTCCAAAGTTAGATTCTTAGGAAGAGGATTGGAAGTAAAGATTTCTGAAGAAATGTTAGGAAGAATATTTACTCCATTAGGAGAACCATTAGATAATGGTCCTCAAGTTTTAAGCGGTGAGAAAAGAGATATTAACGGTAACCCCCTTAATCCCTCCGTAAGAGAGTATCCTGAAGAGTTCATCCAGACTGGTGTTTCTGCTATAGATGGTTTAACATCATTGCTAAGAGGTCAGAAGCTTCCCATATTTAGCGGTAGCGGTTTACCAGCAAACCAATTAGCTGCACAGATAGCTAAGCAAGCTACAGTAAGAGGAGAAGAGAGTAATTTCGCAGTTGTATTTGCAGCAATTGGAATTAGATACGACGAGGCGTTATTCTTTAGGAGATTCTTTGAGGAGACTGGAGCAATAAATAGAGTTGCAATGTTCGTAACACTGGCAAATGATCCTCCATCACTTAAGATACTTACGCCAAAGACAGCATTGACCCTAGCTGAGTACTTAGCTTATGAGAAAGATATGCACATATTGGCAATTCTCATTGATATGACAAACTATTGTGAGGCACTAAGAGAATTAAGCGCATCTAAAGAGGAAGTTCCTGGAAGAGGTGGATATCCAGGTTATATGTACACTGACCTAGCAGTAACCTATGAAAGAGCAGGAAAAGTCAGAGGTAAAAAGGGATCCATAACCCAGATGCCAATTTTGACTATGCCAAACGATGATATTACTCACCCTATACCTGACTTGACTGGCTATATAACTGAGGGTCAGATAGTTCTAGATAGGTCTTTGTTTAACAAGGGAATATACCCACCAATTAATGTATTAGCTAGTTTGTCAAGATTAATGAGAGACGGAATCGGAGAAGGTAAGACCAGAGATGATCATAAGGATCTTTCAAATCAGTTATTTGCAGCTTACGCAAGAGCACAGGATATAAGAGGTTTAGCCGCAATAATTGGTGAGGACAGCTTATCTGATGTTGATAGGAAATACTTACTATTTGCTGAACAGTTCGAGAGGAAATTTATAAATCAGGGAATAAATGAGAATAGAGATATAGAGACTACATTGGATATAGGTTGGGAAGTAATATCTATGTTACCAGAGTCAGAAATAAGCTTGATTAGAACTGAGTACATAAAGAAGTATCATCCTAACTACAGGGTAAAGAAATGAGCTCAAGGAAAGTCTTACCTACAAAGATTAACCTTATTAATTTACGAAGGCAAATAAGGTTAATTAGGACTATTAAGAGGCTTTTGGAAAATAAGCGAGAAGTCTTGTTACTATACCTTAGGCAATATGCTGATGAGTATGAGAAAGTGTATAATGAAGTTAGTAAGGTTCTAAGTGATGTTTATTCCACTTACTTGCAAGGTGTTGCCTCTGAGGGTTTGTCTACAATCCAGACCTATGCAGATTCTATTCCATCCTCATTAAATGTAAATATTAGTATTAAAGTTCTATTTGGTGTAAAGATACCTGTAGTGGATTTGGATGAGTCTACAATTCAGCAACAGCCTTTTGGTAATCTAGAGATCTCTCCATATATATTAAAGTCTAGAGAGCAAATGTCCTATGCATTCAAGAAGATATTAACACTAATAGAAATAGAGTCCAGTATTAGGGCTCTCAGCGGTGAATTAAGAAAAACACAGCGTTTAATTAATGCAATAGACACATCTATCTTGCCTTTCTATCAGTCTTCTTCAAAATACATAAAGTCTGTTCTAGATGATAGAACAAGAGAGGAGTTCACAAGACTTAAAATGGTTAGAAAATTACTTCAAAGAAGGAGGTAATAAAATGGCTGAAGCTTACATTAATGAACTTAAGTCAAAATTGGATGCCAGAAAGAAAGAGATTTTATCTCAATTGAATGAAGAATATAATAAAATTCTAAAGTCTCGATTCGAAGACCTTGAAAGTGTAAAGAGAAATATTTTAAAGGAAGTCCAAAACATATAATGATGAGATTAGAATGAAGAAGGCATTACTAATATCTTTAATACTTCCTATTTTAATAGGAGGTATAGTAGCAGCTGCTCAAGCTCCACAAGATACTCCACAAGGTTTTATGGGAATTAACATTGGTGCTGGGCTTGCGGTTGGATTAGCGGCAATTGGAGCTGGTGTAGCAGTAGGTACAGCTGCGGCAGCAGGTATCGGTGTCCTTACCGAGAAAAGAGAGATGTTCGGTACTGTTCTAATTTTCGTGGCAATCGGTGAAGGAATAGCTGTATACGGTATAATATTTGCAGTATTAATGTTATTCGCAGGCATATAAATGAGTCACAAAGATAATAATGTTTTTTAACTGCTCATCTTTTTGATTCAGTAGTTTAGCTATGAAGTTAACGAGAGAGAAGTGGGAAAATAATTTCTCAGAGTGGTTTGATTGGGTAATAAGAGAGGCAGAGATCTACGATTATGGCAGATATCCTGTAAAAGGAATGGGTGTATGGCTTCCATATGGTTTTAAGATAAGGCAAGCTGCTGTAGACCTTATCAGAAAATTGTTAGACGCTAAGGGGCATGAAGAAGTTTTATTTCCATTGTTAGTTCCTGAGGATCTATTAAGGAGAGAAAGTGAACATATTAAAGGTTTTGAGTCTGAAGTGTTCTGGGTTACCAAAGGTGGAGAAGAGAATTTGGATATAAGGTTAGCATTAAGACCTACAAGTGAGACAGCAATAACTTACATGGAAACATACTGGGTTCAGAGTTATAAACAATTACCCAAGAAATATTATCAGATTGTTAGTGTGTTCAGATATGAGACAAAGGCTACCAGACCAATGATCAGGCTTAGAGAAGTATCAACATTTAAGGAAGCTCATACACTCCATGAGACGTATGAAGATGCTGAAAGACAAGTAAAAGAGGCAATTGAAATATATAAGAACTTCTTCGAGGAATTGGGTATTCCATATATAATGTCCCAAAGACCAGAATGGGATAAGTTCGCAGGTGCAATATATACCATAGCCTTTGATACCATAATGCCAGATTCTAGAGTTCTACAAATAGGAACTGTACATCATCTAGGTCAACATTTCACCAAGGCATTTGACCTAAAAGTGCAAAGAAAAGATGGAACATTAGATTATCCCCATCAAACTAGTTATGGTATTTCTGATAGGGTAATAGCAGTTGTTGTCTCGATAAATGGAGACGATCATGGTACCATACTTTCACCAGTGTTAGCACCAATTAAAGCTGTAATAATACCTATTCCAGCCAAAGATGAAAAGGAGACTGAAAAGATAATTGAGTATTCTGAAGATGTGGCAAAAATTTTGATGAGTAATGGAATTAACACTGTTATAGATAAAGATACAGAAAAAACACCTGGAGAGAAGTATTATATTTGGGAGATTAAGGGCGTACCCTTGAGAATTGAAATAGGTCCAAGAGAGCTATCCTCAAATAGTGTATTTATAAAGAGAAGGGATACTCTTCAAGGGGTAAGTGTCAAGAAAGAGAATCTAGTTAGTGAAGTAGTAAAACTATTAGAAACACTTAGAAAGGATCTGAAGGAGAGGGCTTGGAACTTTTTGAGGAGTAAGATTAGATATACCGACAAACTCGAGGAGGCTAAGAATATGTTGGACAGCAAGGCGGGTATAGTAGAGGTTCCATGGTGCGAATCTAATGAATGCGGTTTGAAAATTGAGGAAACTACAGGTGCAAGAGTTTTAGGTAAGCCTTATGATAGTCCAAGAGATGTTTCCAAATCTACTTGCGTGGTTTGTAAAAAACCTGCTAAGACAACTCTAAGGCTAGCAAAAACTTATTAAAAATAATTGCGGTGAATAAAGTAGGGTGTTTGATTTTTGCCAAAGAAGAGGGAGAATAGAGGGAGAAGAAAGGGCGACAAAGGACACGTTGGTAGCATACACTGTGACCAATGTGGTGCAAGAATTCCTGAGGATAAGGCAATCTGTGTGACTAAGCCTTATAGTCCTGTGGATCCAGCTCTAGCACAAGAGTTGGAGAAGAAAGGAGCAATAATTATGAGATATCCAGTGACCAAGTGTTATTGTGTGAATTGTGCTGTATATTTAGGTGTAATAAAGATAAGACCAGAACAGGAGAGGAAACAGAAAGCCAAATTGTATTAAAGTTTTTAAGTTAATATAACTTCTTTATCGTATGAGACTATATGATCTGAGTTTTTATGAAATAGAGAAGTTTTTCTATAAGTTAGCTGAGTTAAAAGATATTATTAATGATACAGGTCTATTGTCAATTTCTCCTTCTATACCTCAAACGTTACCTGCAAAAGGAACAGTAATGGCTAAACACGCTTTTCCCATTTTCCAGAAAGGAGGTGTAATCATGGATGTTACTAATGTTACTCAAGCTGAGATTGCAGAGAACGCAGGGGCAGTTGCTGTAATGGTGCTTGATAAGTTGCCCTATGATGTTAGGAAAAGCGGAGGAGTGGCAAGAATGGCAGATCCAAAAATAATTGAGGAGGTAATGAGTTCCATAACAATTCCAGTGATGGCAAAAGTTAGAATTGGGCATTACTACGAAGCGAAAGTACTCGAAGCGTTAGGAGTTGATATGATAGACGAAAGTGAAGTCTTAACTCCTGCAGATGAAGAACATCACATAAACAAATGGGAATTTGAAGTGCCATTCGTAAACGGGGCTAGAAATCTCGGTGAAGCTCTGAGAAGAATATACGAGGGTGCCTCAATGATAAGGACTAAAGGAGAAGCAGGGACAGGAAATGTTAGTGAGGCAGTAAAGCACATGAAAATAATGAATTACGAGATATCCACATTAATTTCGCTTCCTGAAGAAGACAGATTAAAGAAAGCCAGAGAATACCAGGTACCTTATCAATTGGTAGAATTAGTTGTGAAATTGAAAAGATTGCCCATAGTCAACTTTGCTGCAGGAGGTATTGCTACTCCAGCAGATGCTGCTTTAATGATGTGGCTAGGCTCTGATGGTATATTTGTAGGTTCTGGTATATTTAAGAGTCAAGACCCAGATCAAAGAGCTAAAGCAGTTGTTTTAGCTGCAGCTAACTGGGAAGATCCAGAAATCGTATTAGAGGCTCAGAAAATGATTAGTGAGAACAAGAGCATGATGGGTATTGATATTAAGACCTTGAAACCTGAGGAATTATTACAAGTAAGGGGTGTGTAAAGTGAAAGTTGGTGTTATAGCATATCAAGGAAGCTTTGAGGAACATGCAATACAACTAAAGAGAGCTATGAGTAAGCTTAATTTAACAGGAGAAGTTATAGCTGTAAAGAAACCTAAGGACGTTGATTTAATAGACGGTGTTATAATACCTGGAGGAGAAAGTACCACAATAGGAATAATTGCTGAAAAGTTAGGTGTCTTAGACGAGATAAAAGCAAAAATCAATAGTGGGTTACCTGTCTTAGGTACATGCGCAGGTGCTATAATGTTAGCTAAAGATGTATCTGATGCAAAAGTGGGTAAGAAATCTCAGCCATTGATAGGAACTATGGACATTCAGGTAGTAAGAAACTATTATGGAAGACAGAGGGAGAGTTTTGAAACAGATCTAGATTTTCACGTAATAGGTGGCGGTAAAGCAAGAGTTGTGTTTATAAGGGCTCCGATCATAAAGAGGACGTGGAATGACGCAACTGCTTTAATTTCATTCGAGAACGGAATTGTAATGGCAGAGCAGAAGAATATGTTAGCTACAACGTTTCATCCTGAATTATCAGAGAGCACAATTATACATGAGTATTTCTTGAGCAAAATAAAGAAATAAATTTTTTAGTATGAAATAAAATCCTATTCAGAAGGGTATTTTAGTCTTGCCTGCAAGAGATTTACTTCCAGATAAGTCTGCTCTTCTTCATGGTCTTTTGAAGTACATCGAGAACAGAACGATTTATGGTAATATCCTAATTCACAAGAGACTCTTAGAGGATTTAGAGAGAGAGGCAAAAGAAGGTTTAGTTACGGCTGAGATCGCGTTGGATGAGGTGAAGAGATTAAAGGAAATAAGTGAGAATTTACTTGTTAGTTTTGAAATAGTTAACAGTGAAAATTTGCACGGTTCATTAAATGGGGTTTTAAGAGACTACTGTTTATTCCGTAAATGTACAATAGTAACTACAGACGAAATACAGAAGAAACTATCAGAGAGTTTGAATATTGATGTTGTCCTCCTTCAACCAAGTCAGACAGAGTTAGAAATCGAGAAAATGTTTGATGAAACCACTATGAGTGTGCATTTGAAGGAGGGCGTAACACCAAAAGCAAAGAAAGGTAAGCCAGGTTCATGGCAGTTTGTTGAACTATCAAGCAACCCTCTCACTAGCACTGATATTAAGAGAGTGGTTAATGAGATCCTTTCCTCGGTAAATTACGTTAAAGACTCTTTTATAGAAATTGAAAGGAAAGGTTCAACAATTGTTCAACTTGGTAACTATAGGGTAGTTATAATTAGACCGCCCTTGAGCGATGGTTGGGAAGTCACCATAACTAGACCTGTAGTGAAAAAGAAGCTTGAAGAGTATAATATGGACGAAAAATTACTCAAAAGGTTAAGGGATAAGGCAGAAGGCATATTGATTGCTGGTTCTCCGGGAATGGGTAAAACTACTTTTGCTCAAGCCTTAGCTGAATTCTACACGAGGATGAATAAGGTTGTAAAAACAATTGAATCACCTAGAGATATGCATTTACCACCAGAGGTTACGCAGTATTCCAAAAATTACGCTGAAGTTGGAGAACTTCATGATATTCTTCTGTTAAGTAGACCAGATTATACTGTATATGACGAAATGAGAAATGATGAGGATTTCAAGCTCTACATAGATCTTAGGTTAGCAGGAATTGGAATGATTGGCGTTGTTCATGCAACATCACCAATAGATGCAATACATAGGTTTATAAATAGAATCGATATTGGTACAATCCCTAACATTCTAGACACTGTGGTTTTCATTAATTCAGGAAACGTTGCAAAGGTTTACGGTCTTGATATAACGGTTAAAGTTCCGACAGGGTTAAAGGAAGCCGACCTAGCTAGACCTGTCGTGGAGGTTAAGGATTTAATAAGTGATAAAGCTGAATACGAAATATATGTTTTTGGAGAACAAACGATGATAGTTCCTGTTAAAAACCTACAGACAAATTCTACCCAGAGAAGATTGGAGAGTATGATCAACAATATTATACCCTCGGCTTCCATATCATTCGAAAATGGTGAGTATATAATAACAATACCTAGAGACGAAATAGGAATGTTTAACAAAAAAGTTGTTTCTAAGTTGAAAAAATATGAGAAAAAGTACAAGATAAAGATAAGAGTAAGGTTTCCTGATGAGGATACTACATAAAGGAATCTAATGTTTTACTTATTTTCCCCTCAACATATCTTACCAATTCATCGAAATCCATTCCTGACTTAATTGTCTCTAAATCCGCAACATAATTTCCTGCTTCTGTCCTCCTCAATATATCAAATCTTAGAAATTTGAGATCTTTTGCAATCTTAGCTCCTAGAAAAAGTTCACCTCCACTTTTTTTCGCAAATTCTTTTATTCCCTCAGCCTGTTCTTTTTGAATGTATATTTTGTTTCCATTTTTCCTGCTTTTCATTTCTATAAGTATTATGACGCCAGACTTCATCGCAATTACATCGGGAACGTGATCCTTTCTGTTAGACCCGCTTGCTGGTGCTCTTATAACTGCAAATCCTTTATCTCTAAGCCTTGAAACAAGATATCTCTCAACTGTACTGCCTTTAGTTTTATTACTCACATAATAAAATAAAAACACTTAGGATTTAGGTTTTCCTCTCAGAATTATATCTCTAAGAGATCTGCCTACCTTCTCCTCAGTGCTATTATCAACTTCCTTCATACCTTCTTTGATAGTATTTGCACCCTTACCATATTCTTCAACCCACTTCTCTGCAAATTTTCCGCTTCTGATGTTATCTAACGCTTTTTTCATCCGCTCTTTAACACTCTCATCTATTACCATTTTACCAACTGTCATTCCTCCGTACTTTGCGGTATCTGATACTGCTGTTAACATCCCTGAGAAACCTTTCTCATACACTAAATCTACAATTAATTTCATCTCATTTATTGTTTCGAAGTAAGCTACCTCTGGTTGATAGCCTGCCTCCACCAGGGTTTGGAAAGCATATCTCATTAGTTGCATAATTCCGCCTACTAGATCTACTTGTTCTCCAAATAGGTCGGTTTCAGTTTCCTCTTTGAATGTGGTCTCGATTACCCCAGCTCTTGTAGCTCCAATAGCTTTTGCAACTGCCAATGCCTTTTGTAAAGCTTTGCCTGAGTAGTCTTGATATGTTGCCACCAATGCTGGTACTCCTCCTCCCTTTGCAAAGTATTCTCTCACTATTGGTCCTGGTGCTTTAGGTGCTATCATGTATACGTCAACGTTGGATGGTGGTTCTATCAATCTATAATGTATGTTGAAACCATGGGCAAATACTAAATCCATTCCTTCTTTAAGGTATGGCTTAACTCTCTCCAGATAAACTGTCCTTTGAATCATATCTGGAAGTAGAAATATTATTATATCTGAATTCCTCGCTGCTTCTTCAGTACGAAGTGGTTTAAAGCCGTCGTTTTCTGCCTGTTTCCATGAATTACCTTCCCTTTCCAAGCCTACACTAACTTTTATGCCCGAATCCCTTAGATTAAGAGCCCAGGCTCTCCCTTGACTACCATAACCTAAAACTGCAACTCTCTTTTCTTTTATAACATCTAATGATACATCTTTATCAGTATAGATTTTTGCCATTTATAACACCCCAACTTAGTACAGTAATCTTAGAAAAAACTGGTTTATAAACAACTATGTCGTATTCCTCTGCATCTACACCATCTCCCTTAATTACGTTTCCGTCTTGCTTTATTATATATGTAGTTACAGTGGCATCTTCCAGTAGTTCAACTTTTTCCACATCAACTGTTTTACTTAAATTTGCTATAGCAATTTCAAAGTTGTTAGTGTATGGTATTCCAAAATATATCTCATAAAGTCCGTTGTCTGAGACTTTTCTAGCCTGCATCCAGTTTATGTCCATGAGTAGTTTTCTAAACTGACCTATTATTCTTTCTAGGAAACTAGGATCTCTGTAGTAACCAATTACTCTAACTACCTTTTCTTGGGTCACGTACTATCACCTGTTTTAACTTTCCACCTGGAGGTAATGTGGGTAAAGCTAACTCCTCCTTATCTATAGGCAATCTAATTACAGAAGGAATATTCTCTTTTATAGCAATTTTTATGGATTTCTCCAATTCTTCATAAGTTGTAGCATTAAAACCAAGCGCTCCAAATGATTCAGCAAGCTTTATGAAGTCTGGTGAAGGTCCATAATCTACTCCTACTATCCTTCTTCCAAAGAATAGATCCTGAACTTGCCTTACTAAACCTAAGGTTCTGTTATCAAATATTACGGATATTATGGGAATGTTTTCATCTACTGCAGTGGCTAAATTAGTTGCAGTCATTAGGAATGATCCATCTCCGTCTAGATCCACAACTACTCTGTCTGGTTTTGCCAACTTTGCACCGATAGCTGCTGGCAGTCCAAATCCCATAGTTCCCATTCCTGTAGAGGAGAGAAAAGTTCTGGGTTCTAAAACATCCCAAAAAACTTCAGCCCACATCTGATGTTGCCCAACTCCTGTTGTTACTATTGAATTCCTAGGAATTGAGTTTCTTATAATCTTAAGAATTTTCCAAGGCTTTAGTTTATTGTTTTCCTCTACGTAGTAGAATTGTGAATAGTATTCCTGATATTCTTTTATTCTCTTTACCCACTCACTTTTATCGTTCTTTTTACCTACCTCTACTACAGCTTTTATTAGTTCTCTCAACAACGTCTTTGCATTACCCACAAGGTTTATGTCTACTTTTAATCCTCTTTCTCCATCCGTAGGGTCAACATTTACCATTATGAACTTTTTCTTAGTCTCTTTCATCTCGTCGTAAGATGTGATTGTCCTATCACTTAGTCTAGCTCCAACAACCAACATTACGTCTGATTCTAAGGCAGCCATTGATGCTTCCGCTCTTCCATAATATCCCATAGGACCAAAGTATAGTGGATGATCATGAGGTATGGCACTTTTTCCAGGGAATGTCGATATTATAGGTGTATGCAATAGCTCTGCTAATTCAAGTATTTCCTCTGTAGCATTAGACCAGGTTGCCCCTGTTCCTGCTAATATTATGGGTTTCTCAGCATTTATTAACAGTTCTGCAGCTTTCTTAATTTTTTGTCTATCTATAATCGTGGGGAATTCTCTATAACCAGGAACTATAGGTTTTTCAGGCCATTTAACATCTTCCATTTTTTCATTTAGTATATCTCTAGGTATGTCAACTACTACTGGTCCCGGTCTTCCAGTTCCCGCGATATAGAATGCATTCTTTATCATTTGTGGCAATTCTTCTATCTTTTTAACTTCTATCACGTACTTTGTTATATGCTCAAAAATACCTATAGTGTCCGCTTCTTGGAAAGCCATCTTTCCAATTGACGGTCTCACTACTTGTCCTGCTATTGCAACTACAGGGGAAGAATCCCAGTAAGCAGATATTAAACCGGTTACTAGATTAGTAACTCCTGGTCCTGAGGTGGCGGTGCAAACTCCTGGAAATCCTGATACTCTAGCATAAGCGTCTGCGGCATGTGCTGCAGCTTGCTCGTGTCTCATTAGAACATGTCTTAGTTCACCATTCTTTAGATCTTCTAGGAATGCATCGTATATGGGCATATTTGATAAACCTGGTATTCCAAAGATTACTTTTACTCCTTCTCTTTTTAGAGAATCTACAACTATTCTAGCACCACTAGGCATTATAAACACCTTCTAAGAATATATTCAAACATGGATCTTTCTGTGTTAAATTCTTCTGGCTTATAGAAGAATATATGGGTACTATTATTAAATTTGGAGGGTATATTCACCCTTCATTTTTTTCACTTCGGCAATAATATCACTTTAAATTTTTAAGCATTATTGTATATCTTTTTACTTTCTTCCTTTAGTTTATAAATAGTTTTAATTTTTTCCAGTAGTTGGGTATAACTTGTCACATCAACCCACATTTCTAAACAATTCACCTTCCCCACATATAGCCATATATTTCCGAAGTGAGATCTTCTATCATCAACAAATATAATTTCATCTGGTTTAATCTTAACATTCTTCAGGCTACTTAATTTATTTATTATTTCTATAATATAAAGAAATTTATAAGGATGTTCGTTAGATACTATGACATCAAAGTAATCTTTTAATTTAAGAGTAGATAAAACAAGTTCTGTCTTCTCAGGTATGTTCCACGTTGCCATGGCTGTAAACAATCCCATTTGTCTAATTTCAGACAATGTTTCCCTAACATTTTCAAATAATCTCAATTTGTTACCTATTGAGTCTTCAACACTATTTTCGTCAATTAATCTTATTGGAGGTCGAAAAATTGATATATTTGAATGGGTCCACAATGTCTTATCCGCATCGAAGACCACTAATTTTATCATTTGTTAGCATTTTTAGGTAGTAAATAATAAATTATTTTGCCTTCATGATAATCCCTTATAAAAGCCTTGGCTGCTTCATCTATGTTAGGTTCATGACTGGTCTTTAGAATCCATCCTCTCTTTAGTGCAAGTTTTTCTAAGAAATCCAAGTAATTAGAGTAATCTATTTTATACGTATTTCTAATAACACTTTTATCTATTCCTTCTATTCTTTCGATTAGCAATTTTGCTCCTCTCACTGGATCCTCTAGCTTGTCCACATTTACTCCTCTTATGATTCTTTCTAGCTCGTTGCCATCAGGGGGTATTATTCCTGGTGTATCCCATGCAAATAGTCTGTTATCTATTCTGAAAAGTTGAATACTTCTTGTATATCCATAGCTCATAGGGTGTTTAGAGGTAGTGGCTGAATGCCGTCCCTTTAAGGCGTTTATTATTGAAGACTTTCCAGTCTTTGGATAACCAATGAAAATTATTTTTCCTTCACCCTCTATCAATTCCTTAATTTTCTCTCTGAGAACCTTTGTCCCTAGATGTCGTGTGGCTGATATGTATATTGTAGGTATACCTTCATTTTCCTCTATGAATTTTTTCCATTTCTCTAAAACTTCTACGGGGATCAAGTCTCCTTTGTTTAAGATTATGAGTAATTTCTTTTGATTCTCTATCACGTAGTTTTCTAGTCGCTTAGATCTGGTGAGATCAGGTTCTCTTGCGTCCAATACCTCCACCACAAGGTCTGATTTCCTGATGTAAGCGAGAATCTGTTTAATCATTTACTTTATTTTAGTTTAGTACCCTAATTAATAGTATGCCAATAGGTAGTATAGTGCCTTTCGATAAAGGTGTTTTCGAGGGTACCATCGATTATGACTTTCTAGTAAGTCCTGTAAAATTAGGAAGCTCAGATAAGGAAGTAACATATTCCTTTAGTGTTGACTATAAGCCGCAAAAGGTTTACCTGGTAATTAATATTGAGAGAAATAAGGAAGTTAACCCACGATGGAGAGTTTGGCTTAATGATTTCTCACTTACAAAGGAGTTTAAGCCTAACATAGACGTAGAAGATTCAAATAAAAGGTTCTCAACTGTAATCTTTGACGTTTCACCTCTAGTAAGACAAGGTAAAAATGATGTATCAGTAGTATACAAGGAACTTCAACAGATTAGTCTAATTAATATAGGACATATAGTATTTTATCCTGCTCAAGATTTCAAAACATATTATGAACTTATGGCTGGAACTATGCTAATAAAGCCACAAGAAGTGTTGAATCTAAATTGTAATGGAGAGTGTTATCTAATTGTCAGGAATTCAAATAAGGATGGAGTACTTCAGATAGAGGACAAGAAATTTGATAGTAGGGTAGATTTAATAGACCTTCTTGTTCAGAAGAAGGGAAATATAGCAGTTGGCTTTAGCTGTGGAAATAACGTAAAGGCAAGTGCACATTTGCTCACATTTTACAATCTTAATTACGTCATTCCTAAGATTGTCCTTAACGTTCAGGCGGAAGTTGTTAACTATTCTTTAACAGTAAAATTACTAAATGAGGGCGATGTTGACTTAGATAAAGTAATTGTGAATGTTCTTCTGAACGGGGCGTCAATAAGTTTCAAATCATTTGAAAATGTTAAAAAAGGCGAACTCAGGACATTTACCTTGCCTTTACAGCCTAAAAAAGGTACAATCAACGTAAGAGTAGTAGGTATAAGAGCGGGGTATAGAAAATCGTTTGATAAAACCTTATCATATTCTTAAACTTCCCAATGTGAAGACGATTAGAGTTCCTATAGCGTAAATTTTCATCAAGCTCCTAGCTTTTGTCGCACTTTCTATAGTGTTGTGGAGAATCAATATGTATATCAGGAGAACGTCTAGTGCTAAAATGCCTATGAGATATATTAGATTAAATCCAAGAAAATAGGGTAAGGGTGAGGTGAATATTAGGATTCCGAGAATAATTTTAGCTATTATCCAAGTACTTTTCTCCCCCAATTTTACTGCCAACGTATTTACCCCATTTCGTTTATCCCCTTCAATGTCCTCTATCCCCTTTACAAATTCTCTCGATAGGGTGAAGAAGAAGATGTAAATTGTGGGAATTATAAAGTTACCTAAAAGTGAACCACTTGCTAGTCCACCGTAATATGCAGAGAGTGCGCTGGTAAGGGATACAATAAAGTTTCCCACTAAGCCTAGTTTCTTCAATGACCTTGCATATTCGTATAGTAGTATTATAGTTATGAGTGCAACGCCAAAAGGAATTAATCCTAAAGGAATTGAAATTATTAGCCCAACAGCGAATAGAACAATGGAGAATCTTCTAGCTATGTTAACTTCAATTCTACCAGATGGCAAAGGTCTTTCTGGCTTATTTATTTTATCAACTTCTATATCATATATATCATTGATTACATAACCACCTGCTGCTATTAAGCTTACCACTAATAGCGGGAGAAAGAAAAGTGGTGTAAACTTCCATGTGGTTGCTATTACATACCCCATGAAGGCTGAAACTGCAGAACCTACTACGTTATGTACTCTAATCAGTTCCAAGTAAGCTTTAACACTCATGTTCAATTATTATATAATAATGGAATTTATAAGGTGAAGCTTATTGCCAGAAGACGAATTAGAGAAGGCAAAGAAATATTTCCAGAACGTAGTTTCAGTAGGAGAGATTTTAGCGGTCAGGGAATTAAAGGCTCTTGGAATTAGTGATCCAGAGAAAGTTATTAATAAACTAATTGAGTTAGGATTCATAGAAAAAGGTGAGGGATGTTATAATTTAATCAGGGAGAGGTCTAAAGATTCTGCGAGGAATAAGTGAATGTAAATCAAATTCTGTATCTACATTTATAGTTCTCTCATTTAAAATATAAAAGAGAGATCTTAGTGTAGTTCCCCACATTTTCTCTACAAGATTAAACAAGGTAAGTTGTCTGTTAATCTCCTTTTTTAACTGATTGAATTTTTCCATGTATAGTCTCTCATCATCCTCGTATACTATTTTTTTCAATCCTTCTAACATCTCAGATATGGAGAAAATTCCGCCACCTGTTGAAATTTTTATGAGACCCAGAACGTCTCCTATACCATTTCTTATGAAAGTAGGATGTGCTCTGGGAATTCCACCACCGTGGACATTTAAAACTCTGGCGTCCAGTTTAGGAATAAATTTTTTTGGGTCGTCATAACCTAATGCACCGACAAGGGTGCCATAAGGTAGAGGAACAATCCAACTAAATCCACCTACATTATGTCTGTTGAAGAACACGTGTATGTCCTCCATTTTTACTGGTTCTGTAAGGTACTCTATTGCCTTAACCCATTTTGATCTTCCCTTCCAACCACTTGCAATGATTACTTTATCTGCTGTTATTTTCTCGTTATGATTTGTGATTATTACTTCTTTTTCATTTTTTACTACAGCGTCTGTTTTTAGTTTTACATCTAGATCTTGTGCCAAACTTTGCTCTAATTTATATCTATTTAATCTAATTAGGTCAGCTCTAATTTGTATTTTTTTATTTTCATAGTGAAGAATTATAGATTTAAATTCTCTATCTATAAATTCTCTCGATATATCTAGCTTTTCAAAGGTCTTCCTGCTTATAATTCCAGTGCACTTCTTCCCCACAAAAGGTTTTCTATCAAATACGATTGGGTTCACATCAGAAATATGGTGACCGACTATAAGACCTGCTATACCTCCTCCAGCTATTAAAACTCTGATGATCTATCAGCCTCATTCATAGTATATCTCCTGGCCTTTAATTCTTTAACTATGTATAGGAAGGCTTTTCTGGGATCTGTGTGTGATCCACAGGAATAAACATCTACAGTAGCAAAATTATACTCAGGCCAGGTGTGAATTGTAATGTGGCTCTCGAGAACTATAGCCACAATACTTACACCATCACCAATTTTCCAAGCTTTCACATCAAGGAGTGTCATATTACCCTCTTCTGCTGCTTTTCTGACTATCTGTTCTAATACCTTCTGTTCTCCTAGCACTGTTGTATCGCACTCATATAGTGAGCCGTATACTTGTTTGCCTATGACTCTAGGAAGACTAACAACCCCCATCATCCCAACCCCCCATACTATTGATAGGGGGTATCATACTTATTTAAATTTTTAACTCGTACTTTACACATGTTTTAAAGGCATTTTTTCATATGAATAGTATGTTACATATCACAGAATTAACGTATATCCTTAATTAGCTCTTCTGAGTATTTTCCCTTTTCTCCATTAGATTGTTACTCTATTGATGTAATTTTATATGGTATGGTTACCAATTATTTTTAGATTTGAAGTGGTTATTAGAAGACTGGTGCTTGACGTATTAAAACCTATAAGAGGTATTTCTATAGTAGAACTTGCAAACAAAATTTCCACTTTGGAAGGAGTGGATGGTGTTAATATAAGCGTAATAGACATGGACGTCGAAACTATGGGTCTTATGATAGTAATAGAGGGTAATAATGTAGATTTCGAGGAGGTAAAGAAGACACTTGAAGAACAAGGATGTGCTATACACAGTATAGATGAAGTGGTGAGTGGGAATAAGTTAGTTGAGGGGAGAAAAGAGAAATGAAGTGTAGTTTATGCGGAGTAAGAGATGCTGAGATATACCAAGCTCATAAAGGTAGGTCTCTCTGTAGGTATTGTTTTATCGAAGATATAAGGAATAGGGTGAAAAGGGAGATAGAAAGATTAGGTTTATCTAGAGCTAGTAAAATAGTACTTGCAGTATCTGGTGGTAAGGATAGTTATGTCCTGGCAGATACGTTAGCCTCTTTTATTGATCATGATAAGTTGGTCGCGTATAATATAATTGAAGGAATAAATGGATACAATAGAGTGGAACAGGTAATTCAGTTCAAGAACTTTCTAAATGAGTTAGGGATAGAGTTAATAGAGGACAGTTTTGAGAAAAGTGTAGGTTTCACCTTAGACCAAATGGTAGCTAATTCTAAGAAAAAAAATCTAAATGTGTCAGCTTGTACATTTTGTGGCGGATTTAGGAGAAAATTGATAAACACAGCAGGTCTTAAGTTAAATGGGGACTACGTTGCTACCGGTCATAATTTAGATGATGAAGTTCAGGCTATTATGTTGAATGTAATTAGAGGTGATCTAATTAGGCTGATAAGATTTGGTGATAAACCAATCAAACTTAGTTCCAGGTTTGTACTTAGAGTGAAACCACTAAGGAGGATATATGAATGGGAAACTACAATGTATGCATACTATAGAGGTTACAAGTTTCAGGAAGTTGAATGCCCTTACATAGAGTTAAAACCCACACTGAGAGCAAAGGTAAGAGAGCTATTGTACGCGTTAGAAGAGAAAAGACCAGGTACTCTGTTACAGATATTGGATACCTTCGATAGTATAGCAGAAAGAGTGAGGAGTGGTAGTAGTTTTAAAGATGAGCTACCCAGGTGTAAAATTTGTGGTGATCCTACCAGTTATGGTAGGGAAATATGTAAAAATTGTGAACTTTTGATTAACTCAGGATTGCTTAATTACCAAAATTTTCCTATATCGTAATACTTTTCTTGTACATTTTTCCTCTTATTCGCAACCAACGCCATAGCAAATAGTAATGATGATAACCTATTCAGATAAACTATGTTTTGTTTGTTTAGTTCTTCTATTTCTTTAGAATATCTGACCATATTTCTTTCAACTCTTCTACAGACTGTTCTGGTAATATGCAGTAAGGAAGCCTCCTCTGATCCTCCAGGTATCACAAATAGTTTTACAGGACCACTTTCTTTTCTGTAAGCTAAAGTTCTCTCCTCAATCCATTTCACGTAACTTTCATCAATTTTCTTTTTCTTACTATCACTAGCTATATCCTCTCCGACCTCAAACAGGTGGACTTGAATTTTTTGGAGATCCTCTTTCATATCTTCCCATGATAGTCGTGTAATGGCGTAACCTATATGCGAGTTCAGCTCATCAATGTCACCTAAAAGTTCAACTACCGGCGAATCCTTGCCAACCTTTTTGTTAGCTATACTTGTTTTCCCATCATCACCTGATCTAGTAAACATGTTTAATGTTTTTATATTAAGTGATATATATACGTGTTTTGGTGAGCGTTTATTTCGAATTATGGTCGCTTTGCTGAATTTCTAATTAAAATTTCAGAGAAATGGCAGAAAGAGTGGGAAAATAAAAGAGTATTCGATGCAATGCCAGATCCGAATAGGAAGAAATTCTTTACTACAATTGCTTTTCCTTATCCTAATTCACCATTTCATTTAGGTCATGGAAGAACATATGTGACTGGCGATATATATGCGCGTTACATGAGGATGAGAGGTTACAATGTACTATTTCCTATGGCGTTTCATTACACTGGTACACCAATAATAGCTATGGCTGATGATGTGGCTAAAGGAGATAAAGAACTGATAGATATTTTCAAAAGTATTTATGAAATTCCTGATGATGTAATCTCTAAATTAGTAGATCCTTTATTTATGGCTAATTACTTTAAAGAAGAAATAAAGCAAGCCATGAAGGAGATAGGACTAAGCATAGATTGGAAAAGAGAATTTACAACAATAGACCCTGAGTTTTCATCATTTATAATATGGCAATTTAGGAAACTACAGGAAAAAGGTTTCATAGTGAGGGATACTCACCCTGTAGGTTGGTGTCCGGTTCATCATATCCCTGTGGGCATGCATGATACAAAGGGCGATATGGAACCAGAGATCGGAGAGTTCGTATTGATCTATTTTGATTCTGATATGGGAATTCTACCAGTAGCAACTTTGAGACCAGAGACGGTTTTTGGAGCCATAGCAGTATGGGTTAATCCTCATGAGTCATACTCCATAGTTGAAATAGACGGAAAGAAATTTATTATGAGTGAAAAAGCTTCATCTAAGTTGTCTTTTCAAATAGATAATCTGAAAGTCATTGCAGTTGTAAAGGGAAGCGAGCTTGTTAAACATTCAGCGGTTAACCCCATAACTGGAAAAGAGGTTCCTATAATTGGTGCTAACTTTGTGGATCCTTTGACAGGGACTGGTGTTGTGATGTCTGTACCAGCACATGCACCTTTTGATTACTTTTATCTTAAGAAGACTAAATCGGAGTTACCTATAATTTCTGTCATAAGAGTAGAGGGCATGGGAGAGACTTTAGCTAAGGATTTAGTAGAAAAATCTAATCCCCAAAACGATAATGACTTGAAAAAATTGACTGAGCAAGTTTACAGGATAGAGTATAACAAAGGAGTAATGATTGATATAACTAAGCTGGTTAAACCAGAATATGTTGAGGAACTAAAACCTTTAGTTAATCTTCCAGTTCCAACAGCAAGGCAAAAGATAACAGAATTCATTACTCAGAAGGGATTAGGAAGGAAGATATATGAAATAATGAATAGACCTGTTTATTGCAGATGCGGTAACGAGGTTGTTGTGAAAATACTTAAGGACCAATGGTTCTTAGATTATGGTAACCAGGAATGGAAAGATCTTGCAAGGAAATCTATTGAAAATATCAGATTCATCCCTCCTGAAATTAAGAAAGACTTTGAGTTTGTAGTAGATTGGTTACAAAAAAGGGCATGTGCTAGGACTAGAGGGCTAGGAACACCTCTCCCATGGGACAAGAAGTGGATCATTGAGAGTCTAAGTGACTCCACTATTTATATGGCATTCTACACCATAGCACATAGACTCAAAGAGCATAAACTAAAACCTTCTCAGCTTACCTATGAATTCTGGGAATATGTAATGTTAGGTAATGGTAATCCAGATGAGATATCGAAAATTACCGGAATCCCCGTTGATGTCATAACGGCAATGAGAAATGAGTTTCTGTATTGGTATCCATTAGATGTTAGACATAGTGGTAAGGATTTAGTACCTAATCATTTGTCATTCTTTATCTTTAATCATGCTGCTATATTTCCAAATCAACTTTGGCCTAAGGGGATAGCTGTTAATGGTTTTGTATTGTATGATGGTAAAAAGATGAGTAAATCCCTCAGGAATATAGTTCCGCTAAGGAAAGCAATTAGAATGTACAGTCCAGATGTGATAAGAATAGCCTTAACAACAAATGCTGATATAGGTTCGGACGTTAATTTCAGTGATAGCTATGCAAAATCCATTATTGATACTTTAAAGAACTATTATGATCTCTTAGAGAAGTTAAAAGAGTTTAAGGGTGAGGATGAAGGATTTCCTGAAAAGTGGTTAAAAAGTAAGTTCTATCAGATGGTAATTAATGTTACTCAGTACATGGACTCTTTAGATTTAAGGTCTTCATCAAATGAAATTTTATACAATTTCTCGTCATACATTAATGAATACTTCGAACTCGTTAGATCTGAGGGCAGAGAACCTAATGGTAAACTCCTAAGCCAGATATTACAGATATGGATTAAACTACTTTCTCCATTTGCACCTCACTTTGCAGAGGAATTATGGCATAAAATAGGGAACAATACACTAGTGAGCTTAGAGAGTTGGCCAATAATAGATCAATCCAATGTGGACTTGTTTATTGACTTAACTCATATATATCACAGAAAATTATTAAACGACATACAGGCTATATTGAGCGTATACAAAGATACCCCAAAGAGTATAAAGATATTTGTGGCTAATAAGGAATTCCTAAACGTCTTGAGGGATGCTATAAATATAGTTCAAAAGGACGGTCAATTAAGACAGCTAATGGAGATATATAAACCTAAAGGCAAGCAAGATGCCAGGTTATATCAAAGAATCTATGAGGAAGCAAGAGAGATTGATGACGATATGAAGAAATTAGTCACTAACTTCGACTTTGACGAAAAAGATCTTTTGGATAAGGGAGTTAAATATCTATCTTACAAGCTGGGTATAAAGGAAATAAGGATACTAGATGCATCAGAAATGGATAGAACCAAGTACAATAAGGACGCTCTACCTCTTAGACCAGCCATAATCATTGAGTGACACTATCCCTTCCTTTATTTCTACAGCCCCAATAGTTTTCAGGAAATATAGTTTATTTCTAACCTCCTCCCTACTCGAATTTGTTTTATGTGCTATTATTTGAACTATCTCCCTCGTGCTCATTTGTTGGTACTCTCTTAGAAGTTTTAGTATCTCGTTCTCCACATCTCCTATTTGTTCCTCTTTTATTGTGTAATCATTAAGGACTCTAAACAAATGTGTAACGTTATTATTTATTTTCATCTTGTAAAGATTTTCACCTAATTTGTCTATCTCTATCATTCTAACCCCTAGTTTTAATTTCTTTGATAATATAATAACTGTAAATTTCACAGGTACTTCTTTTTCGTCTTCAGCTTCATAAACAATGACTTCACTTCTTTCATTGCATACTGAATGAAAATCCGGTGGTAAAACGTCAGGTTTAATTTTCTCTAAGTTGGCAATACATATTTCTTTACCCATAGACCTTAAATGTTTAATTAAGTTGAGCAGAATCACTATTTTTACGTTGTTATAGTAACTAAATATTAATGAAGGCTCTTCTAATATTTCCTGTACTATATTAATCATGTCTGAAGGATTATCTGATATAAGGTAAAATTTATTTTTCACTGTCTCGTGTGTTTAATAGGGTCATTTATTGCACCAACCGATGTTTCAAAGTTAATATATCCGTGGTTAATTGAAGCAGAAGATTACGCATTTGATGATATAAAAGATGGTATAAGACTCCATCTTAATGAATCCCCATATCCACCTCCCTTACATATTATACAGGCTGTGGAAAAATATCTAATTAATGGAAACCGCTATCAGCACCCTGAACTTACAGAGAGGTTAAGACGTTTAGCTGCGGAGTACGCAAAAGTTGAACCAGAGAACATTTATCCTACGCCTGGTGGGGACGGTGCAATAAGATCTGTATTTTACAATCTCATCCAACCTGGAGATAAGGTTGTGTTCAACTATCCATCATATAGCATGTATAATATTTACGCTTCAGTACGCGGACTAAAGAAAGCTAAAATAAATTTAATTGAGGATGGAGACTGGTGGAAAGAAGATAATGAGAAATTACTAAATGAGAGTAAAGACGCTAGACTTGTCGTCATAGATAATCCTAATAATCCCACCGGTTCTCCAATGTTATCTGAAGACGTGTTAAAGGAGTTACTTGAAACTGTAAAAGGCTTCGTTATGATCGACGAGGCATACTTTGAATTTTATGGCAAGAGCTTCTCCAGGCACATCTACGATTATCCTAACTTGATGATAGTCAGGACGTTAAGCAAAGCGTTTTCGCTTGCTTCATTTAGAGTAGGCTATTTGATAGCAAATAAGGATGTTATTAAGGTATTAATGAAGCCTTCAACACCTTTTGATATCTCGCTTCCAGGCTTAATAGCAGGGATAACTGCACTTGAGGATCCTTCTTATACAAAACATGTTGTGGCTGAAGTATCTAAAAATAGGGAATATCTATTGTCAGAATTAAGAAGATTAGGTCTAAAAGTGTATAACTCTTTCACAAACTTTGTTTTCGTAAAAGACAACAGGAACCTGTTAAGTTTTCTTATGGCTAAAAGGATAGCTATAAGGAAACCAGCCTCAGGATATTACCGTATATCTGTAGGTAGTGAAAGTGATTGTGAAGCTTTAATAAAAGCATTAGGTGAGTTAGTTGAAACTGGCGATTCCTAATAAGGGAAGATTACAGCAACCAGTACTCCAATTTCTAAATTATGTAGGGATAAGACCTTTATCTTCAGACGAGAGAGCTCTGATAATACCCACTAATTGGGAAGGAATACAATTAGTAATGTTAAGGACAGAGGATATACCAAGTCTCGTAGAAGCTGGTGCTGCAGATATTGGAATTACCGGATATGATTACGTGTTAGAGTCAGGTGCAAACGTGGATGAGTTGATAAGGTTAGATTTCGGAAAAGCCAAGATAGTGTTAGCAGTACCGCTTTCCTGGGATTATAATTCTCCTGATCAAATAAAACAAGAGATAAGGATAGCCACTAAATATTACAACTTAGCTAAAAAATATATAACAGAAAAAGGGATTCCTGCAAAGGTAGTCAAGATAAGTGGTGCTGCAGAGGTCATTCCATCATTAGGGGCAGCGGACGCAATTATAGACGTAATGAGTACCGGAACTACACTTAAATTACATGGTTTAAAACCACTAGATACTGTTTTAGAAACTCAGGCAGTAGTTATTGGTAACAGATATTGGATGAAGAGTGATGAGGCTGACAAAATTAATCTAATGTTAACGATGATGAAAGGAGCTCTTTATGCTAGAAATAAGAAAATGATATTTATGAATGTACCAGACGGTAAATTAAACAATGTTATACAGTCATTACCAGCTATGCTATCACCAACTCTTTCTAAACTAGCTAAAGGCGATGCATGGGAAGTGATCACAGTAATAGACGGTGATAAATTACCAGAAATTATAGCAAAAGTTGTAGCTAACGGTGCCCGGGACATAGTGGTAGTAGATATAGAAAAGGTGATAAAGTAATGAAAGTGATGCCTAGCATAGATATTAGTAACAAAGTAGCTGTGAAAAGAATTCGCGGAAAGGGCGGTTCAGGGATTATATTGGGGGATCCATTGAAGATAACTAAAGAAATCATTTCAGAAGGGTATGACGCAATTCATATTGTGGATCTTGACTCAGCAGAGGGTCTAGGAGATAATAAAGATATTATCAAGCAGATATGCAGATTAGGTTTCTCGTGGACTCAAGTTGGAGGAGGAGTAAGAAAATTAGAGATTGCTAAAGATATTCTGGAATATTGTTCTTCAGTAGTTGTTTCTACTCTTCCCATAACTAACAGAAAAGAATATGATAAAATTATTTCAGCTGTTGGGGTTGATAAAGTATTTTTGTCGATTGACTATGACGATAATGGTTATGTGCTCATAAAAGGATGGAAAGAGAAAAGTGTCAAAGTAAGTGACCTATTAGATTTAGAGTCTGGAGGTGTAATATTTACTTACATACCCAATGAGGGTACAAAGGGAGGGATAGATAATAATGTGGTTGAATATGTGAAGAGTGTGAAGAAAATTAAAGAATATGCTGGTGGTATTGGTAGTTTGGATGATCTTCTTAAACTAAAATCGTTTGGGTTCGATTATAGTATAATAGGAATGAGCTTTTATAATGGGACATTGAGAGGTATCAAATTTGTCTAGGAGTGTAAGTAAACTAAGGGAAACAAAGGAGACTAAGGTAGAGATATTCTTAGATATAGACAATAAGGGAGAAATAGAGGTCTCTACGCCTGTGAACTTCTTTAATCATATGCTTTACACGTTACTATATTACATGAACTCTACAGCCAAGGTGAATGTTGTGGATAGGCAGAGCTATGACGATCATCATGTGGTTGAAGATACTGCTATAACATTGGGTCAAGCATTCAAGGAAGTTCTAGGCGATAAAAAGGGTATAAGGAGATTTGCAAATACTATTATACCAATGGATGATGCGTTAGTATTAGTTGCAGTAGATATTTCAGGGAGAGGAGTTAGTAACGTTGAGTTTAGGTTGAAAAGAAACACTATAGGGGATTTAGCTATAGAGAATATATACCATTTCTTCTCTAGTTTCTCTTATCATTCTGGAGTTAACCTTCACGTGATTCAGTTGAGGGGAAAGAATACGCACCATATACTAGAGGCATCATTTAAAGGTTTGGGCATGTCATTATATGAGGCTAGTAGAATATTGTTCGAAGAAGTAAGGAGTCTCAAGGGAAGCCTATGACGTCCAAAAGGATTATTCCTTGTCTCGACGTGAAAGATGGAAGGGTAGTTAAAGGGGTAAATTTCCTTAATCTTGTGGATAAGGGAGATCCTGTTGAATTAGCTGCAAGGTACGAAGAGGAAGGGGCAGACGAAATTGTATTCTTAGATATTACAGCGACGATTGAGGGAAGAAAGACCATGATGAATGTTGTTAAAGATACTGCCAGTGTCATCTCAATACCTTTGACGGTTGGAGGCGGAATTAGGAGTTTAGATGATGTGTCGAAGATACTTGGAAACGGTGCCGACAAGGTTAGTATAAATACAGCAGCTGTGGAGAATAGGGATTTAGTGTCAATATCTTCAGCTGAATTTGGTTCACAGGCGATAGTTGTAGCTATAGACGTAAAAAGAATAGGTAAAGATTATTATGTATTTACTAGGTCAGGTAAATACAATACGGGCATAAACGCCATAAATTGGGCTAAGGATGTGGAAAAGTTAGGGGCAGGAGAAATATTACTTACTAGTATTGATAGGGATGGAACTAGAGAAGGATATGACATAGAAATCACTGAGTTAATATCTAAATCCGTAAATATACCTATAATTGCCAGTGGCGGTGCTGGTAAAATTGACGATTTCCTAGGCATTCTGAAAGTTGCCGATGCAGCTCTTGCTGCGGGCGTTTTTCATGATGGTGTTATCAGAATTATGGATTTGAAAAAATATTTGGGTAAAAATGGGGTAGAGGTGAGAATGTGATTAAATATGAGATACCAAAATCTAGACCAAACGAATTTAGTAAAGTACTCCCTTTAGTTGAACAAATATTAAATAAAGTTAAGGAAAGAGGAGATAAAGCATTATTAGAGTTAGAGGAGAAGTACGATAAGGCTAAATTAGATTCCGTGGTTGAAGATAGAATAGATGAACTGGCAAGTAAAATACCGGAAGAATATAAGGCAGCTATAGACAGAATTTATGATCAGCTTGTTGAATTTCATAAGACAACTTTACCATATATGGTAGGGGGAGGATATAACGGAATAGAATTTGGTATACTTTGGAGAGCAATTGAGAAAGTTGGTATATATGTACCTGGAGGATTGAAGTCTTATCCCTCTACCTTGTTGATGGCTGCAATTCCTGCTAGAGTAGCAGGAGTTAGTGAAATTTATGTGGCAACCCCACCAAATAGAATAGACTCTGTAATTGCGTATATAGCTAAAAAACTAAAAATCAATGCGTTATATAGAATTGGTGGGGCTCAGGCAATAGCTGCACTAGCTTATGGAACTGAGAGTGTAAAAAAGGTGGATAAAATTGTAGGTCCAGGGAATATTTTTGTCCAAGCGTCGAAGTTTTTGGTCAGCAAAGATGTGGCAATTGATGGAATAGAGGGACCAACTGAACTAGTTGTTATAGCAGATAGCTCAGCAGATTATAGGCATGTTATATTGGATATGAGAGCGCAGGCAGAACATGGATCTACATCTTATATAATACTAGTTACCACTTCAGATTTCCTAATTGATAAGGTAAAAGAGGAATTAGATAAGGAGGAGTTTACGTATTATATTGTCAAGGTCAAGAGTATAGATGAAGCGATAAATGTAGCAAACGATATAGCGCCAGAACATTTGTCGTTGTTTGTAAAAGACCCTAAATCTTATTTACATAAGATTAAGAATGCTGGCGCAATAAGTCTAGGTAAAACACCGCCAGCACTGATAGACTATGCGGCTGGTCCTGATCACATACTTCCGACAAATGCTTGGTCCAGGGTAAGAGGAGGTTTAACTGTTTATGACTTCTTGAAGCCCATTTCCTATGCCAATTCCGTAAATCCCGATAAGGAACTTGTAAATATGGCAAAGTTGATAGCTGAGTATGAGGGTTTCATATATCACTCTAAGAGCATAGGTGCTAGGTATGAGTGATGATGTTATAGATAAATTATATTCCATAATACTGGATCGTATGAAGACCATGAAGGAAGGTAGCTATACTGTTGAGCTAATTAAGAGGGGAAAGCATTACGTTGCCCAGAAAGTCGGAGAGGAGTCAACTGAGGCAATAATCGCTTCTCTAGTCGAGAGTCAGCAGAGGTTTGTGGAAGAGGTCTCAGACTTAATATATCATCTTTTGGTTCTTATGGCTCTAGAGAACGTTACGCCCCAAGATGTTTATAAAGAACTGGAGAGAAGGATGAAAAAATGAGGGCAGTATTAATCGATTATGGAGTCGGCAATTTATTTAGTATATATTCTGGGCTTAAGAGAGTAGGGTTTGAGGTGGAAATATCTAAAGAACCAAAGGGTAGTGAGGACTTAATTGTGTTTCCTGGAGTAGGTTCCTTTAGCGCGGTATCTAAATATCTTGTCGTTAGGAAGGAGAGATTTGAGGTGCTTAGAAGTAATGGAACAGGGTTTTTGGGTATTTGCCTAGGCATGCAGATAATGTTTGAAGAAGGTACTGAAGGCGGTCTGAACAAAGGTTTGGGTTGGCTGAAAGGCAGAGTCGATAAGATAAATCATCCAGGAGTCAAGATTCCACATATTGGTTGGGATAAGGTTAATGTGATTAGATATAATGAGCTAAGTGAGGGGATTAATGATCAATATGTGTACTATGCTCATAGTTATGTCGCTTATCCTACTGATAAAAATGTGATTTTAGGTACTACCTTGTACGGTGTAGATTATCCTGCCGTAGTAAATATCGGGAATATTGTTGGTACACAGTTTCATCCTGAAAAAAGCAGTCTAGTAGGAAGGAAGTTTTTAATGAATGTATACAGGTGGTTGAAAAAGTGATGAAGTTAAGTGAGGAACAAGCTAAAAAGATAGTTGATAAACTTTGGTTTAGACATACTGAATCCACAGTAATTGCCGTGCTTCAAGACGCTAATACCAAGGAAGTTTTGATGGTAGGTAGTATGAACAGGGATGCTGTAATAAAAACTTTGACTACAGGTTATGTGCATTTTTGGTCTTTAAGTAAGAAGACCCTTTGGTTGAAGGGAGAAACTAGTCATAATTATCAAATAGTGGAGGATGTGAAAGTGGATTGTGATGGAGATGCTTTAGTAGTCTTGGTTAATCCTCAAGGTCCAACATGCCATACAGGAAATAGGAGCTGTTTTTATAGAGATTTATTAGAATTTGAGAGATAGTAGAAAAGCGTTAATATTTGTTCATCGCATATTTTTAATTGGTTGAAGATATGAGCTCAATAAATAAAGAGGAATGGAAGGCTAAAATAATGGAGGCATTAACACAAGTTTATGATCCAGAAATTCCAGTGGATATAGTTAACTTAGGTTTGATTTATGAATTGAGAATTAATGATGACGGTGTGATTTATATTAGGCTTGGTCTTACAGCTCCTGGTTGCCCAGTTATTGATGACTTAATTTACACGGTAGAGCAAGTAGTGAAAGAAACTGTGCCTGCAAAGAGCGTGGAAGTTGATATTGATTTTGACACACAGTGGACTCCATTTAAGATGACAGCTGAAGGTAGAGAGAGGTTCAAAAAGCTATACGGTTATGATATTGTAGAAATGTGGATTCAAACTTATGGTTTACCTGACTCTCAGCAAGAGTCTCAACAAGAGCGGAATGCATAAATCCTTTCTAATCATTTGATTAAATGTGTCTTGGAGTATATTAGAGCTAATAAGAAATAATCCAGAAGCTTTAAAGGAAAATCTAAAGAAAAGATTTATTGATACATCTACTGTTGATAAGGCAGTAGAACTTGATAAAAAATGGAGACAGACTCTTCAGGAAGTTGAGAGATTAAGACATGAACATAATCTAATTAGTTCTCAAATTCCTAAGGCACCAAAAGAGCAAAAAAGTGAACTAATTAACAAGGCAAAAGAACTACTGAAGACCTTAGAGGATAAGGAAAAAGAATTGCAGAAGATAGAAGAGGAAAGGGAAAGTCTATTATTATCTCTTCCTAATCTTGTCCACGATTCTGTTCCAATAGGTCCAGATGAGAGTTATAGTCTTCCTATAAGATTCTGGGGTAAGTTTAAAGTATACAAAGATGATGTTAATGAGTTCCTAAAACAGACAAATGGACATAAGGTGGACTACGAGATAATAAGTTGGAAACCTGTAGGACATGCGGATATGTTAGAGAGTGTTTTACGATTAGGTGATACGAAGAAAGCAGGAGAGGTCGCTGCTTCGCGTTTCTATTATCTTTTTAACGATATAGTATGGTTAGATATAGCCTTATTACTTTATGCTATTGATACGATAACTTCAAGGGGATATACACTTGTTTTACCACCTTACATGCTTAGAGGAGAGGTAATTAAAAGTGTTATAGATCTAGATACATTTAAGGATGCTATATATAAGATCGAGGGAGAAGATCTATATTTAATAGCCACAGCCGAACACTCCATAGCAGCTTTATACTATAAGGAGGAGATACCAAGGGAAGAATTGCCCCTCAAGTTAGTTGGTGTGAGTCCTGCATTCAGGAAAGAGGCTGGTGCTGCAAACAAGGATTTAAAAGGTATATTCAGAGTGCATCAATTTCATAAGGTTGAGCAATTTATCTTCTCCTCTCCCGAGGACAGCTGGAAATATCATGAAGAAATGATTGAAAACGCAGAAGAGATATTCCGAGGTCTTGGTTTACCATATAGGGTAATAAATATAGCATCAGGTGATTTAGGTGCCCCTGCCGCTAAAAAATACGATCTTGAGGTGTGGATGCCGGCACAAGCTAAGTTTAGAGAAATGGTTAGTTGTAGTAATTGTCTTGACTGGCAAGCTTATAGGATGAGAATCAGATATGTGGAAAAGAACAATAAGAAGGGATACCTGCATACTTTAAACAGTACAGCAATAGCTAGCACCAGGGCTATAACAGCTATACTTGAGAATTACCAAAAGGAAGATGGTGTTGTAGAAGTACCAAAAATGTTGAGGAAATATTTAGAAACGTTTAGTAGTGCTCCAAAAGAATATATATATCCAAAGAAAAAGCCTAATACTACTTCTTAAGATATTTTCCTAGATTAGCTTCTATTTTTCTCATCTGTCTTTTTGCAACTCTCAAGAATAACTTAAGAGCCATCCTCACTGGGTAGTATAGTGGTCCCTTCATATAGAATCTATTCATAATATCTTCTCCCCAATATATATCGTGCCAAAAGACCTTTCTATACAACTCTATATGTGCCTCAGTTAGCTTTATTCTAGTAAACCAGTCCTTATTTTTAAAATATCCCATTGGAACGAAGAACATTGGGACAAGTATGCTTCTATATGAACGCAAATTATCCACTAACTCTATGGTTTTGTAGACATCATCTTCAGTTTCTTCGGGTAAACCCACTATCATGGTACCAGCTGGTACAATTCTATTTTCATGCATAATTTTGAAAGCCTGTTCAACAGTCTCAGGATATTCCTCTATTTTGAATGGAGCTGATTTTGCAGGCATTATTTCTTTAGCTAATCTTGACGAACCAGTCTCAATTCCGACCTCTACACCTAAATATTTCTGACTATCATTGTCATAAATAATCTCTGATAGTTTACTTATGAGACCATACTTCTCTTCTGAATATCTTATGGCTGCTAAGCTTGCGTGACTCCATGCTATAGTTTTGTAGTATTTTTTCACTAGTTTATGCAATTTAATAAGTGGCTCGGGTCTAGGAAATATTCCCGTAGCCCCATAGAATAATACGTCATCACTGTGTATTACGCCATGCCTTACTCCGTTCCTAACATTAACCAGCAATTCTTTTTCTATTTTGTCTAAAGGATAATATCTAGTTGGTCTTAATGTTACCGAGCAGAACCTGCATGATCTCGCACATCCTCTCATTATCTCAATGAGCCCATTGACACTAGCTCCCTTAATTTCTGAAATTTCATCAACTGATGGTGCCTCATCTGCACCAATGTATACATATTTAGGTAGTGGTTCATTATCCATTATCATTTGAGCTAGTTTTACGATGAATCTATCAGCCTCGCCATCAACTAATGTGTCTATTTGAACATCTTGTATCATATCTTCTCTCCACAGCCATTGCCATACTGAAGGTCCTCCAGCAATAATTTTCATTCCTCTTTCTTTTGCTTTCTTTATCTCAGGTCTTCTTATGAGTTCCTGGAAGCTCTTGTAATTGATTGGTTCTTTCTTTGTAATTCCCCACCATGTTGATGATGGCGGTCCGAAGGCAAAATAATCGTGGTGTGATACCATTAGTGCCTTTGCAGTTTCTAAATATTTATTCAGATAATCAGGATCTATAACTGCAGCTTTGAACCCTGCATCTATCAACGAAGCCTCTACTTTTCTTAACCCATAGGGTGCCTGGACTGGTCTTCCTAAATCATCTGTTTTCATTTTTGGGCATGCTAACCACTTCCATACACTTTCTGGAACGCCTACTGCAGGTCCAGTACCTAGGAATCCTAGGAACTCTTTGCCATGATGGTTAGTCATTAGACACCGATCAGTGGTCAAAATAAAATCGTACTTCTCTTCGGTCAAGAAATCACCTTAACTTAATTATATGTTCTTTTCATTTATAAAGATGATTTAGATAAGGCTTAATATTTTACCTGTAATTTTTCTTATATCTTGAGGTAAATCTTCTCTCTTTTCTACATTTTTAGCATCACTTGTATTTTCTTTCCATTCTTCATTATTAAGTAGCTTTGCACTAGTGAGACTCTGAAATATTATGATTTTTTCTCCTTTTTCATTTCTTGTTTCTTCTATAAGTAACTCTTGTCCTTTTACTTTCATGCTATATTTTGATTCAACGTTTGATATTTTCATGGCTATTTAGTATAATGGCTAAAAGTAACCATTAAAGTTTTTTGTGGGAATTTACTAAGAAAACGTGTACATTACAAATCGTTCTACAAGAATAATGATAATTGCATATAAATTTCAGGATTATAAATTAATTTTACTCCTCTTCCTGTGATTCTTCTAACTCTTCTCTCAGTAGATCTAATCCAACTTCCTTATAGTATTCTTCTCTCTCATGGGCTAACTGATCTTCAGATAATTTGATCTCCCCCTTGTCGCTAACTAGAGATGTTGTGAGTACTTTGGTGGTCTTACCCTTATTCTCCTTTACACTATATTGCTTCTTCTCCTTATCTGTCATTTCTCTCTCAAACTTACATTTGGTGCACCTTAGAATATCCTTGTTATCTTTCTTAGCTGGCACCATTAATCCGCCACATTTTGGACAGAATTGCATTCAAAAATCACCATATATTGATGTAAAGCCTTAAAGATATATATAAGGGTTTTGCTTAATAAAAACTTATATAATTTTTATTCTAGGATCTTCCTTTACCACATTTAATACTATACTGGTGTATGTCCTTTCTATCTTAGGATTTTTAAGAAGCGACTTAATAAAGGTATCTAGATCTTCTATGCTCCTAAATTTAGCAATGAGCATAACATCATATTCGCCCACCACATCGTATACCGCTACTACATTATCTAGGTTAGATACCTCTTTTTCGAATTCGAGAATGTGTTTACCGTCTACCTTAATCATTAATATGCTTGTGACAGGATAACCTAACTTTGAATAATCTATTAATGCAGTGAATCCTTTTACTACTCCTTCTTGGACTAGCCTCATAAGTCTATTATGTAGTGTTGCAGGGGATACGTTCATTTCTTCTGCTAATCTTCTGAGACTTATTCTAGAATCTTTAAGTAATTCTATTAAAAGTTTTTTATCTATTGCGTCTATTTCTATCTTTTTTCTATCTGACATATATTTCTACATTATAAATATATGGACCTGTTAAAAAATTTTTATCTTAATAAGGATTCTTCATTTAAAGTTTAGTTGTGATATACCGGATAGTATAAGTTGAACGCCAAATGCTGCAATTATAATTGCGGTAAATCTTCCTGCCGCAACTGTACCAGTCTGTCCTAGGATTTTCACTAGATAAGGTCCACTCAATAACGAGAGATAGACTAATAGGGTCACTATTCCACTACTTATTACTAATTCTAGCGGATTATAATCCACTGATAAACTTATGAGCGCAGTCATAGTACCGGGTCCAACTAATAGTGGAGTAGCTATTGGAGTTACTATTGCCTCTCTGAGACTTCTTATGAATCTTAACTGCTGAAATCCACCCATGGTGTCAATTCCTAAATATACTAATAACACTCCTCCTGCAATTTGTAATGCTTGTGCTGAAAGTCCCAAGAAGTCTAATAAGGGTCTACCGATCAAGGAAAACAATGTCAGTAGAATTAGGATTGCGATAGTAATCTTATTTATCATGTAATTCCAAGACACTCTCTCCTGTGAGTCCCTATTTGCTTCTTCATATATTGCTAGTAGAAATGGAAGCACAGAAAAAGGATCTATAATAGCAAATAGTTTTACAACTATTGTTGCTATGGTTATAGCTAGGTTCTCACTCATTCTAATTGAGATAAAAGTTCTCTAAGGATTTTAATTCTTTGATCCTTATCTTCGGTAAATGTTGCAACTACAAGTTTACTAAGTATTGAATAGATACGGGAAATTTCCCCCTTACATTTTTCAGTATCGTCCTTTGTTTCATTTATCTTTATTTGTAACTGTTGTAGCGCTGATAAAATTTCGTCAAGCATGTGCTGATCTATATGTTCTCCATGTTCATCATGTTGATGTTCATCTTCTATTTCTCTTCTTATTGTGTCAAGGTCTTCCTCGCTCTTAGGAATCTTGTTTATTCTCAGTTTCATCTTCTCCCTCTTCAGTATCTACATTTCTTATATTTTTAGTTTCGCCTTCCCGAATTATCATCTTATCTACTCCCATCCGTAAATAATGCTTGATTACAATACTTATCTTTCCTGCTGCTCTCACAGGTATACATTCAGTTTCGACCTCGTCGCCAGTAACAAGAGTTGCAACCACCTTAGCCTGTTTTTTAGCTTCATCGCAATACTCGACATTAACTGATTTAATCTTGCCCATATACAGCAAAGACTCCATATCTCTGCCTTTCACTCCTATTCTACTCATCTTTTCACTCCTATTCCTCTTATTTCCTCAACTTTTAATCCTTTCTCTTCTAGGTAAGTATCTATGCCCTCTCTTATCTCATGTATTACATCAAATCCTTTCTCTACCAGAACTGTACCTAATCCCACCAGTTTAGCACCGACCGAGATTAATTCTATTGCATCCCTCCAATCGAAGACTCCTCCTACTCCTATTATTTCAGGCTCATATTCCTTAAAAATGTCATGAATAACTCTTACAGCTAATGCATGTATACATTTCCCGGATATTCCGCCTGTACCATAGCTCAGTATAGGCTTAAAATCTTCAACGTCAATCAGCATTCCTTTAAGTGTATTAATCAAAGTTAGTCCATCTGCTCCTGCGGAAAGAGCCCTACCAGCTATCTCTACTATATTATCCCAAGGACCTAACTTCACAAATACTGGTTTTTTCACTATTGACTTTACATTCTTAACTATTTCCTCCACATAAGTTAAATTGGACTCGCCAAAACCCCTTCTATTTGGGCTACTCACATTAAGCTCAATTATAACGGGAATATCATTTATTTTAGACACAGCATCAATGTATTCATTTACATTACTACCGCCTACGCTTATTATCAGTTTACATTTTATCTCACTAAGATCTCTCAGAATTTGAATCCCAGGATTCCCTAAACCTATGGCGTTAAGATAGCAACTATCACTTATTTTCACAAAAGTAGGTGATCTATGAGGTTCTAATGGTGTACAAGTTAGAGTCTTACTGGTTATTGCTGAAGGCTCATACTTTTCACATACATTTTGCATATATTCTTTTGTTGGTGGTACAATACCTGACGCTATTACTATAGGATCTTTAAAATTAACTCCTGCTACTTGAATCAAATATATTCACACCTCTTATAGGATAAACATTCTCTCCATCAAATGCTAATTTACCTTCAACTATCACGTTTGTGACTTTAGCATCTAAACTAAATCGATCCATTGGTGTCTCTGTGACTTTACTGAATTTTGTTGTGTACCTCCAGTTCTCTCTCTTTATTACAGTAAAATTAGCCCTATATCCTTCCTTTATCTTTCCAGTTGGAATATTTAGGATTCTAGAGGGATTGCTGGATAATAGAGATATCGCCCTATCTATACTGATTAAACCCTTGAACATTAATGAGTATATATACGGTGTTGAGAAAGAGACACCTGCTATTCCTGGTGGGCAAAGATCAAAGTTCATTTTCTTCTCTTCTTTTGAATGTGGAGCATGGTCACTTGCAATACAATCCACTTCAAATAACCCCTTTAAGAATAGTTTAAGTCTCGTAACATAATCCCTGATAGGTGGGTTAACTTTGCTTATACAGTCCCTTTCGCCATCTACAACAAGGTGATGTGTTGTTATATCCGTGGTGAAGCCCATACTTTTAGCCAATTCCAGTGTTTCGAAGTTGGTTATATGGGTAATATGCACATTTCCTTTCACCAAATTGATGGAAGCAGTTTCCATCCAATAACTTCTTCTTAGACTCCTTTCGATCTTAGAGACAAAGGGCATCTCTGGGTGTAGTACTTTCAATTTTTTACTTTTTTCTAAAACATGCCTTGTTTCTTCCTTTTCCAGGTCTTCAGGATATATTTTGTATCCTGCTATGGGTAATTTATCTATTTCTTCAACTTCTTTGCTTACACCACTATATATACCGTAGTCAGTTCTTGAATATAATTGAAATTCTCTTAATCTCTCCTTTATTCTATCTGTGGTATTAATGTAAGGAACAGTGTTTGGCATATCCACTATAACCCCAACACCGCCATACACTGCTTCACTTGTAGCTGTAGCTACAGTTTCTTTGTATGACAATTGTGCTCCTCTAACGTGGACATGGAGATCAACTGATGCAGGCAGTATCAATTCTTCATTGGTAAAAGTCATATCAGGCTTGCAGTTTGCCCTAATTTCCTTTATTAATCTATCAAAATTTATACAGATTTCTTTTATTTCTCCTTCATAATACGCTTTCCCTTTTATCCACAATCCTACTCACCTGTACGAATGGTCCCTCAACACAGGTCATAACGCCCTTATATTCACACTCTCCGCAAACTCCTAATGTACAATTCATTTTAACCCATCTTAAATATACAAAAGAGTCAGATGGGAGCCTATGTAAGTCTTCCTTTGGAGCTGAAGATATTATCATATCGCCCTCAATTTTGTCTGTAATCTCGAATTCTATATCTTTACAGTTCTCGAGACAATAAACTTTTACTTCCATTCCAAGCCTTTTCCCTACTTTTAAGGGATAGAGAATGTCTAAGTAATTCTTCTTATCTTTAATTATGCCCAGGAGCCTTTTCCCCTTATAGTTTAAGGGTTTTCCTAAAGGTCCTTTTAGTAGAACTTTCTTCTTCTCCATAAATCTTTTCTGAAGAGTTGTAGAATCTATATACACTGTTAGTAAATTATTTTCATAATCTGCAACTGTCAGCGGTATTTCTCTTTCTGAGGGAAATATGACACTTATAAATTGTCCAGGCAAGGGATTAATGGCAGACTCTATTATCACTCTATAAGAATTGTAGTTATAGTCAGGCTCTACTTTTATAACCTTTGAATAGGTAAGGCTCATTTATTATTTGCACCCAATATCTGACTCATTACCTCATTTTCGTCAATTATTGTCTCACAATACTCACATCTCATTTTTAATGGTTTTTCCGCTAATGTTTTGAAAGTGGGAATGGCTTCCACATCATTACTTGTTATGCAGTAAGGATTTGGGCATTTCAGTATTCCCTTCACTACCTTAGGAACCTCTAGCTTAGTTTTCTTTATAACTTCATACTCCCTAACTATATTAATTGTAGCTGTTGGTGCTATTAGCGTAATAAGATTAGCTTCCGTGTCGCTTATTTCCTTATCTTCAATCTTTACGATATCCTTTTTACCCATTTTCTTGCTATCTACGTTTATAACTAACGCAATTCTAAATCCTTCATGTCCCTTTATACCTAATACATTAAGTACTGCAAATGCTCTTCCTGCCGGTATGTGGTCTATGACTGTGCCGTTCTTTATTTTACTTACCATTAGTTCCTTTCTATTATTCTGGATCTCCATTTCACTCACCATAAATCTTAGTAAGTATACTCATTCTTACGGGTACACCGTAAGAGGCTTGTTCAAAATACTTTGCCTTGGTGGTTTTGTCCACCCTTCTTTCAATTTCATTAACTCTAGGAAGTGGATGTAATATTATAGAATCTTTCTTCATTTTATTTGCTAAGTCCAGACTAACAATATAACTTCCTTTTATCTTTTCGTATTCCATTTCATCTACAAATCTTTCCTTTTGTATCCTGGTTACATATAAAACGTCAACTTCGTTTATTACTTCGAATGGGTTCTCTACTTCTTTAATGGGGTAATTTAACTCATCAAGTATCTCTTTTCGAGCTCTTAACAATTGAGGCGAAATTAGATAAACTAACTTCGGTCTAAACCTTGTCAGTATACGAAGCAGACTATTTACTGTTCTAGCATATTTTAGGTCTCCTAGAAGTGCAAAAACTAACCCGTCAATTGTATTAAAGTGTTTATTTATCGTGTAAATGTCTATTACAGCCTGGGTAGGATGCTCGTGCTTACCATCTCCTGCATTAATGACTGGTATATCTGATATTTCTGATGCAAATCTAGACGCACCATCATATTTATGTCTCATCACAATACCGTCCGAATAGTTATTCAACATTCTTATTGTATCAGCTAGATTCTCTCCTTTAGCGACTGAGGTTGATTCTTCTCCGCTGAACCCTATTACATCTCCTCCTAGATTGATTATTGCCTTTTGGAAACTTAGATATGTACGTGTACTGGGCTCAAAGAACGCTACTGATATTGTCTTACCATTAAGTATTTTTTTCGTATCGTTTAGATTTTTACTATACTTGTCTGTTAGGGCAAATATGTCCTCTAGTTCATCACGAGAAAAATTATACGCCGAAATTATATGTTTCAATAACGCCCTTAAATAAGGTTAGTCTAAAATTATATTTAAAGTCTTTTGCCTTCAGTTTAAATAGGGTTAAAATGGATTTCGTGAAAGCTCTACTTGATAAAAAATTGCTTTTGATAGGAAATTTTATGTTAACATCAGGTAAAGTTAGTCCCTATTACCTAGATTTAAGGAAACTCCCCAACCATCCTGACATATTTTCATTTGTCGTTAGCTCTGCAGTCGACATAGTAAAAGGTATTAATTTTGACATGATATTGGGAGTCGTTACTGGAGGCGTTCCATTTGCCTCATTTATTGCTTGTAGGTTGAATAAACCTATGGGATACATCAGAGCTGAGAAAAAGGGTCACGGGACTGAAAGATTGTTGGAAGCTGATGTAGATGGTAAGAAGGTAATCGTTGTAGATGATGTAGCTACTACTGGTGGTTCAATTCTTAAAGCAGTGGAGGAGGTAAGGAAAGCTGGAGGTAAAGTTGAACATGCTCTAGTTATAGTCGATAGAGAAGAAGGGGCTTTTGAAAAATTAGAAAGTGTAGGTATAAGGTTATTGTCGGTATATAAGGTAAGCGAAATACTGAATTCTCTGATTAAGTCAAATCTTATAGCAGAGAGTGAAAAAAAGCTTATATCTGATTATATGGTGAAAAATATTGGAAAAAGCTAGAATAATTTTAGCTTTAGATAAGATTTTGCCCATAAACCTACTAAAGGATTTCACTACGTATATAAACAAAATAAAAATTAGCTATGTAACATTGCTAGAAGGTGGTCTTGGTTATCTTAAAGATATTAGGAAATTGAACTGGGATGAGATAATCTTTGATCTAAAGTTAGCTGATATAGATTCCACTATGATATCTATTGTAAGAAATCTAGAGCAGTTCGCTGACTCCTATATTTCTCATTCATTTATAGGTTACGAGGGAGCTTTAGATAAATTGAAAAACTATCTTGACAGTAAGAACAAGGGATTATATCTAGTTCTTTCAATGTCCCATAAAGGATGGAATGACGATTATTATAAGTACTTGAAAAGCATAGTCAGTGTGACAAATCCTAAAGGAATAGTTGTAGGTGCCACTAAGCCTGTAATGCTCAAGTTAGCAAGATCAGATTTTCCAAACACGATAATTATTTCTCCTGGTGTTGGTGTCCAAGGTGCCAAAATAGGTGAAGCGATATGCAATGGTGCTGATTATGAGATAATTGGAAGGAGCATTTATGACTCTGGAGAGCCTTTAAAAACGCTAATAGAATTTATTGATAATCAGAAGGTAACGATAAATGAGTGTAAAGTTCGGCAAACATGATAAGAATCAATTAAGCGAGGAACTAGCTAGGATATCTGAACTGATAGATAAGGCTGAAGAGATACATGAAGAGACCGGTGAAGTTCCTACAACAGATTTAGTTAATTTATACACCCTGTCAGGCTATTACGACTCTAAAGTAGGTAAAGGCAATTACACTTATTATCATCTTTATTCTGTATTTGCAGAGAAATATCTAAACTTCATTAGAACTACCATGAGTGAGCACGCAAGGTCTACTAAGGAGACTGAGATAGAGTATATCAATATATTACTGGATGATGGATACTTTCTGATTCTCGAGGGTGAAGAGGATAAGGTTGTTTTGCCACATCCCTCAGCTCTTGCCTCTACTCATACACATCCAGGCATCTGTTTCTTCTCTCATAAGGATTTAGAGACAGCAGATTTTCTATTTATGCGAAATTATCTAGCTGTAGGTGTGACTTCAAATGAATGTGCTTTAATCCTCTTTAGAAATGGTGTGTATACTTTAGAGGATAAGTCAGAACTTGAAACATTAAGCAGACAAGTTAAAAAAGTTAAAACATTTCAGGAATTACTTAATGTTTACTCGAATTCCTCTAAAAAATTCACTAATCTTAAATTACTCTTCACTCAGTTTGCTTAGCCAATAGATCTATAGTAGCCTCAGCAATATCCATTGAATATCTTGTTACTCTTCTTATTGAGTCTAACACTATTAACGTAGAACTATCGTCCTTTAAACTATGAAAATTCATAATAACGTTTTCTGAGAGTTTACTATTAGTATCTAGTGTCTCAAATCCCTTATTTATAACATCATGGGCTCTCTTGCGATCTCTATTAGAAAAAGCTGAAAATGACGTTTTGTAGAGTTCGATCACCGACATACCGTGGTTATATACGGTTTCGTTGTTTAACCTCTCTATGGATTGAGTCTGTTCAGCTATTCGTATTGCATGATCTGATACTCTCTCTATAGACTTAGCTATTGATGAGATATCAGTAAGCTGAGTGAGATTGAACTTCTCTTCATCAAGTATATCTGGATATTCAACTGATAACGAGAGTTGTCTTATGGTATAGAAGAAAAACCTATCCACATCGTCATCTCTATTTCTTATCTCCTTGGATAACTCTTTATCTCCTTTTTGTAACCCATTTAATGCGTCTCTAAACATGTTATAGGATATGTTGAATGCTCTTCCTAATGATTTAGTTATGGATAAATCTTTTTCATTGACCAGGAATTGAATAGATATATTATTTGAGCTTTCATCTATAACTTCAGCACCTAAAAGTCTATTTCTTACTAATTCTTTTATCTTCTCCTTCTCCATTGTATTAAACTTGTTACAATAAACGTCAACCAATGAGTATCCTGCCATGTAATACGCTATAATTTCCCTTACTAAGAACGAGATATCAGCTCCTTCACAATTCATGGTTATACTTCTCTCCTTCTTGTCTGTATCGTTCCCAGCTCTAGGAATAAGAATTAGTCTCATTTGCCTATCCTCAGTAATTTCGACTTCATCTCCTGGTTTAAGTGAATGTTGTTTGACCCATCCTTTAGGTAATGAGATGATATATGTTGACCCTCCTGTTAATTGAATCCTCCTAACTATAGGTTTACTCATACTCTATTTTCACTATATAGTTTTAAATCTCAATTTTATAGTTTTCTTTAAGCTCCTTCTTAGCTACATCCTCAGCTTCTTTAAGTAGTTGTTTAGCTTCCTCTTTCACGTTAATTTGTGGACTCTGCTGAACAGTGTTGGGAGCTATATAGACTGTCCTTATAGTCTCAATAATTTCATCAATTATAGGGGAAAACTCTATAGATGCCCCTAATTGTCCCTTTAACTCGTTCAATGCCTCTACCAGTGGAGATAGGTAGGTAACTACATTCCCTAAAATTATCAATGTTTCTAGTCTTATTTCAAGAATTTCTAATAAAATTTTTAGTTGAACCAAAGTTACTATGTATTTCCTCGTAAGCTCTGTTTCTTTAATGTATTCTTTACTGAGCAAAGGAAATCTACCTATGTTTGACAGCGACAATCTTTCTAGCGCTTTATTTCTATTCTCAGTTTTACTTATCCACATATCGATCTTATACTTAGCCATCCGAATGTCAGTGAGTAATTCAGCAATCGTCCTTTTCTTCACAAGTATCTTCTTTTAATCCCAGCATTTAAGAATATTTTGACCTCTAAAAATTGGTTTAGTAAACCTCATCAATATCTGCTCTTCATTAGTTCGAGTTAATATTGAGTTCCACGTCGTGAACTTATATCCGTTCATTAGAATAATGTTGTAATTTTCACTCTTGCCACGTCTCCACCTATGATTAGGATTGTTTTAGATAGTCTCAGTTAATTCACTGCAGACCAAAAAGGTTTACAACATGTTTTATATTAATAAGGAATCGGATATTGTAAGTATTTTAGGACTGGTGGAGATATTGTGAGCCGACCTGTGGTGTATGTATATCTTTTTCCACTTCAAACACTCTCTATCCTTCGATTTCTGGTCAACCTTTTACTACATAGATGCTGACTTTTTAAACAAATCTTGAAAATTATCCTTGACCTGATCCATATACTCACTGAGAATCTGATAGTATACATCTACTTCTCCAGAAAGTCATTTAGATCTAATGAATTTTATCGACCATTTTGATATTCTCTATAAGTAGCTCTGAAGGAATATAGCCGGATTTATACATTCAAAAACTAGTTCTTCCTTTTCAATGGTGTAACTCTATTACCAAGCTGGGCTCTTCTTATTGCTTCCGTAATCCCTGCATCAACCCTTACAGCTTCACAGTTCATTATTGTTTCTATTCTGTACGAAATTTTTAAGTTGTTGCAATATATGTATTACATCCTTATCTAATTCTTTAAATCTTTCTAAATCACATAGACTTAAGTACTCTAATTCAGTATAAACTCCTATCTTCTCCTTTATATCCTTCATCGAAATGGACAGATCTAGAAATAACTCAACTATGTACTCGCCTTTTTCACACTTTCTTAATATAAGGCTAAGAAGACCGAGATCTAGGAGTCTTTTCCTTTTGTTCTTCCCTGTTAATATAACTCTTACTCCTATAGGTATCTCTCTTCTTAAGTCGTCTATTTTTATTTCATTTTCATTAAGATAAATTATTGCATTCTCTTCTTTAATGAAATTTATCGAGTATATCCATAAATAATTTATATGCATATTGGATAAAAAGCGTAAGCATGACTAGTTGGGAGGAATATAAGGCTAAAGCTTGGGAGAGGATAAACAGAGACAAGGAGATAGGTTATCTAGACCCTGATATATATGATATTTTAAAAGCGTTCTTCTCCAGGCAGAAGTCGTATACACAAAGCAGTTGCAGTGGTAGAATTAGTATAATAGATGCTAAATTACCTTGGGAAAGGAGGGACTCCACGGTAGTATTTAAAGACCATTTGAAATTTACGGTAGAAGATCTATACGATGTTTTAGATAAGGGAATTGTACGAAGGCTTTGGCTTATTGTTCAGGGACCTATTATTCACGTTTACACCAAGGATATGGAGGAAGCATTAAATGTTCTAAAACTTGCTAGGGACGTTGGTTTTAAACACAGTGGGATTTTATCCTTTAACGATAAAGGAATTTTGGTGGAACTAAGGACAGGCGTAAAGATGGTTCATTTACTTAAGCCTAATCTTCCAGAAGAGGAAGCAAAACATTTGGTAGCAGTTTCTTTAGAAATCCTGAACAAGGGAAAGGAAAAATTAAACAATTTAAGGAATACGGTGGAATTATCTGTAGCTAATGATTCTATGAAGTTGGGGGAGGACTCTAAACTGGAGACCAAATTCCATTACAGAATCAGCTAACTCCTTTAAGGCATTTACATAATCGTTCCTTCTTCCATCAGGCTGGAGTAAAACCTTTCTGTGATCTATCCTGTTTTCTTCTACAAATTTTATTACTTCAGGTATATCGGTCTTGGGATTAACTATGACAAATTTATAATAGGTAGCCCAGTCGTCGTCCTTAAAGTTATACTTTAATCTATAACCTGCATTACTTAACTTAGGGGATACAGAGAAAACATCTATTAGTTCTCTTAATTTTTGGTTAGGCTTTATAGTTCCACTAGTTTCTACTACTATCCTCTGTTCTAGTTTTTTTAACTCTTCAGCTAAAGGGATTATGTCTTGTAGAAGGGGCTCTCCACCTGTTATAGTCGTAGTCTTTACCGAGACGTTAATTTTCGAGATAATCTCCTGAATGCTTAACTCTTTACCATCATATTTATGCCAAGAGTACTTGGTATCACACCATACGCAACGCATATGACATCCTGCTAATCTAACGAAGTTAGATGGTGTACCAATTACTTCTCCTTCTCCCTGAATCGATGTGAATATCTCAATTATCCAATACTTCACTCTGTTTCGATAATAGTTTAAGAGCGTAGTTTAAAAGTTCATTTATTCCAGCGTTCTTCTCTGCACTTATTTCAAAAATTTGTTCATTTTTTATTTCATTTTTTATAGCGTTATAAAGTTCCTCATTCAGGTCATCAATCTTATTGATCACTGGAATGACCACTTTTCCTAAGCCGATTATTTCTCTATATAGATCAAGTTGTTCCTTATGAGTATACATTGATGAGTTTGATGCGTCAAATAAGAACAGGATTATGCCATTTAAGTTCTTAATCGCATTAATAGCCTTTAACTCTACCACGTTTCTGTCTTTCATAGGTCTATCTAATATCCCTGGCGTATCTATAACTTGGACAGTTAATATACCAGATGTTATATGTCCAACATGTATCTCCTTGGTGGTAAATGGGTATGATGCTATCTCAGGTTTAGCTGAGGATATTTTACTCACTAAGCTGCTTTTACCAACATTGGGTGGTCCTGCAACTATTATTGTAGGCAAATAGGGATCGATGGTCTGTAATTTCTTTAATTCCTTAGAAATTCTAATTACTAAGTCAATACACTCCTTCCTCTTCCTTAGTACGGAGAAGACTCTTCCGACGTATTGTCTCATATATTTATTTGGTCTATTTTGTGAATCCCTCTTTATGAGCGAGATATATTCATCTGAAAGTTTCTCAGCTAATAATACACTTTTCTTAATTGCAGATAGGCATCTTTGAAAATGTCCTATATCTCCTGAAGTTATTTCCAAAAGTTCTCTATAGAAGGGGTGAAGATTATCTATTTTTGGAAAAGTGTCTAAAAAAACACGATATTTCCTAACTTGTTCCACAACATATTTTATTCTCCTTATTTCTCTGTCCTTTGGAGTATTTCCATTGATTTTTGGAATTCTGTTAAGGATTGTTTTTATAACTGTTTCAGGATCATTTGGTATTGAAATTTTCTCAAAAGGATTCAACATACTTTCGTTCCTGCGGGAGTCTCCCCGTCTACAGTTAATATCTTAGGTTTTATTCCTTTTGCTTCATCTTCTTTACATCCAGCAGCTAGTATCATTCCCTGACTTTCAAATCCCCTTATTTTTCTAGGCTTCAAATTTACTATGACAACAACCTTTTTACCCAATAGCTCCTGTGGTGTATAATACTCTGCGATTCCGCTTATTATCTGCCTAGTTTCAGTTCCTAGGTCTACAATTAACCTTAGTAATTTAGTTCCTTCTATCCTTTCAGCTTCTTTAACTATCCCCACTCGTAGATCCATTTTTGCGAAGTCGTCTATTGTTATCTCGCTCATAATATCTTCGTTTACACTCTGTCATAAAAAGAGTCATTTACTTAATAAAGTAAAAATACCATCACGTAAATAGGATAGTTTTTTATATTACTTGAGTATAAAATTTATATGGAACCTAAGAGGGTCGCAGAGGGAAAAACAAAAATAGTTTATGAATTTGATCCTGAGCATTATCTTCTTAGATTTAAAGATAGTATAACAGCAGGGGACGGTGCTAGAAAAGATGAACTTCCGGGTAAAGGTATTTTAAATGCTCAAACTTCAGCGCTGTTCTTCAGATTATTAGAGAAGAACGATATCAGAACTCATTACGTTGGTATGTATGACGAAAAAACGATGATAGTTACTAAATTGAAGATGATTCCAGTAGAGGTAGTTCTAAGAAACATCGCAACTGGAAGCATAGTAAAGAGATTACCTATAAAAGAGGGAGAGGTATTTGATCCTCCAATAGTGGAATTTTTCCTTAAAGACGATTTAAGGCATGACCCATTATTAAATTACTCTCACTTACAGTACTTCAACTTGTTAACCAGGAAGGAAGCTGAAATAGTCGAGGAAGTGATAGTTAAGGTAAATGTTGTAATGAAAAACTTCCTTAAAGAGAGGGGTTTGGTCTTATACGATTTGAAGCTCGAGTTCGGAAAAGATAAAGATAACAATTTGATTGTTGGAGACGAGATAACGCTTGATTCAATGAGAGTTAGAGATGAAAAAACAAACAAAATTTTAGATAAAGACTTGTACAGAAAAGGCGAGTCATTAGAGGTAGTAAAGAAAGCATACGAAGACTTCTTTAACTTGATATCAAGGTGATGAAGACGTTATATAACGTTGAGCTCATAATAATCAGTAAGGATGGTATAAGAGATCCTGAAGGAGAGACAATTCAACGTTATGTTGTACAGAAATCCACAAATAAGGTAAGAGAAACTAGGGCTGGTAAGTATTTACTTTTCAGAATAGAAAGTAATTCTTCTGAAGAAGCTCAAGAGACAGTGAAGAGAATAGCTGAGGAAATGAGACTATTCAACCCTATTGTTCATAAGATCATTATTAGGGTGTCAAGGAGTGAGGGTAGCGGTAATTAAGTTCCCAGGAACCACTTGCGAGATTGATGTCTACAAAGCTCTTAAAGAGGTAGGGGTAGAAAGCGAAATAGTTAGACATAAGGACTTTGATCCTGATAACTTTAAGGCAGTAATTATCCCAGGTGGATTCAGCTTCGGAGATTATCTGAGAGCTGGGAGTATTGCTGCTAGTACAGAGACCATGAAAAAAATAAAAGAGATGGCAGATGCTGGAAAAGTAGTTATCGGAATCTGTAATGGTTTTCAGATCTTGGTGGAAAGTGGGATACTTCAGGGTGCATTATTACCTAACCTGAATTTACGTTTCTTGAGCAAATGGGTTTATCTGAAGGTAAATAGGTTTGATACTGTTCTCACCAGAGGTTTAACTAAAACTGTAGTTAGAGTACCCATAGCTCACGCTGAAGGGAGATATTACCATAATGACTCTGAGATGGCAAAAAGAATTGCAGTTTTTCTCTACTCTGATGAGAATGGTAACGTTGATGATAAAAATAATCCTAATGGCTCTATCTATAACATTGCAGGTATAGCCAATGAGAGTGGTAATGTTATAGGTATGATGCCTCATCCTGAAAGAGCCTCTTTCAATTTAACGTCTCCAGACGGGGAGACAGATGGTTTATTACTATTAAGGGGGTTGAAAAGAATTGAGGCTTAGTTTATCCTCTCAGGAAATGGAGCTAGTGAGGAAGTTTTTAGGAAGGGAGCCGAAAGAGGAGGAATGGTTAGTTGTAGATGCCCTATGGTCAGAGCATTGTTCATATAAATCATCAAAAATATTCTTGAGGAGTTTTCCCAGTGAGGGCGAAAGAGTAATAATGGGTATAGAGGATTGGCAAGACGCAGGGGCGTTAGACGTAGGGGACGGATGGGCTGTAGTCCTCAAACTGGAGAGCCATAATCATCCATCTGCCATTGATCCTTTTAACGGAGCAGCAACAGGAATTGGAGGAATAATACGAGATATAATCAGTAAAGGCGCTAGACCTATAGCCTTACTTGATATGATTAGGGTTGGTAATCTTAATAATTCAAGGAATAGATGGTTGTTAAAGAACATAATAGCAGGTATAGGATTTTATGGAAATAGTATAGGTGTTCCTGTAGTTGCAGGTGAACTAGCATTTGACGAAACGTATAATGATAATCCATTAGTTGATGTAGCTGGACTAGGTGTTGTAAAGAAGGATAAGATCGTACCAAGTGTAGTAAAAGAGGCAGGGCTAAAGATTGTTCTTGTTGGTTTAACTGGTCTGGATGGACTTGGAGGTGCATCCTTTGCATCTAGGAAACTTAGCGGAGAAGATGAGATAGGTGCGGTTCAGATTGCAGATCCCTTCGCTGGGAAAATAGTTTTAGATGTAACTATTCAAATCGCTGATAAGGTAGAGGCAATCAAGGACTTAGGTGGTGGTGGACTAGTTGTCGGAATCACTGAAATGGCTAACGGATTAGGTGTAGAGGTCGAACTGGACAAGATTCCCTTGCGTGTCAAGGATTTAACACCTGGAGAAATTCTAGTCTCCGAAACCCAGGAGAGAATGGTATTTGCTGTAAAACCAGAGAGAGTAAAGGAGGTTTGTGAAGCATTTGAGTATTATGAATATCCTTGCGCAGTTATTGGAGAGTTCACTAATGATACTAGTATTAGATTCTTATACAAGGGAAAAGAGGTTGTGAATTTACCCTCAAGTTTACTCTTGAATCCACCTAGATATAAGTGGGGTGTTAAAAAAACTAAGTACTCAATATACCATGAAAAACCTAATATAAACCTAGAAGTAGCTGTGAAGGAGATTCTATCTTATCCAGACCTTGTAAGCAAATTCTGGGCATATTCCCAGTTTGATTATGAGGTAGGAACATCTACAGTGCTCAAACCCGGTGAGGCTGATGCAGGCTTAATATCTTTACCAAATGGTAAGCTATTAGCAATCAAGGGTGATGCTAACCCTGATTTATGCGCAGAAGATTCCTATGAGTGTGGTAGATATATTGTAGCAGAGGCATATAGAAATCTAGCCACAGTGGGCGCTAAGGGGATAGGTGTTGTAGATCATTTACAGTTCGGAGATCCTAAGAAACCTGAAGTATACTATCAGTTTGTTGAGGCAGTAAGGGGTATAGCAGAGGCTTCAAAGTATTTCGGTACCCCTATAGTTGGGGGTAAGGTATCATTTTACAACGAAAATAGGGAGGGGAAACCAATTAAGCCAACACCCTTGGTTGTCATGGCTGGATTAGTACAAGACAAGTTTTTGAGACCTAAGATTACTGAGGGCGCGTCAATAATTATGATTGGATTTACCAGGGAGGAGATGAGAGGTTCCTTATTAGGTAAAATATTTGGGAATTATGGAGACGTGCCTAAGACTAGGTTAAATGAGGAATTTCTGTCAAGCGAACTTGTGATTAAGGCAATAAATGATGGGAAAATAATTTTCGCAAAAGACATTAGTAAAGGTGGTTTAGTAGGAGCGTTACTACCTATACTTGTAAGGGGATTTGGCGTCTCAATTGATACTAATTTAATACCTTCAGATAGCGATGACGTAATTTCCAAGCTATTTTCTGAGAATGGAGGAAGATTCATTGTTTTAAGTGAAAGAGAGGATGATATTAATTGGCTCGAAAGCCAAAGTAGAGGAATTTATGTATCTAAAATAGGAGAAGTCACTAGAGAACAATACGTAATGTGGCTAAGGGAAGGAAAGAAAATAGACCTGACTAGAGAAGTAAATAATTATTATAGATATCTAGAAGAGGTGACAAGTGATTAGCAAGATAAAGGAACATTGCGGAATAGTTGGAATTCATAATGTTCCCAATGCACCAAGAATTGTATATGAGACTTTGAAGTTTCTCCAACATAGAGGTCAGGAATCGGCTGGAATAACATTCCTCGATAAGGATCGACTTAGCACTGTTAAGGGACTAGGACTTGTGGAAGATGCATTAGACCCAATAATTCTTAAATCATCGAACTTCTCTATTGGTCACGTAAGATACTCAACTACAGGACGGGGAGTAATAGATGAAGCTCAACCTCTAAGCGACGGCAAAATCGCTCTAGCGTTTAATGGAACTATTCCAAATTATATTAATTATAACGTAAGAATTGATACTGAATTCATTTATGAAGTACTGAAAAACCAAGAAGATATAAGACAAGGGATAAGAAAATTAGTAGACTTAGCAGATGGTGGTTATTCCTTAGTTGTCTTAACCAATAAGGGTGAACTAATCGGTTTAAGAGATCCTAAAGGCTTTAGACCTTTGGTTTTAGGGAAATTAGGCTCAGGCTATATTATAGCGTCTGAAGATTCTGCAATAAGACAGTTGGGAGGAATAGTGGTTAGAGATGTTAAACCCGGTGAGATGATATACATCAAGAATGGTTCAATTGAAAGCGAGATTGTAGCTAGGGACGAAGTTCATTTTTGTTCCTTTGAGTATATTTACTTCTCTAGGGCTGACTCAATAATAGACGGAGTTTCAGTCTATAGGGCTAGAGTGAGGTTAGGTGAGATATTAGCTGAGAACCATTCAGTAAAAGTAGATATTGTGGTTCCTGTACCGGAGTCCTCAGTACCAATTGCCCTAGGATTTTCGAGAAAATCCGGGATTCCTCTCGAATATGGATTAGTTAGAACATCAGTATCTAAGAGATCTTTTATAATGCCTTCCCAGGATAAGAGGGAAAGTATTGTTGAGGAGAAATTCGGAGTTGTTGGTGAGGTAGTAAGAAACAAGAAAATTGTATTAATAGATGATTCTATAGTTAGAGGTACAACAATGAAAAAATTAGTGAAACTAATTAGAGAAAATGGTGCAAGTGAGGTTCATGTGAGAATTGGTTCACCTATGATCAAGTATCCCTGCTATATGGGTATAGACTTTCCGAACAAGAAGGAATTAATCGCAAATGATAAAAACGAGATGGAGATTGCAAAGTCCATTGGAGCAGATTCTGTTGAATACCTCTCTATAGATGAGATGATTAAGGCAATTGGTAGACAAGATTTATGTCACGCATGTTTTTCAGGTATATATCCTCTTAAACATTCGTATGATTTTTCTAAACTCAGTGTAAGTATGAAAGGGTGAGTGTGATGGCAGGTATACTAGGTGTATATGCATTTGATAAAATCTGGAACATAAGTAAATTTTTGTACTATGGTATAATAGGCTTACAACATAGAGGCTATTCAAGAAGTGGTATCTCAACTTTAAGTGATAAAGGATTTTTTACTATCTCAGGAGACTCAGCACCTGAAGACTTAGAGCTTCCAGAGATTCAGGGATGGGCTGGCGTCGCATATACAGGATTAGAAAAGAAGTATCCTTATACTACAGATTATGGTGTTTTAGTGATAGATGGAGTAGTGAAGACTGATCTCAATGAACTCAGTAAAAAGCTATACAAGGATCCTGAGACTGCCCTAATGGAAGCTGACGGCGTCTTTTCTTTAGTCTTTCTATCAAAAGACGGAAGAATGATCGGTTATAGGGACGAACTTGGAGTAAAGCCACTGGAAATAGGCGGTTTCGGATTTGATCTAGCCATATTGTCTTCTGAAACACCAGGTATTTCAGTGATTGGTGGTGAGTTGAAAAGGGAAATAAAGCCAGGAGAGTTAGTTTATATAGACTCATATTCTGTGTCCTACAAGAGACTTAAGGAATTATCGTCCTCTAGATACTGCTCCATTGATATAATTTATCAGTCAAGGATAGACAGTTACGTTTTTGATGGTAATATCTACGATATAAGGGTTAGGATAGGTGAACAGCTAGCTGAAGAGAGGAAAATTGAAGGAGATGTAGTAATAGGAGTCCCAGACACTGCAATACCATACGCAATAGGCTATTCCCATAAATCCGGAATACCATTCTCTTTAGGCTTCACCAGGACAGGCAGTCCTATAAGGACGATGTTAGCCTCGGATGATTTCCTCAAGGTTATTGGTGTTCAATTAAAGCTTAATCCCATAAAATCTGCTGTTAAGGGAAAAAGGGTAATATTAATTGATGATTCTATGGTAACTGGGAGAACATTAAAGAACACCATCTTTAACTTAAGAGTATTAGGAGCCAAGGAAGTACATGTGCTAATTGGCAGTCCTAAGCTAATTGCCAAATGTCCCTATGGTATGCAAGTTCCTGAAGAAAAGGAGCTCATAGCAGCCAATCTTCCAGATAACGAAATAACTAAAGTTATGGGTGCAGACTCAATATATTGGCTAAGTCTTGAGGGACTTTACAGAGTAGTTGGTCATCGAAATTTATGCGTTGGTTGCATGACTAACCTCTTTCCTAGATGGTGATGAGCATGAAGAAAGTTCTCTTAATAGGTGAAGGAGCTAGAGAAAATGTATTAGCAGAAGCACTAGGAAGTTCAGAAGTGGGATATAGAGTCTTCGCTTTTTCAAGCTACAAAAATCCAGGAATAAATGAGATTGTTATAAAGACTAATGGTGAGTACTTAATAGGAAATATAAATTCGGTGGAGGAAGTAAGGAGAGCTATTAAACAAGTCAATCCAGATTTTGGTGTAATTGGTCCAGAGGAGCCTCTATTCCATGGTATAGCAGATGAGTTCAGAAGAGAAGGTATCCCAGTAGTTGGACCCAATGCAGATGGTGCAATGATCGAGAAATCTAAGGTTTGGATGAGAGAGTTAATGTGGAAATATGAAATTCCAGGAAGGCTCAGATTCAGATATTTTAATAACATGCAGGAAGCTGCTAAATTTATTCTCGAATATGGCGGCTCAGTTGCAGTTAAACCTGCAGAACAAGTAGGTGGTAGAGGAGTTAAAGTGGTTGCAGATTTACAGGCTTATTTAAGTGAGGAAAAAAGAAGTGCTTTAAGTAAAGGTGTCGAGAACGTAGCTAGCTTGGTAAAGGGAGATGTGAAAATTCTCATCGAGGAGAAAGTAGATGGACCAGAATATACTCTTCACGTTCTAACCGATGGTAAAAGCTATTTGCCTCTGCCTTTAGCTCAAGATTACAAGAACGCATATGAGGACGGAATAGGTCCGGAGACCGGTGGTATGGGGTCTATATCTGGACCAGACTATTTATTGCCGTTTATAAATAGGGAAGAATTTGATAAATCTTTTGAGATAGTTAGAAAAACTGCAGACGCAATTGCAAAGGAAGTGAATCAGGCTTATGTTGGTATACTGTCTGGTCAAATGATGTTAACTGCCATATGGGGACCCACGATTATAGAGTATTATTCAAGATTAGGGGATCCTGAGACCTCTGCCATAATTCCTAGAATTACTAGTGATTTCGGAAGAACCTTAGAGTTGCTTGCAACCTCTCACTTGAATAAAGCTAAAATAGAAATTAATGAGAAGTCATCAATTGTTAAAGCCGTAGCACCTTTAGGTTATCCATTAGATAAGAATATGGCAACTGGGCATACAATTTGGTTAGATTTACCTAGAATGAGGGAGATAGGTTGTAATGTATATTTCGGTTCAATATCACAGGAAGGAGGAAAACTTATAACAAAAGGTTCAAGAGCTCTTGAAATCACAGTAGTCGATGACTATGATAAGGCTGTAGAGAAACTGGATAGGTGTTTCTCCTTGGTTTCTTCGGATACAAAGTTGATATTTAGACACGATATTGGAAGGACTATCTCTCAGCAAGCGGAAAAAGCCGAAATAGTCAGATTTTCGTATAAGTCCCGTGAATCTAAGGGGATTTTGGGCGTAAGTGCAGATTGGTCACCAAATGGTGGTCTATGGTGAGTGAATACAGTAAATCTGGCGTAAATTTGGATAAACTTAAGCAGTACCATAATTTCATAGCTAATTATTTGGGTTCAACCAAGCTTGAAGTGGGAATAGGACATTATGCTGGCGTGATAAAGTTTGATAATAAGTATTTGGCAATGCATGTGGATGGGGTAGGTACTAAGACTCTTTTAGCGCTAAAGACAGGTATCATTGAGCCCACGGGGGTTGACTGCATTGCTATGAACGTTAATGATATAGTTTGTGTGGGTGCAAGACCGATAGCTGTTGTTGATTATTTAGCTTTAGAAGGGGAAATGGATGACGTGATACAGAAAGTTATGAAGGGTTTGAAAGCAGGTGCTGAGGAGGCAGAGGTTAGTATTATAGGAGGTGAAACCGCAATAATGCCTGGTGTAATCAAAGGATATGATCTATCATGCTCTGCTATTGGAATTGCCGATACACTGAAAACTGGGGAGGATGTGAGACCTGGAGATGTGATTTTAGGCTTAGCTAGTAATGGGGTTCACTCTAACGGTTACTCTCTAATAAGGAAGTTGATAGATGAAGGAAAGTTAAGATTAGACGAATGGGCTGAAGAGTTAATGAAACCCACAAAAATCTATGTTAAATCAGTGTTGTCTGTTAAGGATAAAATTAAGGCTGTTGCCCATATAACTGGTGGTTCTTTTTCGAAGTTAAGAAGGATAACCAAGTTTGGAATATCTCTTAAAATGCCTGAGCCTTTGGATATATTTAAGACAATAGAGAGTGCGGGCGTTAGTCATGAGGAAATGTATAAGGTGTTCAATATGGGAGTTGGAATGGTGATTTTTGTGGATAAAAAATTGAAAGACGATGTTATTGATATCTTAGCAAAGAGAAATGACGTGGTTTACGAATTGGGAATAGTAACAGAAGGCAACGGTATAAAGATTTCAACCTACAAAAATTCTATTGTATATTTGTAATATATAATATAGTCCTTTTAAACTCTGAGTACAATATGGGTGTCTAGTGGTTAATATGAAACAAATGGATATAAAATCTTTAGTAAATTATGTCGCACTAAAGATATTAGGTGGTAGCGACTATATTCTAGAAGCATTAGAAAAATACCTAGTAAAAGGAGAAGGTCCAGCTACAGTAGCGTATGAGTATCAAATATCAAAGCATCAACTCAGAGGATATGCTCAAAGGATTATTGAAAAGAGCGGAAGCGAAGGAAGGGCTAAGAAGATTCTCCCGATTATTAAAGACATATCAAAGGACGTTAAACCGATAGTTAAAAGAACAGATGGAGATCTATATTATTGTACACTCTGTAATACATCAATTCCTAAGGAGGATACAGAAGAGCATGTGAGAAAATACCATAAGGAAATTCTTACATCGACAATAAAGACAATGTTGGAGAGATTAGAAGAATATAAGAAAGAAAAGCAAGCCATAATACTTACATCAGTAAGTTAATAAGTGAGATAATTTTTTGAGGTAATACTCCTTTTAGTTAGTTGTCCTCTTTAAAAGGAAGACTTTTAATTTATTAAATTACTTTTTTCTATTTGAGAGAGAATGAAAAAAGTTGTAAGCGTCAGACTCAGGGAAGACGTTGTAAACAAAATTGATTATTTTGTATCTGAAATGGGTTTAGAGAGCAGAACAGATTTTCTAAAACAAGCATTGGACTACTATGTCAAGAGAAAGAGGTCAACGGCTAAAGGAGTCCTTTAACATTCTATATATCAAGAATAACGTATTTTTAATTATCTCCTCATCTTAAATACCATTTTTTGATTTTAATTTGCGGAATGAAAATCGTACTTGCATACTCAGGAGGATTAGATACAACTGTAGCTATTAGATGGTTAAGGGAAACCTTCAACGCTGATGTTACAACAGTTACTGTGGATGTAGGTCAAAAAGATGATTTTTATCAAATAGAAAAAAGAGCTTATATAGCAGGTGCAATAAAACATTACACTATAGATGCAAAGAAAGATTTTGCAGAAAGATATATCTCATATGCAATAAAGATGAACGGTTTATATGAAGATATATACCCTCTTTCAACAGCCTTGGCAAGACCATTAATAGTTGAAAAGGTAGTTGAAATAGCCAAGAAAATAGGTGCAGAGGCAATCGCTCACGGCTCAACATCAAAAGGTAATGATCAGGTTAGATTTGATTTAGCGGTAAAGGCATTGTACCCTGAGGCAAAGATCATAGCACCTGCAAGAATATGGAATATGACAAGGGATAAGGAAATCGAATATGCTAAATCGAAAGGAATTCCAATAAAGACAGAAAGTAGTAAGTATAGTATAGATGAAAATCTTTGGGGAAGAAGTATAGAAGGAGATATAATTTCTGATCCATCAAAGGTGGTTCCAGAGGACGCATTTGAGTGGACTAAGAAGACAAAAGATGACAAACTTAAGATTTCCTTAACCTTTGATAAGGGTCTTCCTGTAGAAGTCAATGGAGAAAAAATGGATTTACTTAAGGTTATTCAAGTACTTAATGAGCTCGTTGGTTCAAGAGGTTTTGGAAGAGTTGAACATCTTGAAAACAGAGTAGTGGGCTTTAAGTCGAGGGAAGTCTATGAGGTACCTGCAGCACTAGTTTTAATTAGTGCTCATAAGGACTTAGAGAAATCAACTTACACTCCATTAGAATTTAGATTTAAGAGATCTCTTGATGGTCAGTGGAGTGATCTGGTTTATCAGGGTCTGTGGTTTGAGCCTCTACGAGAAACTATCCAGTTAGCTGGAGATAATCTAAATAAATGGATCTCTGGGGAGGTATTCATTGAGATTGAAAATGGTAACATGAAAATCTTAGGCAGAAAAGGAAAGTTCTCTCCATTTTCTGAGGAGATAGCAAGTTACAATAAGGGCTGGTATCCATCTGACGAGATGGCTAGAGGTTTCATAGAGATCTTTGGTATGCATTCATTGGTAGCCAGAAAATCGAGAGGGATATGAATGTTATATAGAAGATGGGGCTCAGATAAAGATTTTGTAATTTCGTACACTTCCTCTAGTGAATCTGATAAAGAGATTGTAGAAGAAGTTAAGCTTACTTTAAAGGCGCACAGTATAGAACTATACTTATCTAATTACATCTCTAAGGATACTGCAAAAAAGATCATTCGTACAATAAATTCTTTCAAAGATTATACTTCCTCAGGTTATGAAGACGTTCATGAAGCTTTAGAGGATTATATCATAAAGAATATAGGAGAAGAGGGAGGTTGGGTTGGACTTGGTCGCAGTAGAAATGATCATGTAGCTACAGCCCTGAGACTAAGAACTAGAGAATATATTTTTGACATCCTAGAAGAACTTTACTTACTTAGAAAGTCCTTAATTGACCAGGCCAAGAAAAACCTAAACACGATTATGCCATCTTATACTCATTTCCAGCCTGCTCAACCCACTACTTTGGCTCATTACTTCATGTATTTGGAAGAAGAGTTAAACACACCATGGGAGACTTTGTTTAACTCCCTGAAACTAATAAATAGAAGTCCATTAGGTAGTGGAGCAATAGTAGGTAGTAATGTTAAGATAGACAGGAAGAGAGAGGCTGAATTGTTAGGTTTTGATGATGTACTTTATAATACAATATCGTCAACGTCCTCAAGGATAGATTTCATTAGTGTCATATCCTCTCTGGCATTACTAATGCTAGTGTTAGGAAGATTTGCCGAGGATATGATATTACTGTCTTCTATGTTTGTTAATATAATTAAACTTCCAGATAGTCATGTCAGTACTAGTAGCCTTATGCCCCAAAAAAGAAATAGTGTAACGATGGAGATCTTGAGAACAAAGGTGGGAGAATGTTATGGAGATTTATCGTCATTAATAGTGATTTATAAAGGTTTACCTTCTGGGTATAATCTGGATCTGCAGGAGATGAATAAACATTATTGGAATTGCATCAAACATGTGATACCATCAATACATATTACAAGAGACATAATTCAAAATATTCAAATCAAAAATTTTGGAGAAATACAAGGCTTAACAGCTACTGATTTAGCTGAAGAAATGGCTATTTCCGGCATTCCCTATCGAAAAGCTTATATAGATGTGGCAAACAAGATTAAAGCGGGCACTTTCGTAGCTGGAATTTCTTACACAAAATCCATAGAAAATAAAAAGGTAATTGGATCTCCCAATCCAAGTATATTGACGCAGGAAATTGAAATTAAAGAAAAGAGACTCGATAGTCAATATGAAAAATTTAAGCAATATAAGGAAAACGTTATAGAAAAAATGGGTCAATTAGGGGTGATAGAGGATGGATTATTACAATAATGATACACCAGGATACATATATCTAGAAGATGGAACTTTAATGAAAGGAGTAGGCTTTGGTGCCAAGGGTATACGAGTCGGTGAAATAGTGTTTACAACGTCCATGAATGGCTACCCAGAGAGTTTGACTGATCCTTCCTATAAAGGGCAAATCCTTGTAATTACGCATCCCTTGATAGGAAATTATGGTGTTCCTGAGAAAAATTATGTTAATGGTATACTCACTAATTTTGAATCAGAGAGAATTCAAGCTGAAGGTCTAGTCATATCAGAACTAACAGAACCTTTCAAGTGGAACTCAAAACAAACTTTACATGAATGGCTTCTCAGCGAAGGAATTCCAGGTGTCTATGGAATAGACACTAGGGCAGTTGTAAAGAGAGTTAGATCAAGAGGAGTAATGATGGGAATAATCGCTTCAGGTGTTGAAGTAAATGATCCAGAGGAATATTTGAAGAAAAAATATGACGAAATGAACTTTATTCAGTATACCTCACCAAAGGCTCCTATAATTCACCAAGGTAAAACCGGTGATGTTGTAGTTGTAGTTGATTGCGGAATTAAACACGGGATTTTATATCAGTTGTATTTGAGAGGATTTACCGTGGTTAGAGTTCCTTGCAACTACAATGTAGACAAGATAATGGACTTTTATCCTAAAGGATTACTGTTTAGTAATGGTCCTGGGAATCCAAATCTTCTCACTGATTTGGTGAAAAACTTCAGAGAGATAATTGAGTACAATCTTCCCACATTAGGGATATGTTTGGGTCACCAGATAGCTACTATGGCTTTAGGAGGAAAAGTTAAGAAGATGAAGTTTGGTCATAGAGCTATCAACAAGCCTGTTATAGATACAACTACTGGAAAGAGCTACATTACCACCCATAATCATGGTTACGCAATACTTTCAAAACAAGATATTCCTATTCACACACGTGTTTGGTTTTACAATCCAGATGATGGAACAGTTGAGGGTTGGATACATGAAAAGTACAACATAATTACCACTCAGTTTCACCCTGAGGCGAGACCCGGTCCATGGGATGTAACTTGGGTTTTTGATAAATTTAAGAAAATGGTGGTAGGAGATGCGTGAGAACGTAAAAAGAGTTTTAGTCATAGGTTCAGGTCCAATAAAAATAGCTGAGGCAGCAGAATTCGATTACTCAGGAAGTCAAGCACTAAAGGCTCTGAAAGAAGAAGGGATAGAAACAATATTAGTAAACTCTAACGTGGCGACAGTTCAGACGAGTAGAAAGTTTGCAGATAAACTCTACATGATTCCCGTCACCTGGTGGACTGTAGAGAAAGTGATAGAGAAGGAGAGACCAGATGCAATAATGATAGGTTTTGGTGGACAAACGGCACTGAATGTAGGTGTAGATTTATACAAGAAGGAGATACTGAAAAAATATGGCGTAAAAGTTCTAGGTACACCTGTAGAAGGTATAGAAAGAGCCCTAAGTAGGGAGAAATTCAGGGAAACAATGATTAACGTTAACCTACCTGTACCTCCTAGCCTTTCTGCAAGATCAGAAGAGGAGGCACTTGAGAAAGCAAGACAGATAGGCTATCCTGTAATGGTCAGGGTGAGCTTTAACTTAGGTGGAAGAGGCTCCACGGTGGCATGGAGTGAAGAAGATCTGAAAAGAGATATTGGTAGGGCATTAAGCCAGAGTTATATTCATGAAGTCCTCATAGAGAAGTACTTGCACCATTGGATTGAACTTGAGTATGAGGTAATGAGAGATAAACATGGAAATTCAGCAGTCATAGCGTGTATAGAGAATCTAGATCCAATGGGAGTTCACACCGGTGAGTCAACAGTTATCGCGCCATGCCAAACTTTGGATAATAAGGAGTTCCAAGACATGAGGAGTATGTCAATTGATGTGGCTAAATCTATTGATCTAGTAGGTGAATGCAATGTTCAATTCGCACTGAATCCTATAGCTTATGAGTATTATATAATAGAGACTAATCCAAGAATGTCGAGATCTAGTGCTTTGGCTAGCAAAGCAACAGGTTATCCTCTAGCCTATGTGTCAGCCAAACTAGCTTTAGGGTATGACCTGTATGAGGTCTTAAACAAAGTTTCTGGATCAACTTGTGCATGTTTTGAGCCCAGTTTAGATTATGTGGTAATAAAGATACCTAGATGGGATCTTGATAAGTTCGAGAATGTCGAGCACTCTTTAGCAACTGAAATGAAGAGTGTAGGAGAGGTAATGAGTATAGGTAGGTCATTTGAAGAGGCTCTTCAGAAAGCCGTTAGAATGTTAGACTTAGGAGAGCCTGGAATAATCGGCGGAAAAGTGTATAATTCGAAGATGTCTAAAATTGACTCATTAAGAATGTTAAAGGAAAGAAGACCATATTGGTTCCTTTATGCTTCAAAGGCTTTTAAAGAGGGTGCAACTATTGACGAAGTTTATGAAGTGACTGGTATTAATAAGTTCTTCCTCAACAAAATAAAGAATTTAGTAGATTTCTATGAAAGCATAAAGAACAATAAGGGATTAGACCAGAAGACGCTGTCAATTGCTAAACGTTTAGGCTTTAGTGATTATCAGATAGCTAACGCAGTAGGTCTAAGTGAGAAGGATATCAGGGAACTGAGGCAAAAGTATGGAATTGAGCCTAAGGTTAAGCAAATAGATACTCTAGCTGGCGAATGGCCTGCAGTTACAAACTACCTGTACGTGACTTATAACGGAACTGAGGACGACATTGAATTTTCCAACGGTATAAGAAAATTGCTTATTGTCGGCGCAGGTGGTTTTAGAATAGGTGTATCAGTAGAGTTTGATTGGGGTGTAGTTTCTCTACTAGACTCTGCCTCAAAGTATTTTAATGAAGTTACAATAATTAATTATAATCCTGAAACAGTCTCAACTGATTGGGATATCGCCAGGAAATTGTACTTTGATGAAATATCGGTGGAAAGGATTTTAGATCTTGTAAAGAAGGAGAAGTTTAACTATGTTGCGACATTCGCTGGAGGTCAGATAGGGAATACAATATCGAAGAAACTTGAAGAGAATAGTGTCAAATTACTGGGTACCTCTGGACACAGTGTGGATATAGCTGAGGATAGAGAAAAGTTTTCGAGACTACTTGATAAGCTAGGCATAAAGCAGCCTGAATGGATATCTGCGAGATCAATAGAGGAGGTAAGGAAATTTGTAGATATGGTTGGTTATCCAGTTTTGGTCAGACCAAGCTATGTCCTTAGCGGTTCAGCAATGAGAATAGTTTACAATGACACAGAACTAGTATCTTATATAAAGAAAGCCACAGAGATCTCTTCAGAACATCCTGTGGTAGTATCTAAATATATTGATAATGCAATAGAAGCTGAGATAGATGGTGCTTCTGATGGAAGAGGTGTTTATGGTGTTGTACTTGAGCATGTAGAGGAGGCAGGAGTGCATAGCGGCGATGCAACCATTAGTATACCATTTAAGAAGCTAAGTCCTGAAACAGTTCATAAAATGAAGGAGTCAATTCACTCAATTTCTCGTGAACTGAATATTAAGGGTCCATTTAATGTTCAATTCGTAGTTAAGAACGGAACTCCTTACATTATTGAAATGAACCTTAGAGCTAGTAGATCTATGCCATTCAGTAGTAAGGTAGTTGGGAAGAACATAATTGACCTCGCTCTTACAGGCGTGATAAAGGGATTTGACTTTGATGAGTTTGTTGAACTTAAGGCAAAATCATGGGGAGTCAAATCAGCTCAATTCTCATGGGCGCAGTTGAAGGGCACATATCCCTTCTTAGGTCCTGAGATGAGAAGCACTGGAGAAGCTGCATCGTTAGGTGTAGATTTCTATGATGCTTTACTGAAGAGCTGGCTGTCTTCGTCTCCAAATAGATTACCTGATCAAAAAGGTATTGCCTTAGTTTATGGAAGATCTAATCTGGAGTACTTACAAGCGTCTGCAAGAAACCTATCTGAATACGGTATGACGGTCTATACTCTCTCTGATGCTCCTATCTATGGTTATGAAGTTACAAGTAGTGGTAAAAGCGTAGAACTAATTAAAGACAGAAAAGTTGAAATAGTTGTAACCGATGGATATCTTAAAAGCTTAGATTATGAGGTGAGGCGTATTGCCGTTGATTATAACGTACCTATAATATTAAGTGGTAGGTTAGGTGAGGAGTTGACAAAGGCATTCTTATTAAGAAAAAGTGACATGACTTTCTATGAAATAAGCGAGTATGGGGCAGGTATATGAGAGTAGCGCTTGTCGTTGATATAGTAAGACAAGAGGAAAAACTAATTGCTAAAGCACTAGAAAAATTTCAATTACAGTATGATGTAATTAATGTGGCGCAAGAGCCCTTACCTTTTAACAAAGCCTTAGGCAGGTATGATGTGGCAATCATAAGACCTATAAGTATGTATAGGGCGCTCTACGCATCAGCAGTTTTGGAATCAGCTGGTGTTCACACCATAAACTCAAGTGATACCATTAGTTTATGTGGAGATAAGATTTTAACATACTCAAAGTTGTATAGAGAGGGCATACCAATACCTGACTCTATAATTGCCATGTCATCAGATGCTGCATTAAAAGCCTATGAACAAAAAGGATTTCCACTGATAGATAAACCACCCATAGGTAGCTGGGGAAGACTAGTATCTCTCATAAGGGACATTTTCGAAGGCAAAACCATAATCGAACATAGAGAGTTAATGGGCAACTCTGCTCTTAAAGTTCACATAATTCAGGAGTACATTAATTACAAAAGCAGAGACATAAGGTGTATTGTGATAGGTAGTCAGCTTCTAGGTTGTTATGCTAGGAATATACCTTCTAACGAATGGAGAGCAAATATTGCTTTAGGTGGTTATCCATCGCAGATAGAGGTAGACCATAGACTAAGAGAGACTGTATTAAAGGCTACGAGTATTATAGGTGGAGAGTTCGTATCCATAGATATAATGGAGCATCAATCTAAAAATTACGTTATAAACGAGTTTAATGACGTTCCAGAGTTCAAAGGATTTATGTTGGCCACCAACATTGATGTAGCGGAAGAGCTAGTGAGCTATGTGAGAAATAATTACCTAAGGTAAGCTAAAAATATATCATGGTGTGTTTCTTCTAAGACTCTTCTCATTGCATCTATTTTTTGCCTCAAATTAGGAACAAGAGCTTTAGGATATTCCAACTCCCATAACAACTCATATAATTCCTCCATCATTTGGTAAGTCTTTTCTGCTTCTTCTAACTCTTTCTTCCTTAGATGCTCTAGTGTTTTTCTTCTTAGTTCTCCTATAGCATCAGCTATACCTAGGATGTAGAAAGCGTCAGGTATTCCCAAATCTGTGGCTATTAGCAAATTTTGATTGAAATATATTGATATGACAATTGTTGCCTCTGCAACTTCCTGGAACGCAGTTGCTATTTCACCATAGAGTAATTCAGGGTATTTTTCTATTAGCTTTTTCAAATTGTCCAGTTTTTCTAGTGCTAGTTTGTACTTGTTTAACGCCTCATCTTTTCGGAATCTGTGTGATAAAGATATTGCCTCTCCTGCGTATCTAATGATCTCCCTTGATATTGAAAATGCTTTTTCCCTTGCATCAAATCTATCTTGTAACTTAGGTACGACAGTTGATATGTAAGTCTTTAAGGTTTCTGTTACCATAAGATTAAAATGTAAATAATAGTATATATAGTGAATGAGACGTTTTATTTGTAATCCAAAAAATACTTATACTTTTTATACTTTTAAAGTAATATGAAACAAGTAAATGTAGTTTCTATTGTGGGAGCAGGAATTATTGGAGCAGGTTGGAGTACCTTATTAGCTGTACATGGGTATAGAAATATCTTTTACACAGAGAAGAAGGAGACCCTGGATAAAGGATTACTTAAAATTAAAAGTTATCTTCAAGTTATGCATGAATATAAGCTAGTGGATAAGAGCCCAGAAGAGTACATGCAATTCATAACTCCCACGACAGATTTTAATGACGTTATGAAGGGGGATTTCATAATCGAGGCAGTTATTGAAGATTATGGAGTTAAGAAGAAAGTTTTCGGTGAATTGGATGAGAGGCTTGACAAAGATGTAATCATAGCCAGTAGCACCTCAGGGTTATTAATCTCAGAAATCCAAAAGTCCATGTCAAGGCATCCAGAAAGAGCTATTATTGCACATCCTTGGAACCCTCCCCATCTTCTCCCTCTTGTAGAAATAGTGCCTGGTGAAAAGACTTCAGAGGAAGTAATACAATCTACAAGAGAATTGATGGAGGACAAACTGAATAGGGTAGTTGTTGTTCTTAAAAAAGAAGTTCCTGGATTTATAGGAAATAGGCTTGCATTTGCTCTATTTAGAGAAGCTGTGCATCTTATTGACGAGGGAGTCGCAACTGTAGAGGACATCGATAAAGTTGTAACTGCTGCTATAGGGCTTAGATGGGTATTCATGGGACCCTTCCTAACATATCATTTAGGTGGAGGAGAGGGTGGGTTGGAGTACTTTTTCAGTAGAGGCTTCGGATATGGTGCGAATGAATGGATGTATACCCTTGCAAAATATGATAAGTTCCCGTACACAGGTGTTATAAAAGCTGTAAATCAAATGAAAGAGTACCAGTTCATAAAAGGCAAAAGTTTTCAGGAACTATCAAAATGGAGAGATGAAAACTTAATAAATGTCTTAAGATTCTTAAAGGAGAAAGGAGCAAAAAAATAGAATAATACAGAAATTTCTTAATATATATGAATTTTTATCTAAGGAATTGGCTGTGGATTACGTGTTATTTTCGCTCTCTTCTCTGAACTCTAATATACCTAAACTCTCTAATAATCCTGAGTCTGTTACATCAAATAATATTGACTCGGTATCTGATGTATTGACATGGTAATGAGGTAGGTTTGCTGGTACTACAAATACATCTCCATTTTCCCATTCTACCTTCTTTCCACCTATTATACTGTAACCTTTTCCTCTCACCACCAAATAAATTGACGCCATATTGTGTGAATGCGGTTGTGTTTTTGAACCTGGTTTTAGATACTGAAATCCTGCCATCATTGTTGGAGTTAATCCTTTTGCCCTCCCAGTGGTAGGGGATTGGAACATAACTTTTGCTACACCTTTTTCTATCGGATTATCATCAGCCAGTAGTCTTAGTAGTTCAAGAACTTTATGAAACTTTATTATTTTGGGTTTAATAGTTTCTGGTGGGCTCGTATGTTCCATAAAGGCGACTACTTTAAGATCCTCATCACTTTGTTCTATTTCCCTTATTACATTCTTAATCTTATCAGTTATAATTTCAGACTGTTTATCGATTCGTTGCATATCTTTAGTCATATGCTTATATTGTATAAATAGTTTAAAAAGGTGACTATAAGTGGATTGTTACATATATTACGAAAATAGGAAGTGTGTGGAAATTTGCGGTAAGGTTGTTTGCGATAAAGCTACAGTAGAAGATTACGGGGCTATTTGTGAAAAGTGTGCGAATGGGGACAAGAAGAGTTGTATAGAGTTATATAATAGATTTGGTTGTTGGAGCATAACAGGTTGGTGGCTTTAGTGGACTGGAGATCCCAAAGTTTTTGTTAGAAGTATGGAAAGTGCTGCAGTTACTAAACCTGCGATTAGCATTATTATTGCAGTGTTTATTCTTTCCTTAATTTCTCCGCTGTAAATGGATCCTAAAATGGATAAAATTAGAGAAGACAGAAATATGGTTACCCACATATTCTCAGAGAAGTAGTAAAATACTATTATTACGACACCGATGAAAGGAGATAAACCATGTACTAATGTGTTCAGAAATATACCTATTTTTTGCGAATAATCTATAATAGTTCCCTTAAGGCTTTTCAGTATTTGTCTCTCTAGGTTTCTCAGCTCTAATTCTTTCTCCTTGATTTCTACAACTAAGGTATTGCATAAAGACGACATGGCTACACCTATTAGCCCTGACATTATACCCAATAGTATAGTGTTGAAATTAGCCTCAACTATGACAGTTGATACTAGTATACTCAAACCAACAAGAATACCGTCAAATGCACCAAGAATTAGGTACCTCCTGAGTAGTGGTAGGTTATCTCGAATAGCAATCTTAAAGGCTTCAAGTAAAAGCTTACTTGACACAGGGTATTTTAGAGTGAACTTATATATTACTGTTATTATAATAACGTGGCTATGAATAAGAGGCTTTATCTAGTCCTAGCGATAATTGTTATACTTATAACTGCAGTTGGTGTATACGCTTCGGAAAGTTCATACAAGACAACAATTCAAGTTAACAATTTAGGTGGTTCTACTGTTGATGGAAAATACATGCTTGAAGTCCAGGTTATAGTTAATTATGGTCCCTTTGGTGGGTCTCAGCCATTGGCATCTGCACCTATATGGTTATACTACAATGGAAAATATCTAAATCAGACCTCCACAAATAATCAGGGAATAGCTATATTCTATGTTCAGCCAGGCAACTATACAATATTCTTCACAACATTTAAACTCACAAAGAGTATAACTGTTAATGGGAACACTGAGGTCACTTTAAATTATGCTTATCTAAAGGTATAATGATGAACGCGGAGTACGACTGAGGTATGATGTAGTGGTCCTCGGCTGAGAAAATTTTTACCCCCGATAGAGAATTTAATATTATGAGTGTCAAAATTGATGTTGTAAGGGTGGAAATACCTGAGGGAACTAACGTAATAATAGGGCAATCTCATTTTATAAAGACAGTAGAAGACCTATATGAGGCACTAGCGTCGTCCAGCACTTCAATAAAATTTGGAATCGCTTTCTGCGAAGCCAGTGGAAAAAGATTAGTGAGATGGGATGGCAATGACGAAGAGCTGATAAAAATAGCACAAAAAACTGCCCTGGCAATTGGAGCAGGTCATACTTTTGTGGTCTACTTGAAAAATGGTTTTCCCATAAACGTGCTTAATAGAATAAAGAGTGTCGAAGAAATTGTGAGAATATTTGCGGCAACTGCTAATCCTTTACAAGTTTTAGTAGCCCAAACAGACCAGGGAAGGGGTATAATAGGTGTCGTGGATGGGTTTACTCCGTTAGGAGTTGAGGGTGATGCTGAAATAAAAGAGAGGAAGGAGTTCCTTAGGAAGATCGGATATAAGAGATAATGCCTTATTCATAAGGTCATCAGAGACCTGAATTTGCCCCTTGCAGTATTTAACCATTGAGGCGGAGATCAAAATTAAGGCTTGTAGGTATTTTTTCCTCTGTGGGTCTGTCTCGACTTTCCATAATTTCTCTAGATTTTCATGTGTTTCCCAAAACTTAAAATCATAGAATAGATCTTGAAATTTACAGTTATCACAATCTGTAGAGAGTGGTGAACCTAACGTCTCTACAACCTTTTCACTATAAAAGAAATCAATCTCAAGGTATTTGCATACTCTTACATCTACTACATTCACTCCCTTTTCTCGGAGTTCTTCCTTCAAATTTTCTCTATATAAAGATTTTGGATAGTAATAAATTACCCTTTTCGTAGATATTAATTGAATTTTGAGGTTTAAAAAATGTTTAGGAAGTTTTATGAGCAATCGAAGGAGACTGAGTATGAAGTGGAACAGCCTGTATCATCCAATGAGATTTCAAAACTTGCGTTAAAGGTCTTAAACGAGAAAGCTGAAGCTGTTGACGTTTACCTTGAGATAGTGGAGGTACAAGACAAGGGCAAAGAATATTCAACGGTCGTTGTTGACCAATATTTAGATGACGGATCAAACTTAGTGTATCTAATATACAGTGCGGACTACATTGACGAGATGAAATGGAGTATTCTAAAGGATGAAATTAAGAAGTCCTACATGAAGAAGTATAATGTTTGTGATGAAGATATTTTTTACATCTCGTTTTGTAGATGAGGTTTTTTACTTCAGTGACTAATAATTAAATTGTGATAAAGGAGGCAAGTTTATATAAATTTGAGAATGGTAGAGTAAGATGCCTAGCATGTGCTAGGAAGTGCCTGATTGGAGAAAATCAGGTGGGTTTTTGCGGTATTAGATCTGTGAAAGGAGGAAAATTGTATTTAGATGTCTATGGAAAAGTGGCAGCAGCCCATATAGATCCCATAGAAAAAAAGCCTTTAGTTCATTTCTATCCTGGGTCAAAAGTATTTTCATTCTCCACGTTTGGTTGTAATTGGATGTGTATGTATTGTCAGAACTATGATATAAGCCAGAGGAGAAGAGCAGAGGGAACAGAGATCTCCCCTGAAGAAATAGTTGAGATGGCACTAGCTTATGAAAGTGAGGGGATTACATATACCTACAATGAACCAGCAATATTTGCAGAGTTTGCTCATGATACAGGTGTTGTAGCTAGAAAGCATGGACTATTTAACACAATGGTTACTAATGGTTATTGGAGTATTGAATTAGTGGATTACGTTAAAGATTTCCTTAATGCAGTTACTGTTGACTTTAAGGGTAATGGCGAGGAAAAGTTTATGAAGAGGTACACTGGTGCTACAGGTCCTGAGCCCATACTCGAAACCATTAGAGAGCTTAGTAAAAGAGGAATACACGTGGAGATAACTGATCTAATAATCCCTGAGATAGGAGACAACCTTGAATCTGCTAAAATTCTACTGAAAAAGATCTATGATATTTTAGGTCCAGATATACCTGTTCATTTTCTTAGGTTTCATCCCGATTACAAACTAGATTATCTACCCTGGACTCCTGTAAAGACATTGGAGGCTCATTACAAAGTTGCAAAAGAGTTTGGGTTTAACTTTGCTTACCTAGGAAATATTCCAGGTCATCCTTATGAGAATACCTATTGCCCAAATTGCGGTAAGATGGTTATTAGGAGATACGGTTTCAGGATATTAGAGTGGCATTTGAAGGAAGATATGAGATGTAAGTATTGTGGATATAAGTTACCAATAGAAGGGAAACTATCTAAGCATGCATTTGACGAGAGATTTGAGTCAGTTTTCCTGTAATTTTATTCTCCTTTGAAGTTAGGTTTTCTTTTCTCTAGGAATGCGTTAACACCTTCTTTTGAATCCTTTGTAGTGAAGATTACTCCCCATCCTAAACTCTCCATATTTAATCCTACAGTGATTGGTGAATTCATACCCTGATTTACAATAAGCTTTGATAGCTGAATAGCTAGAGGAGGTCTTTCAGCCAATTTAGATGCTAAATTTAATGTTTCCTTCTCTAGGTCATTGGAAGGAACTACCCTATTTACTAGACCTATTCTCTCTGCATCCTTTGCTGATATTCTCTCGCCTAACATTATCATCTCTAAGGTTCTACTTTTTCCCACTAATTTTAGTAATCGCTGCGTTCCTCCAAATCCTGGATAAATTCCTAACGTAATTTCTGGTAGTCCTAACTGAGCCTCCTCTGAAGCTATTCTAATGTCACAGGCTAAGGCTAATTCTAAACCCCCACCTAAAGCATAACTGTTAATCATTGCGATAGTGGGTTTAGGATAGTTTTCGATGTAGTCCATAAGCTCTCTGCCTTTCATGGCAAACTGCCAAGCTGTCAAACCTTCTAACTCTTTAAATTGCGATATGTCTGCACCTGCACTAAAAGCCCTACCATTTCCTGTAAATATTACAACTCTTACTTTCTCGTCCTTTACTGTCTCTTCCAGAATACTCCTAATTTCTTCAATCATCTTTTTATTTATCGCATTCAATCTATCTGGTCTATTTAATGTGATTCGCAAGAATGGTGGTTCAGTTTTTACTATTATTGTCTCCATAAAAAAATACTATAACTTCTAATTAAAAAACCCTCACTACAACTTTTGATAATACTTTTTAGGTGGAAAAAGTAAAAGATATGTATGGACCGGAAGGCTATTTACTATACGCTGATAAGTGCTTTACCCTTTGGCGGTAGCAGTATATCATCATTTATGGTATCAAGATATCTAAGGGATTTTACGGAAACCTTGAGATATCTACCATTAACAATAGGTATCTGTTTACTTACCACATTCTTAATTACTTATAACTATCTGCAGTCCTACGTTGCTGAGATACTAGTAGCTGTTGCCGTGGCTCCACTTATAATAGGGTATGTGTTTAGTAGCGTATACGAAAATATCAAAGTGAATGTAAGTGAATATTACATTGAAGTCATATTTAAAGTCCCTGTGGGAGAGTTGAAATTTGACAACCCATCAGAGATGTTTAATTACCTATTCTCTAGATCGTTGAAAAAGATCAGACCTCCTTACTACCAAAAATTGAAAGTATTAAATAATTGTGGTAATCTCAGAGTTGTACCTAGGGAAAATGAGATACTACTGAGGAAAAAATGCGGTGATACACAGATCGAGATTATTGTAAGAGGGAAAAGAAATGTTGATATGAAAGTTACAATGAGCTATTAAAAATTCCATATTAGTATTCTTGTTGTATATTTTTAGTAAAAACTTTATAAACTACAAATCGTCATGATATATTAATGTCAGTTACGTTATCGAGGAAACTAATTGACTATGTTAAATTGGCGAAACCTAAGGTCGTTAGTCTGCTAGATGTTGTAGCCATTGCCTCATATATTCTTGCATTTAAGGGGAATTGGTATAACCTAATTCCCGTTTTAATAGGGGGAAGTATTGCAGCAGGTGGTTCAATGATAATAAATGGCGGGCTTGAAATAGAAAAGGATAAACTGATGAAGAGAACATCTTGGAGACCCACAGTGAAAGGAGAGATTGGAAGAAAAGAGGCATATATGGTAGGCGGTATAGCCTGTGCTTTAGGGTCATTGATTGGATTGTTAGCAAATCCCCTTACAGCCTTTTTCATTCTATTGGGTTCTCTAGTATACGTATTTGTATATTCTTACTACCTGAAGCCGCGAACCTGGCTGAACATAGTTATAGGGGGATTTGCAGGAAGTGCAGCTGCATGGGCTGGTTATGCTGCTGCGTCAAACTCATTTAATCTTGAATCACTACTTTTAGGACTACTAGTGTTTGCTTGGACACCCGGACACTTTTGGGCTTTAGCACTGAGGTATAAAGGAGATTATGCCAACGCAGAAATACCAATGCTTCCAGCTATAGTTGATGATAAAACCGCAGCAAGAGCAATAGCAATTTCAAATATTCTAATGATTCCATTTGCCTTAGGTCTCATGTTATATCTTAACTTGATTTACGTAATAATCACGCTTGCTGCAACTGCGGTCTTGTTGTACTTCAATGTTAGGCTTATGAGGAATCCCACTCCAGAGGAATCATGGATATCATACAAGTTCTCTGCACCATACTTGGCTATAGTTATGATAGCTGCTGTCATATCATTCATTTTGTAACATTATTCAGTTAAGGTTTGAGTGGCTCGATTCTATAAATTATTAAGTACTCTAGTCTTCATAGACTTTTGTGAGTATTAATTGTGTCAAATATGTTACTAGAGATGTTCTAGAACTCACACCAATTTTTACTGTCACAGAGGTTAAGCGTAATTAAAGAGAATATACTGAGAAGTTTTTCAGCTGAGAAAATGTTAAAGACTTATTTCTCTTACCATTAGTCTAAAATCTAATACCATCCCCTCGTCATTAAAATCAGATCTGATAGTAATCCATAAGCTGCATTCTTTGGTCCTGCCCCTGGTCCTCTAATTACTATGGTCTGAATATCTGTAGATATCTCTAATCCATTCTCGACTCCATCCACACTGAATAGCGGATCCTCAGGCGATAATGGAACCGGTCTTACCTGGACAGTTTTTTCGTCTGCATAAGCTATTAGTTTGATTTTTTTATTATCTCTGTTTGCAGAATCTAAATTCTGTATACCTTCTATTTTCACATCCCTTATGGTTATGTCCAAGTTAAGCATTAAATTGGCTAATATGGTGAGTTTTGCACCTGCATCAAATCCACTTATATCATTTGTTGGGTCTGACTCTGCATAACCTAGTGACTGGGCCTCCTTAAGGGCTTCCTTAAAACTAAGACCATTGTACATTTTGGTGAGTATGTAATTTGTTGTTCCGTTCAAAATACCTCTAATTCTCTTGACTTCACTTCCTGGTAACACTCTGAATAGATTTATACTAGGTGTTCCACTCATAACAGTTGCCTGAAATCCAACTCTTCCTTTTCCTACTATGTCTTTAAATGCCAACGCAAGAGGTGCCTTGTTTGCGGTTATCACAATTCTATTATCTTTAAGCACCATCATGTACAGTTGTAATGATGGAGACCCATCCTTGTAATTAGCTGGTAAAGTATCTATTACAGCATCAGGATTTACTTTCTCATAAGCTAAGAATATATCGCCCTTATAGTCTACCGTAAAATCCTGTTTATCACCTAACATGATACCTTTACTTGTCACTACTCCAGCTATCTGAATATCCTTTAATTCCCTTATCTTACTCTTTTTTTCATGAATTAAACTCCTAAAGGCTTTACCAACATTTCCGTAACCTAAGAGAAGTATTTTTATGCTAATTTTACATCACCATTCCACTTACCATTTGCGTATTTTACTAAAAGTTCAGCTGTTCTTTTAGAAGCTAAAATCACTAGGTCCTCATTCACTCCTTTTACACCTGCTGAGACTATTAGGACATCTTTCGTTGTCTCAATTACATTCGTTAATGTGGAATCTCGATGAGGATAGATATGCATAACCACTCCTTTACTGTCCACTAGTATTGGTATGTTTGGATCTATTTTTTCAGGCTCTGATCTGCCGATGGCATAGAATAGTTCTCCCCCACTACTTAGTTTAAGGTATATTGGATACTGAAACCTAGCTTTATCATAAATTCCTATAGGAACTAATGTATCTGCACTCACTAAATTTCCAATGTCCACTATATTGTTTATTCTTGGAATACTACCATTCCTACTAATTCTCCTTCTTAAGGCTTCACCACTGGGTCTAGTTTTTGTCGGATCTATTCCAATTTTCCAGTAAAAGTCTCTATAGGCTCTGATTATGGTGTTTTCCTTTAACTTCTCTGGGTTCTCGTTTTTGTACTTTTCTTCTACCATCTTTATCTCAGTTTCTAACTCCCCTGTACTTTTCCCAAATTTAATGTCTTCAACCTCAGTATAAGCTACGAAGATTCCCAAAGCCTTAGCCTTATCCTCAATCAGAAGCATAGTAGACTTATGAGTGTTAAGTTTTTAAAGATTATATGGAAGATTAACTTTTACCCAAGTGTTACAAATAATTATTCATGGATGTTTTAGCTAAAGCTGAATCATATGGTGCAATATTTGCGGATTTGCGTTACTTTAAAGCTAAGGGATTATCATTGGTTGTTACTGAAGATAGAGAGCAAGTGAGTAGTTATGGAACTGAAAGAGGTTATTCCTTGAGAGTGTTGTATAGAAATAATTGGGGATATTTTTCATCTTCCAAGGAAATTGAGGAGGAAAATGTAAAGCAAGCCATAAATAGCTCAGTAGGTAACGAGAATGTAAACATAATACTTCTCCCTTCTAAGCATGACGAAGTTGTGTTGAAACCCAGATATGAGGTTGGTAAATCTGTCCATGAGAAAATGGAGGATCTTAAGAGACTAAGGCAAAAGATATTTGATCTTGATTCGAGAATTAAGAGCGTTACCATAAGGTACGCAGAAGAGGAAATTAGGAAGGAGTACTATAGCACAGAAGGTAGAGAAATAAAACAATCATACTACCTATCTGGAATTTCTATAAATGTAATAGCTAGGGAAGGAGACACTATATCTTCTGCCTATCATCGTCATTTTTCCTACCAAGGTTATCCATTTGAAGTGTTCAATGAAGAGGAGATATTAGATACTGTGAAAAGGAGAATAAATAATCAATTTGTTGGCTTGACACCTAAAGCTGGTCTTTACACTGTTATATTATCTCCAGACGTTTCAGGAGTTTTCGCTCATGAGGCAATAGGTCATTTGGCAGAGGCAGACCTTTCAACTAACGGTATATTATTTCCTTTAAGAGGCAAGAAAATAGCCCCTGACTCTGTGACAATAATGGATTCACCATTGGTTCAATATCCTGAAGGAATAGGAGTGACTTTGTATGACGATGAAGGGGTAGAAGGCAGAGATGTGAAGATTATTGACAAAGGCGTGGTAAAGGAATCTCTCACAGACAGGTTTTACTCATTATATTTAGGTCAAAAACCTACTGGTAATGCCAGGTCGGAGGACTTTAAGAGCCCTGTTCTTATTAGAATGAGAAATACTTATTTCGCTCCTGGAGATATTTCGTATCAAGAGATATTAAGGGAAACAAAAAACGGTATTTTACTTGTGTCTCCAAGTGGAGGACAGACTAGTCCAGACGGAACTTTCCAATTTGGTATCCAGGAGTCATACTTGATAGAAAACGGGGAACTAAGTAAACCTTTAAAGACCGTGGGAATATCTGGATACACTTTAGAGACACTAAAAAGTGTGGTAAGTGTATCTAAGGAGTTTAATATTTTTCCAGGTTTTTGCGGTAAAGACGGTCAATCTGTTCCTGTAGGTACAGGAGGTTCATATGTGAAGGTTGAAAAGGTTAAGGTGGGTGGTGTAGTTGGTTAAGGACGAGTATTCATTGATTAGTAGAGCTAAGGATATGGGTGTAACCGCTGAAATATATTCTGTAGAAGTCTCCTCAATACAATATAAGAAAGACAGACAAGCTCACTTTTTTAATCTAAGAGATTCAGGCTATGGTCTTAGAGTAATTAAGGATGGAAAAGTAGGTTTTGCGCACTCAAACTTATTAGAAGAGAGTTTATTGGAGATGGCAATAGAAACGATGAAGTTATCTAAAGAAGATAAATTTAACGTCTTACCTTATTCAAAGCCTGTAAGTAAGATCAACTTGAAGTTCTTTGACATAGAAGATGCAAGAGAAAAATTACTTGAGTTTTCTAAGCAAACTGAGGAAGCTAAGGATTATGCAAATGTGGTCAATGAGTACTATGAGGCTGTGAATAGTAAAATTAAGATCATAAGCACAGAGGGTATAGATGTAGAAGAGGAAAGGAGTCTTATAGGTATGTCAATAGTTTATAATTTCAAAATCGGAGATTACGTATCTCCTGAAATTTACGAGGGGATTTCCAGTAGAGATATAGGGAAGTTAGACGTCAAGAGGGGTATTATGGATAAAATAGTGATGAAGAGAAATTTATATAAAAATATGAGCAAAGAGAGGTTAAAATTCAATAGTGTCATATTAACCCCTAAAGCTGTGTCCTCATTATTTATTCCCCTCCTTATGCACTCTTTATCCTTAGAGAATAAATTTAGAGGCAAAAGTATTTTGAAGGACGAGGAGATTTTGAATGAGTCTCTAACACTAATTGATAACCCATTACTCTCCCATGCTCCTGGTAGTAGATCTTTTGATGGGGAGGGTCTACCCTCAAAAATTGTGCAGCTCATAGAGAGAGGAATGGTGAGGAATTTCCTATCTAACACATATTGGTCATTAAGGGCTAACAGAGAGAATACACATTCAGCAGGGAGGAGTTATTCAACTTTGCCTTCTATTTCGCCATCAGTGATTGATATTCAAGTCTCCAGCTCTGCAGATGAGGAGACAATAGTCGTTGATGAAGTTCAAGGAGTCCATACGAGTAATTTCGATACAGGAGATTTTTCGTTAGTAGCTTCAGTCTCATGGTATAAGGATAGTGCTCTAAGAGAGCTAACTATCAGTGGTAATATCAAAGATCTTGCGAAGAATATTATAGGAGCCCTAGGTGAAAAGGAAATGGTGTGGAATGTTCATACTAAATCCTTGTTTTTTAACGGCGTTAATCTAGTATGAAAGTTTTTATTTTTTCTCTATCATAATAATGTGTGGATGGGCATGTTTAAAAAAATAGTTGTAGCATATGATGGTTCTGATAACGCTAATAGGGCATTAGATGTTGCCATAGATTTAGCAAAGAAGTATGACGCTAAGTTAGATGTTGTTCAAGTGGTAGATACTTCAGCATTACTTGGAATGGGTCTTGCACCTGTACCAAATGACTTGATCCAACAAGTTTACTCTAAGGCTAAGAGTGATGTGGAGAACGCTAAGAATAAAGCCACAAATCAAGGCGTTAAAGAGGTTGATGGTATAGTACTCGAGGGAGATCCAGCATCTTCTATTGTAGAGTACTCAAGTAAAAGTGGTGCCAGTCTAATTGTGACAGGAAGTAGAGGTCTATCTACTTTCAAGCGTCTCCTTTTAGGGAGTGTATCCACAAAAATTGCTCAAGAATCAAGAATTCCGGTGTTAATTGTCAAGTGACTCTACCCTCATTACCTCCTCCACTTCAAATATTCCACAGTCTGTAACCAATCTGCCGTAGTAATCTACGAATAAGGTTTTACAAATTTTTTCCCAGTCTTGTCCTATTATCCTTATTTTTTTATCTTTGATTTGCAACACCTCATTAATTTTATCTATAGTAGTCCTGTCGTCGAGATTCATGATATTCTTAATAGAGTTTATAATCTCATTTAGTAGCTCGTCATTATCTACCTCCTTTCCTGTTTCAAGTAATATGGAAGTAGCCATTATATCCTCAGGAAATTTCGTCACATTTGTATCAATGCCCGCACCTATAAATACGGTTCCAGAGCTCCCCTCAGCTATCCCCTCTATTAATACTCCAGCTATCTTCTTATTGCCTACTACAATATCATTAGGCCATCTTATTCCTGCGTTAACATATTTGGCTAGCGCGTTTCTTATTCCTAATGATGCTTTTAGAGTCAAGAAGGGAACCTTATCTACATTGTAATTCTTCACTACGTAAGTAATCCATAAACCACCCTTAGGGGAATACCATTCTCTTCTATATCTTCCTCTAGCGTTTGTTTGCTCCTCTGCTGTGACCACAAACTCCTCTGCGTTGATCATATAGTATATTACTTCAGCTAAATCTTGTGTTGAAGTGACACTAGGGAACTTAAATATTAACATACTTGTACACATCCTCCAACTTCTGTATGATGTTGAATCCTGAGGCTTTCCTTGCTCTGTTCATTATGGCTAGTCCTACACCTCTTTCAGGAAAACCTACCATAACACCTATTTCAGTATCTCTGTTCTCAAGTAGTCGAAACGACTCGAAGAGATTTCTTGCAACTTCATATAGGTTCTCATCACTTCCCAATACGATTATGTCCTTGTCCTTGTATTCGTTTATTAACTCTTTGGTTATAAGTACGGTAACTTTGTATTTGGCTGATAATAAATCAACCACTTTTCTCATTAAACTTCTATTTTCTATCAGTATGATTTTCTTGGTAGGCGCATAATGTCTGTATTTCATTCCGGGGGCTAGGGCGATATCAGCTTCTCCCAAACCCCTGGCAAACTCAGGAACCTGAATATCGGGAAAGAAACTCCCCAGCTCTTCAACAGTAAATGGTCCTGGTCTTAGAAGTGTGGGAGGATTCGAGGTCACATTAACTATTGTAGACTCAACGCCAAAGAATGTGTGTCCACCGTCTATTATAATATCCACTTTTCCATTAAGGTCATTAAGTACATCTTCTGCCCTTGTGGGACTTGGTCTTGTGGCGAGATTAGCACTGGGCGCGGCTATGGGAACACCACTTTCTCTAATCAATTGTAGAGCTATTGGATGAGCAGGCATTCGCACCGCCACTGTGTCTAGCCCTGCTGATACTTCTTTTGGTATTTTGTTACTCTTTTTCAAAATTAATGTCAATGGACCAGGCCAAATAACTTGAACTATTTCCAATACTTTTTCATTCATATCTATTGCTACATCAAAGAGTTGATCAAGCTCTGCTATATGAACTATCAATGGATTGTCAGGTGGTCTGTTTTTCGCTTGAAAGATCTTCAGACAAGCATTACCGTCATATGCATTAGCTCCCAATCCATAAACAGTCTCTGTGGGAAATGACACTAGTCCACCTCTTTTTATGACTTCAGAGGCTTCCCTGATCTTCTGTATCTCAGGGTTCAGTGGGTCAACTTTGAGCACAAGAGTCATGATAAAGTATAATAGTTCATGAGAAAATAAGATTTTTAGTGATGAGGAACCAACGAAAGCTAGTTTGATGGCTTCGGCGCTCTGCTCTGAAATCTATGAAAGGTGATTAGTGAGGTGATCGCTGATAAATGATGAAAGTGTTAAAACTCTTTAATGCAAAGGTATTTTAGTAACTGTTAGAATATAGCTTATTGATGATGTTAAGATGACAGAAGAGTTATTATTAACAGGAAACCTTGAAGAAGTATCAAAAAAAGTTGTTAATTGGTTACTGAATAGGAAACCAATAAAGAGTTTGAAAGACTGGGGTACATCATTCTCGTTATGGCCTCCTCATCTAACAACAAGTTGCTGTGGGACAGAGTTTGGCGCATTTGCAGCGGCAAGGTTTGATGCAGAAAGATATGGTGTTTTACCATTTTCCTCAGCGAGACAGACTAACTTACTAGTAATTGAAGGTACATTAACTAGAAAGATGGGTAGAGCTGCGAAGATTGTATATGATCAGATGCCAGAGCCCAAATTCGTAATAGCTATGGGCGCATGTGCATTAGAGGGTGGTATTTTCTGGAACTCTTACAATACTGTTTTACCCTCAGATTTAGGAATTCCTGTAGATATCTACGCGCCAGGTTGCCCAACAAGACCTGAGGCATTAGCAAGAGCCGTATTGCTACTTCAGAAGAGGATTAGATCTAATAACGGAACTCTTAATAAATAGAGTTTCCTCATTTTTAATATGGACGACCTATTAAAACTGGTATCTGCACTAGTGAAAATTCCTAGTGTAAACCCACCTCATGGAGAAGGTTTAAGAGACTGTGCGAATTTTATAAGAGGGTATTTCTCTGACCACGGTTATAATGCTGAAGTAGTAGAATTTGATAAGGGATGGCCAAACATTATTGTTAGTAATGGTAAGAAGAGTGATAAGTCTATAATGCTGAATGGACATTATGATGTTGTTCCTACAGGAGATTTAAAAAGCTGGACTTATGATCCCTTCTCAGGTCTAATACTTGAAGACAAGATTTACGGAAGAGGCTCTTCTGATATGAAGAGCGGTTTAGCAGCCCAAATGAAAGTCTTCGTTGAGTTAGCGGACAAATTAGACTATAACCTGGTGTTTACTGCAGTCCCTGATGAGGAAAGTGGTGGTTTTCATGGCGCTAAGCATCTTGCAGAGAAATATAAGCCTAATTTAGTATTGGTTTCAGAACCCTCAGGGTCTGAATGGATAAATATAGGAGAGAAAGGACTTCTTCAGGTTAAGTTAAAGTCTAAGGGTAAAGTTGCTCACGGTAGCCTTCCTTCTCTTGGTGATAACGCTATTATGAAAATTGTTAGGGATCTAATGAATTTGGAGAAGATAAGGGATGTGAAAATACCTATACCTAGCGAACTAAGGGATGCGATTTCAGCTAGAGCTTCATCTGAAGTGGAGAGGGATTACGTATCTATATCTTTCAATCCTGGAGTAATTAAAGGTGGCGTAAAGGTAAATGTAGTCCCTGATTACGCTGAGGCTGAAGTGGATATGAGAATTCCACCTGGTATCAAAAATTCAGAGGCTTTATCACTAGTTAAGAGGTTGGTAAGTGAGAGTGAGGTGGAACCAATTGACCTATCTGAACCTAACTATACGAACCCTGAAAATCCTTATGTTAAAAAGCTTGAAGTAACGATAAGTAAGACCTTAGGAATAAGACCTAAGAATTATATCATAACCGGCGCTACAGACGGACGCTATTTTAGGAACAAAGGAATTCCTGCAATAGTTTACGGACCCGGAGAGTTAGGCGTTGCACACACTTACAACGAGTTTGTGAGTTTCAAGGAGGTAATAAACGCATATAAAGTTATAAGGGAATATTTACTTTCAATTTAATTTTTTAAAGAAAAAACTATTTAAGATGGTAGTATTCCTGGGGGTAGGAAATGAGCTGCTAGGACTCCTAGCAGATGTGTAGCTATAGCAGCTCCTATGCCTAATACCATCATTTCTGCTCCTTTTTTGACTGGGTTCACTTCACTTATCAAGCCTATCAACGATCCCACTGTAAATATTGCCAATCCTGATACCAAGTAGGAGGATATTAACCCTGCTAGTCCGCTTAACCCTAAAAGGTATGTTATAACAGGGATCACTGCACCTACAATATAAGACAACCCTGTTATCAAGGCACTCTTTCTAGGACTTTCGTCAGTCTCTGGAGATATGATATCCTCTGCAACATCCACCAGTCTAGGCGATAGCTTTTCTGCCACCTCTTCTTTTACACCCATATCCACTAATACCTCAGACAATCTGTCCATAACTTCATTCTTGTCTATTGCTTTAGCTTCCTCTATCCTTTTCCTCTTTATTTGGTTAATCTCTTTACTTGACTTGGTTGACAGATAAGCACCTATGCTCATTGATAATGTGCCAGAGGCTCCCACAATTAGTCCCGAAACAGCCACAAAGAGAGGGTTTCCTACTGCACCTGCAATACCGGAGGTTGCCGCTAGAACCTCAACTAAACCATCACTTATACCGTATATGAAATCTCCAACATCTTTGGCTTTAAGTCTACCCAATAACTCCTCATGAACAGCTTCATCTATTGCAATTTCCCTGATTTTTTGCCTTTCCTGTTGAGTGAACTCCTCAGTTCTAGCTAATGACAGATATTTGTTGATACTCTCATTCTCCCTGGATTCAAGTAACTTTATTGTGAGCTGTAAACCAAATATTTTCCTGAAAGCTTTGTAAAATTTTATTCTTAATCTATCAATTTTTCTTAACTGTTCTAAGCCTAGTCCCTTCCTATCGGCAATCTCCCTCCATACTTCTGCATGTTTTTCCTCCATCTCAGCCAATTTCAAAAGGCACTCCTTGGCGTAATTGTCCTTCTCATCCTTTGCTAATTCTCTGTAAACTTCTCTATCGAAGAGTTCATCTTTGTAGTTCTTCGATAGGTTACTACTCATAAAGTAAAAATAGATATCAGAAACTAAAATATCTTATTCCACTACCTTACGAGATGTCTTACCTTCTCCTAAAATCGACAGGATTGCGGCAACTACAACTATAACTGAAGATATTAAAAATGCCAAGTGGAGACCATCCACAAATACTGAACTTACCCCTCCATTCAGCACATTAGTTCCCAGAAATATCTCGAAGGCAACATTTCTAGGTATACTGAGTGTAGATACTGTAATTGTGAGCACATAACTCAATATTGTACCGATATTTCCTAAGGTTCTTGATACACCTGAAACAGCACCGTAATATTCTCTAGGAGCGTTAAACATTATTGCTGTTTGGTTTGACGGCCAAAACATACCTGAGCCGATGCCGGTTATAAAGGTAATCGCTAAAATTATTTCTATAGGTGTTATTGGTGTTAAAAATAGGTAGTAAGCCATTAATGAGATAAAAGTGAAAATTAGCCCTATTCCAGCAATTACTCCAGGTTTTCCTCTGTCAGCAACTCTACCCATAATTGGTGCTAAAATACTAGCTATAATATAACCTGGTGAAAGTATTATTGACGAGTAAAATGGACTATACCCCCTAACACCTTGTAAGTACATGATCAAGAGGAAACTTACCGCTAATGCGCCTAGACCCTGTAAGAAATTCGCGAATACAGAATACGAAAGCTTCTTCTCTCGGAAGACCCTCATATTCACAATCGGTGCACTGACCTTTCTTTCCACAAGTATAAATGCAGGAATAAGTAAGATGCCCACTATGATCATTAAGACACTTGATATTGATACACCCTCACCTGCAATTAGCACTGAACCGAAGGAAATTAAAAATAACAGTAAACCTAATACGAGTGAACCTGGAATATCTAACTTATTCTTTGTTTTGTTAACATCTTTTATCTCTCTGAAGCCCAGGATTACAGCGATTATTCCTATAGGTACATTAATGTAAAATATGTATCTCCATCCTACAAAAGTAGTCAACACGCCTCCTAAAATTATTCCCAAAAGTGCACCTACATTCCATCCTAAAGTGGTCAACCCATACGCACCACCCCTTCTGTTGGGTGGAAGGATATCAGCAACTATTGCCCCACTGTTTGATGCAAGCATTGCACCTCCAGCTGCTTGTAGGATCCTGAAACCTATGAGAAATTCTACATTATTTGAAATTCCACATAATCCAGAGGCTAAAGTGAAAAACAGGAACCCCATGTTATAAATTCTAGACCTTCCTACTATGTCTCCGATTCTACCAGCCTGAGTTGATAGTATAGCTAATACCAATAGGTAAGCTAGTAGAACCCATATTGATGTGTAGAGGTCTGTGTGTAAATCGGTTGTGATTGTGGGTAGGGCTAGTAATACTATAGTGGTGTCTACTGCTGCCATCAGAGTTCCAAGGACTAGGACAAAGATAATTATACCAATTTTCATAAATTATTTTTGTTCGGTTCCGAATTAAAAAGTTATGCTCTCTAACTTCGTTCAAAAGTCCAGGTAAACTGAGACTAGATTGTATTTAGAGCCTATTAAATGTTTTTATCCTTACATTAGAAGGTTAACGGCTAAGGGTATTCCGTGAGTTTCGCCTTATCGTACTGGGGAATGGTCAAATATCATGTATTTAAATAATTGCTTTGCTTCTACACTGACTATTCAGATAGGTTAATTGGTCATTAAGAAAAATGTTTTTTCTGTTAAAAATTAATTTTTGTTTTTCAGTTTATTTCTTCAATTCTTACAAATCTAGTGGTACCCTTCTGGTCTGGTCTTGCTGCACCTACCACTACAATGTTTCCATTTAATCCTAAGTTTAAAGCCGTCTCTTTTGCCTTTCTTGTAATGTCGTCTAATGTCTCTAATTTATCTGTCATTACTGGATAAATGCCGTAACACATTGACAATTTTTTAGCAACGTTCTTGTCGAAGGTTAAGGTTATTATTGGACATGTCGGTCTTAGCCTAGAGATCCTTAGTGCAGTAGAGCCACTCCTTGTGTACACGAATATTGCGGGCGAGTTTGACAATATTGAGGATACCACAGCAGAGTAAGCTATAGCTTCGTCTACGTTCTTATATATGTGGATTCTTTTTGGTTTAAACGTCTTCTCTACGCTAATTATTAAACTATCAAGAGTTTTAACCACGTCGAGTGGATACAATCCTATGGCTGTTTCATCGCTTAGCATTATCGCATCTACTCCTTGAGATATTGAGTTGGCTACATCAGTTACTTCTGCTCTTGTCGGCAACGGAGATTCAACCATAGATTCTAGTACTTGAGTTGCTAGGATAACGGGTTTACCATAGTTTCTAGCGACCTTCACTATTCTCCTCTGTATCTGTGGTAAACTAGGTAATCCTACTTCAACCCCTAAGTCCCCACGGGCGACCATTACTCCATCAGACGCCTTACAAATCTCCTTCAAATTGGATAGGGCTTTCTTCTTCTCTATCTTTGATATAAGCCAAACCTTATTTCCTACAATCTCTCTTACTTTCTTGACATCGTCTGCATTTATCACAAAGGAGAGACCTATGAATGTTGCCCCTAAATCTATTGCAAGCTTTAATAACTCATAATCCCTTTTTGTTAAACCTACAGGTGTGTCAGCATCAGGTAAATTTATTCCCTTTCGTGATGTGATTGTCCCTCCCTCAATCACAGTCGCAATTGCTTTTTCCCCTTCAACTTCCTCAATTTTCAGCTTTATACGACCATCAGCTATTAAAACGTTAGAATCTTTCTTTATTAGTTTAAAGAAAATTTCATTATCCACTGGTATATCTTGACCGAATGTGACTTTATCTCCACGCTTCAGATCTATAGGATTTTTTAAGTCGCCAATTCTCAGTTTAGGTCCAGGTAGGTCAGCCAGGATAGGTACTTTATCCCTCACCATATCAAAGTATCTTCTATGCTGTTCCTCATCTCCATGGGCTAGATTGATTCTAATTATATCAACTGCTCTAGCGAGTTCATCTATAATCTTCTCGCTGTTAGGTCCCATTGTGGCTATTATCTTGGTTTTTCTCCTATACATATCTCGTTATCCCTTGTTTTCCTTCATCCGCTACACCAAATTTATTATTAATTCTGTTTATCACCAGCATACCTGCATTTCTGACAACGTAATAAGCACTTAATAGCTCATTTGGGGTCATCCCATCTGCAAATATAATTCTTATGATCTGTATTGCATCTGGTACATCTGTGCCTGGTGGTAGAAAGGCAAAATCTACACCCATCTTAAGAAGGTCCTCTGCTAGGTTGTTAAGGAATTCTTTTCTTTCCTCTAGTTTCAAGCCTCCAATGGCTTTCTTGTGAACAGGATGGATTGCGACGCCCATAGTTATTAGATAAAACCTAGATTTATCTGTAAGGCGTATTATATCAACTACGGGGAAACCTTGTGGCGGAGTGGTTACAATGTGGAACTTCTCTTGTGCCTGTGGTGGTCTACTAACACTTAATCCTAATTCTTTCATCACATCTTCTATTTCTTTATCATTCATAGTGGTTTAGTAGACTCTGGTAAGATATTAGACTTTCGCTCAACTTATCCTATCTAGCTATGTGGAGGAATATGTAATTCATGAAAATTGCATAAAACGACAGGTATACGATGGTCAAGATTAGAGATCTCATCCAAGTAATCGAGAATGCTCCTCTATAAACTAATACTAATAATGGAATTACGAGAAGGAAAATGTAATCTAACGTAGAAAATAGTGACATAAATAGTAGGCTGAACAAGGATGCTATGAGGGATTTCTTGAGATCAAGTCTCTTTGAAATAACTCCGTAAGAAATTGTGAGTACAAGGAAAGAGAGAAGGAAAAGCGTTACATACTCTATTAAAAATAGTTCGATGAAATTCATCCCAAAGATTTTTGAGCAATTCAAGCTAATATAGTTTTAGAGAAAAATTTCCATTTTTTAAATGATTTTTAATTATTAGTCCTTAACCCCTATATATAGCCCGTTATTAGGAATTATAGAATTTTGTCTGAAATTAATGTATTTTAAGGTCCTGAAACCCTCCTTCTCTACTACTTTTTTTATCTCACCGGGACAATACAATCTGTAGAATCTATAGACCTCTTTTCCATTAATAACTGATCTTATAACGACTTTTCTTCTAAAAAGAAACCTCGGTTGAACAAGCCACACAGTGAGAAGTATGTTACCGTGTTTCTTTAGGACACGATAAGCCTCTTTTAAGGAATTATCGGGAGTTTCTAAATGATGTATCGATGCTATAAATACTGCTCCATCTAGGCAACCGTCTCTTAGGGGTAAATACTCCATATCAGCCTCCAAAAGATGTTCACACCCCTTTTTTCTAGCTTCATAAAGTTGTTTACGGGAGAAATCTATACAGAGTCTTACCTTTGCCTTCAAAATCATACAGTTTTGCCCTGAACCACAACCTATATCAGCTATCACTCTTCCCTCAATTACTTGTACAAACTTCAGCGGTCTTCTCCTATGTACAATGTAGTTATAAGCCTCTCTGGTAAGTTCTTTCTCGTCCACTGTTAAACTTTTGAGTTATGATTATAAATTAGTTATTTGTGAAGGTAACAGTTGAGCTGGTTAGAGAAAATAAGATCATTGAGGTTGAATTGCCAGAAAGGGCAAGGGTAAGAGATTTGTTGAAAAAAATAGGTTACAGAGTCCAGGGTAGTGTTGTGGTTAAGAACTCATTACCGATAATTGAAGATGAAGAGCTGAAAGATGGTGACAAGCTGAGAGTATTCTTAGCGGCTTCTGGTGGATAAATTGGAGTACAAGGAGATAAATGAAATTATAAGACATAAGGACGAAATTCTATCAGATCTGAAAAGTAAGGATAGAGAGAAGAGAAAGACAGCTTGGGACAAAATAAAGTCCCTTGTAGATACAGGAAATGTCGAGGTTCTTGAAGGCGAAAAGAATTACCTTAGGTCTCTATTGTGGAATAGAATTCAGGGAGTCAGGGAAGACGCGTGGTCTCACCTAGATATTTACAAGGAACTATCAGTTGAAGGTATTGAGAGAGGGCTAAGAGCAAACTCAGACAGAATAAAGTGGACTGCTTGGTCACATATTTTCGAATTAATGGATATGGGAATTGTAACCAGGAAAAAAGTGATTGAGGATAAGTACTCGTTTTGGAGATTATTGAGGAGTAGATGGTCGACCATTAGAAAGAAAGCATGGAGATTATTTGTTGACTTGGTTAAAGCTAAAATTTTTGACAGAAGAGACGTTGGTAGATATGTAGAGTTTTTAAGACATAATAAACCAAGTGTAAGGATATATGCTTGGGAAATAGCATTACAGTTGTTAAACCTGGGTTTTATTGATGCGAACACGCTTAAATCTAATCAGATGTATCTTGAAGATTTAACAAAAATAGAAAGTAGGATTAAAAAAAGAGCCTTAAGAATTTTATTAAGGTTGAAAAGTTGAAGGTTGCCATAGTCGGTGGGGGTATAGTAGGCTCGTTCATAGCCTATTACTTAAGTAGAGAGGGAGTAGATGTTACAATTTATGAAAAATCGAGCCTCGGTAGTGGGTCAGTGCACGCTGCGGGATTAATTGAGCCTTACAGATTTGATAAGATTAACACAACAGGAATGATAAAAAAGATGTTATCTTATGTGGGTAAGAAAGTTACTATTGTAAAACAGTTAAACCCAGAGTGGATTAAATCACTTTTATCCATTTTAAATAAAGAACCACCACAGGATGCATGGGACATAATTAGGAGTATGGCTACATTTTCTCTTAAGGAGTATAAGAGAATGGCAGAGGAGGTAAATGACTTTGATTATGAAGAGAATGGTTTATTGGAAATTTATCAAGATAGATTAGATCTAGAGCATGGCGTAGAAGAGGAAAAACGTAATCCGTTTAATCCGAAATTTGAGGTTATAGACGTCAAAGGATTTTCTGGTGCTATATATTTTCCTGAGTTATCCAAATTGAACACCTATAAGTTTATGGAGAGGATGAAGAGGGAACTTAAAGGAGTTAAAATTGAAATAAGAGAGATAGTTAACCTAGACGAAATTTCAAAGGATTATGACACTGTAGTACTTTCTGCTGGTGTGTGGTTAAGTAAACTGGGTATGCCTATAACATCTTTCAAAGGTTATGGTTATAGGGTTTCAGGGGAAATGTTAGTGAAATATCCTAGTGTTATATCAGAGCTCGGTGTAGCGGTGGTTAAGAATTCAGATCACATAAAGATTACTGGAGGGTTCGATGCAGACTTTAGTGCTGATATAGAGAGAGCTAAAATGTTCTTGGATGCTGGGAATTGTTTAGCTAAAATTGATAAAGTCTATGACCTATCTATGGGCTACAGACCATGTTCCCCAGATGGCTTTCCCATTATAGGTAGAATCGGAAAGTTTGTTATTTCCACTGGTGCCTGCAGGTTAGGTTGGAGTTTTGGTCCATCCATGGGCAAATTTACCGCTGATCTCGTTCTTGATAGGGTAAAATCTTATGGCTATTTGTCACGTCTTTTAAATGGAAGAAATTTAAGTGTGCCAAAATTATAGTATATTATGACAACCATTAAGGCTAATACCCTAAAGAAATTAATGGATGCTAAGAAACTTTTATCTGATGGGATTGTAGAAGAAGGTGATAAAATCATAAAGGAGCTAGCAAAAACCTCTCCTAGAGATGAATATAATTGGTTTATATGCAATATAGTTGACACAATTAGTTGCGATACTCTGTTTGTAGTTTTGGAGGACATAGGGTCAAATTTTGATCTTTCCAAATGCCAAAATCTCAGAACTATCATAAATTGTGGTATTAAGTTAAACATAAATAGCAAATACTTTGATATGGCACTAGACTATTTAACTGCTCAAGGTAAGAAAGAGCAACTGGAAGATATCTCTAAAGACCTATTCAAATTGAATGAGCAACCTAAACCTGAGATTGTCATTAAGATAGTAAATGCTTTGAAGAAAATAGGTAGTACAAGGGAGGCTAATGATCTGATGAATGAGGCATGTAAAAGGGGTATCAAAGACGCCTGTGCAAGTGTGTTAGTGGGAACCACAAAGTGGACATGAATTTTTATTTCTTTACTACAACAGCGTCAGTTAAACCCCTCCACATTAACTTATAACCTAAGTAATCTATTACGTCAACAATGTAATCCCCATATTCCTTTTTTAGGTCTGATAATTTCCTTCCCTCTAGTTGATAGCTCTTTATCTTGTTTATTAAATCCTCTTTTACGTAGTAATTTTTTAAGAGGATATAACCTGGGAAGTTTTTCAAATTCTTCCTCAAATGCTCTAGCGGAAGGGAGAGTTTATTGGCTATCTCACTTACACTTACTACGTCACCCTCAATGGTATAATCTATGTTATTCGGCAAGTTTTGTAGAAATTGTTTATCATAATCTCTTAACCATTTGTACACTTTAATTACATCTATTTTTTTCCTATATAGAATAATATTGGGTAGATTAATTTTACCATCAATTGAGAGCTCCTCATTTACCAGTAAAAGTAAAGGATTCTCAACTTCACTGACTTTCTCTAGTTTATTTTGAAGATACTTCTTAGTCCAAAATCCTACTATCTCTATGTAGACCTTTAACTTTCCCTTCTCGACCACGAAATCAGGTAAGAAAATCTTATCCTTTACTACCAGTGGTTCAGGTTCTCTAGTTATTTTCCAGTCCTTAAGTATACTAGTGAAGTCGTTGTAAAATTTTTCTTCAACACTACTATCGAATTTCTTCTCATCTATTTTAATCTCGCGGAGATTCTTCAGATTACTGGCTTCTAGCTTATATATCCTCTTCTTTAATTTACCTAACACTATTTCAGCTCTTATACTCCAATCTGATGAAGAGACCACATATGGTAATAGAACAGCAAAGTTCCTGCCGTACTTTTCATTCATTTTAACTAAAGTTGCAGGTCCAATAAATTCCAGCTCCAATGGTTTCTTGTATGCGTAATACATTAGACCTAGGAGTTTTGCTCTCCATATGATTTCCTTCCAATTTGAAGATACTCTAATTGATAATCTGTATCCCTTGAATAGAAGAGTTTGTAATAGGGAGAGGTTGTACCATTTTATTAGCTCATCTGCTGAGATATTTGGTTTCTCTATTATCCTTTTCTCCTCATCGAGGTCTGAAAACATGTATCTAATTGGTTCTACATTATACTTTTTCTTAATCTCCTCAATTACGTTTTCCCTTGCCTTTTCATCAAAGACTGGTCCTCTACTGAATAATTCTCTCCTCAATATTGAAGGGTCAACCGGCGAGTCTTCCTCTAGACTTGTAACCCTAGTTATGAGCCTTACAAGTCCCCTTACTAGCTTATAATCGTATATTTTTTCCAGGTATTTAGCCTGTTCAATTACATTTCCTAACCTTTCTCCTTTTTGGAATAAATCTAATACCTCTTGTGCTATTTCAGAGTTATCAATGAATAAAGGAATAATTCTGCTTCCTTGAATTTTAAATCTCGCTAATTCCCACGGTAACACATTTATTCTTTGATACAATATTAATAAATTGTCTTGGTTTATCTGAGGTATTACAAAGGTCTACTAATATCCGATGCTTATGCCCCAGGCTTAAAATGGGATGAGAAGTTACAAGGCTATATAAATTTCGCTTATAAATATAGAGATGTAAAGGAATATTTTCTAACTGAGGGTGTAGAAGTTGTTGAAAACGTACTTGATCCGTTGCCATTTCCATTGATAAGGGAGAAGTCGTTAGAGCTCAGAGACTATCAGATGGAAGCAGTCAAGTCTTGGCTTAAGAACGGAAAAAGGGGAATAGTGATCTTTCCAACAGGTGCAGGTAAAACTATGGTAGGGGTAAAAGCTATTGCGCTTTTGAAGGTGTCTACCCTGGTTGTAGTTCCAACAATAGACTTAATGAACCAATGGGTTAGCGTTATAGAGAAGTATCTAGATACTGAGGTAGGATCAATAGGCGGAGGAAAAGATGACTTAAAGGGGATTACTGTAATAACCTATGATTCAGCATACACCAGGGCAGAGGAACTCGGTAATAAGTTTCTTCTAATAATCTTTGATGAAGTTCATCACTTACCTTCAGAAGGGTATTCATTAATGGCTAGGATGTTTGCTTCACAATACAGGATGGGTTTGACTGCAACTCCAGAAAGGGGGGATGGTAAGGAAGTCTTGTACCCAGAATTAGTAGGACCAATAGTTTACAAGAAGTCCTTAAAGGAGCTTTCAGGTAAGTATATAGCGGATTTTGAGATCATAAAAGAATATGTAGAGATGACCAGTGAGGAGAAAGAGAGGTACAAGGAGTTAAGAGGAAAATTAAAAGAATTTCTGAGTAGCAGAGGGATGAGGTTGAACAGTTTAAACGACTTTTATAAATTAATCAAGTTAGCAAGTAAGGATAAGAAGGCTAGAGAGGCTTTATTGGCTTGGCATGAGTCCTTAAGATTAGCTGTGAATAGTAGGGCTAAAATAGAGAGATTGAGAGGACTCCTAAGGGAATTCCACGATAGGAAAATTATAGTTTTTACACGAGATACGGAATTAGCTTATGATATTAGCAAGGAATTTCTCATTCCTGTAGTGACATATAAGACTTCCAAGGATGAAAGGTCTGAAATATTAAGTAAATTTAGGGAGGGCAATTATAGGGTGATCGTGGCATCCACTGTCTTTGATGAGGGGGTTGACATTCCAGATGCTGAAATTGCGATAATTATGGGCGGATATGGTACAAAAAGGCAGTTTATCCAGAGGCTCGGTAGGATATTAAGAGGTAGAGATAAGAAGGCGTTACTGATAGAGATAGTTACCAAAGGTACTGCGGACTATAGGTTAAGTAAAAGGAGAGAGTATAAATACTAATAACCTGTAATACTTTTCTTTGATGGACGTAAATAGTAGAGAAATTCTCTTTTAAGCAGTGTATCAAAAATTTGTAATAAAAAATATAAATATCATAGGATGAATAATATAATGATGGATTCAATAGATAAGAAGATATTGATTTACTTATTTAGAGACGGTAGGATTTCGCAACGAAAGATTGCTGAAGAAGTGAAATTATCCGCCACCTCTCTTAATTATAGATTCAATAAGTTAATGGAAGATGGAGTAATAAAAAGCTTTAAAGTCCAGATAAATCCGAATCTTTACGGAAAATATTACGGTTTTGTATCTTTCAAGAATTACAAAGACTTAGATTTTCAGTTTATCGATCTTAAAGTAAATTGCCTTGAAGATCTTAATGTCTATAGGTTGATAGGAGATTCAACAGAGGATATTGAGGATAAGATATCTGTAATGAGCAAAGACCTGGGAGAGCCCCAAATGTCTTACATTCCTCCACAGAACCCAATTATTCCTTCAGGTATAGACATAAAGATTATCAAATCTGTCATAAAGAATCCTAGAATTGAAATAAGTGAAATAGCAAAAGACCTTAACCTACCTAGTAAGTCAGTCAATAGGAGAATAAACGTATTGACCAATAAAAATATGATAAGAATATATCCAATAGTTGACCTATCAAAGGCAGACCTAATAATGTTTGCCATATTTTCTAGTCACATAGATAGCCTAGATTTTCTAAAAACATGTAGCTTTACTTCTTTCAAAGATAATGGGAGGGGAATAGTGGTCTGTATTACTGAAAACATAAGGATAGCTGAGAATTACTTCAAGAACGTGAGAGATATAGATAGAGAAGCGGAAATAATGGTTACAACCAGCTATGACATCAGGAATGAAGGTGCTCTGAGGGAATTAGAGAGGATTGAGTTTCAAACTTACTCTAAAGCCTTTTGATAATCAAGTATGCTACATAAGCAATTGTAGGGATAAAAGATATCCAAAATGCAATTGTAGGTTCTGACACAATTAGTAGTGATGCAGTTGTGTTACCTTGATGTATTGTAAACGTTTCTTGACCGAAAATTATGAAAGGATAATTAGCGTAGTTGGGTAGTGCAAACTTTAAGACTAAATATGTGAGTATTGGATCAATTATGTAAAGTACGGGTAGCCATGCCATAGTTGTGTATTTATACTCCTGCTTCTTTCTAAAAATGTATATTAGGGCATACACTATGTTAACTATGACGTAAATTCTAAATGCAGTAAGTAAAATATTTACTATATTTACAATTATTACGTAAGAACCTAAGAACTCAACTCTTAAAAGGAATGGTGAATCATAGATGTTTGCAATTCCCCCAGCACTATAATACCACCAAGACGTGGGAATAAGGGCAATTATCAATGAAGAGATGTAGAACACAATTAGAGTCTTAAATCCCTTGAACATCATATTTTCACCGTGGAAGTGAAGGTAGTGTTTGCTAGTCTCATATAAATAGTGACGTTTTCATTTTGATTTTCAACGTTATTTAAGAACCCTTCAGAATTTGTTATGTATATACTGAATGTCCCATTAGTATTGGGCATTATTGTAACCTCATGTTCAAATTTTATATATTGTCCTGTAACATTCTGTATTATCATTGTTAAATTGAAGGGGTTATGAACTGTTAGATCCAGTTGATTATCGCTGACAATTTTTATGCTATAACTCAGTGAAGATGAACTTAACATATTTCGATATTCTTCAATTTGAGCTATACCATTATTTACAGATCCTTGTATCTGAAAAAACATTGCAATAATGAAAATGATAGCTGCAATTAGTCCTGCTATTTTTCCATAATTCATTAAAATACTAAAAAGAAATTTAGAAATAAAAATCTTATTAGCTTTTTAAGTATTTATGTCTCAAATATTGTATCAACCCTTCTGGGTTATATTCTTCTCCAAAGGACTTTCTTAGTAAATCTTTAGGTGAGTAAGTGGCACCATATTTATAGATTTTATCTGTCATAATAGCTTTCATTTCCCCAATTTTTCCTTCTCTAAGTAGATTATATAGGTTGGCAGTTTTTGAGTACACAATTCCTGAGACTACATTTCCTAGTGTGTAAGCTGGGAAATAGCCAAATCCACTGGTCCAATGAATGTCCTGTAGTACTCCTTCAGCGTCATTCTTTGGTTTTATTCCGAGATACTTTTCCATCAACTCATTCCATAATGATGGTATTTCATCCACTTTTATTTCCCCACCGATCAACATCTTTTCGATCTCATACCTGACTGCAATATGGAAATTATATGTAACCTCATCAGCGTCAACCCTAATGAAGCTTGGTCTGACTATGTTAAAGTATCTGTATATGTCGTCCTCCTCATATTTAGATATAAAATCAAGGTTCTGCTTAAGTTTTGGATAAATTAGGCTTACGAAATCTCTGCTCCTTCCTATTATGTTTTCCCAAAACCTGGACTGAGCCTCATGAATACCCATTGATACTCCGCCTCCTATAGGTGTCCCCTCAAGTTCTCTGTCTATACCTAGTTCATAGATTGCATGTCCACATTCATGAACTACTGAGAATAAAGTGGATCTAAAATCCTTACCCTCATATCTAGTAGTTATTCTAACGTCATCAGCAGATATTCTAACTGTAAATGGGTGAGCTGAAATATCTAATCTAAACTTTCTTCCGGGCATTTCTAGTATTTTTATTACCTCTTCATTAACGACTTTCATCCTACCTATATCGTATGAGACTTCTTCAAGTTCATGTGATTTAGGGAAGTAACCTTTTTCGCTTACTTTCTTCATAATATCGCTTAACTCAGGCAGTAGCCTGGAGAAGATTCTGTCCCCGTCCCTTATTGAAAATCCCTCTTCGTTTAAATCCAATAGCGCATTGTAAGGGTGGTCTTCATACCCCCAATATTCAGCTATCTTAATTTGTAGATCTTTTATTTTCTCGAGGTAAGGTTTAAACATTGAATAGTCGGACTTAGCTTTAGCCTGTCTCCACACTACTGTAGCTTCACTTCTAACTCTTTCAATTTGCTGAATTATTTCTAAGGGTATCTTTGAATAATACTTATAATCTCTTCCAAGAACTCTTAATATTCCTCTTTCCTCGTCGTTAAGCCCCTCTTTTCCTTCATATCTCTCTATTATTTTACCTAATTTTTGGTATATTTCCCTTTTAATCTCACTAAAAGTTGATATGACTTCGCCTCTAATCATGGCATCGTCTTCTGGCATATAAGTCTCAATATCCCATCCCATCAGGGACTCAGCATATTGTATAGACCATAATTTCTTATACTCTGCCAAAAGCTCCTTTAGGTTTTCGAATCGTTTCATACAAAAGCACCTTCTCTATATAAATTGAAGTTTCGCTTATTATATACTCCTTATAAATGACAAATTTTTTAACGAAATCGATATATCTCATTATATGTTTCCTGGCTTAGCTAAGTTTATCGTAAACAAATGGTATGTTATCTTAGCTTTATGGATAGTTGTCATACTTATCTCTGCTCCATTCTCTTCACTCTTTTTCAAGTCAGTATCATATCAAGTATCTATATCAGTACCTGGTAGCACAGCTGAAAAGGCTGAAAATGTAATTTCCCAGGATTTTAACATATCCGGTGCAGCAGGATCTAACGGAGTGCTAATAGTTGAGGGCAACTATTCTCAATACTCTGGATTTTTTGCAAATTTGACCAGCTATAAGAATATTTCAGTGATTTCTTTCTACACTATAGAAAAAGATCTACTGAACACAACTTTCTCCCAGCTAAGCCCTAAAGTAAACAATTTAACTAAAATTTTGCAAAACATCTCCTCTTCAGAGACGTCTTTAGAGAACAAACTGCAGTCACAGAGGCAGAATATAACAGGTGATATAAATAAATTAATGCTTCTTAGAAACGCTACAATAAAAATAGAGAACTCTTTCATTAACATTTTATACACTTTAAACTCAACTAGGGAGAAACTTGCTTTATTACACAAATCTATGATAGAAAACTATACCACATTCGAAAATCTTAGAAAAGAGGAGCTAAACGTAAACTCCTCTGCTACGAATATATCATATTTTCTTTATTATCCTGTGAGTTACTTTCTCGTTGCCTGGGAAGGTATATATAATCAGACTCATAATGCACAGTTAGCTAACCAGTATGCCTATAACCGAGTATATAATTCTTTATCAAACCAGCAGGAAAAAGAGTACTTTAACTTATTTTTCAGCTACTGGTCTTCAATACCTAATCCACTTCCAAGTTTACAGTATAATGCCCAAAAGTCTATTGAAAACGCAAGTGCTAAAATATTCAATTCAACCGAGTACCAATTTATTTCCTTCATGTTTAATTACATCAATATATCTAACTTTCTCAACAAATCCTCTTATCAAACCTTCACAATAACCTATTTTGTTGAACTTTATCATGTTCCCTATCAATTAGCCTACAGCCTGCTTAATTATCAAGCTCTCCAAGTGTTGATTGATATATATAATCAAAATACAGGCTTAAATGATTCGTTCCTGTTTGAGGTATTTAATTCTACTAACTTTAGTGAACTTGCATATCAGCTTATAACCTCAAATTTGAACACTTCAGAAAAAGAATTCGTCACGCAGGTTTACTTAAATCAAACTAAATCTCCAAACGAGTTTGCTATTTCCTATATTTCTCAAGCCTATAATATATCTCAAACAACCATAAGTGATATTCTTAATTTCAACTCTACAGAGGATTACCTAAATTACATTGCCCAACAAGCTTCAAATGAGAGCAAGATTCCTCAGTGGTTTTTCATTTCGCTCTACAAGTTTGGAAATATAACAAACCTAACCGCATACCTGATATCCACAAATCTAGGAAAGCTACAGCCCTTAATATCAAGTAGTAACCTAACTACAAACGAGTTTGCCATCCTACTACAACAAAAAGATGTAAATTACAGGTTACTTGCATCACAGCTTATAGTAAATTACGCTAATTTCTCACCAATACTTACGGTCAACAGAACACTATTAGTAAATGATATTGTAAGTAATGTAAGTTATTATGATGTCATAAAGTCTGGCAATTATCCCATTTATCCGATACAGAACATAACAAAGAGCATTATAGGCAATAACTTACTGTTACTGTTCCTAAAGTCAGATGTAAAGAAAGGAAACGTTACTTACAACCAGTTAGTACAGTTTCAACAGTATGTGAATAACAATACCCACTTACATACTGTTCTTACAGGCGGTGAACCAATTTCCCATCAGCTTAGTGGGATAGCTTCAACTGCATATTCAGTAGCAATTCCAGTTGGAATCGCCTTAGCTATTATTCTTGCAGGAGTTTACTTCAGATCTGTAATAGCCGCTTTCATGCCGCTTACGATATTTCTCTCAGCCTATCTTGTAGCGTCGGTACTTCTGTATCTGGTCGCAATAAAACTTTTAGGTCTTCAGCTAAGTTTTCTGACCCCTAGCGAAGTCTTACTACTAGCACTTGGTTTGGGTACAGACTATGTCGTGTTTATATCTAGTAGATATGTTGAAGAGAGAAAGAATGGTAGAGATCAACGTGATGCAGTTTATGATGCAGTGAGATGGGGAGGAAGAGCTGTTACCATAACTGCGTTTATTGTAATCTTGTCTTTCCTGTTTATATATATCTACAGAATACCATTCTTTTCTGACACTGCGATATCAAATATGGTTGGTGTTGTAGTAGTATGGTTAGTCTCAATAACACTTTATCCTTCCATACTCAGAATTGCGGGAGATAGGTTATTTTACCCAAGGAAATTTGGTAATAGCCTAAATGGCGGTAACAGACAAGGAAAAGAGAAACCACTAATAGTGAGTAAGAAGCCCCTCATTATTGTTTGCGTTATAGCAGCTATAGTTTTAATCTCTGCAATATATGCTGCCTCTACACCACTAACCTTAGATGTATTATCATTGTTGCCAAGTTCACAAGCCACTTCAGGAGTTAGAATATTAAGTACTCAGTTCACATCTGCTAATATCTTCCCAATATATGTGGTTATACCGTATAATAATACATTTGATCAAAACGCCTACAACTTTACAGTGAGCTTATATCATAAATTTATGAGTATTCCGGGAGTTACTAGTGTTAATTCACCTGCATCTCCATACGGATATATTGTTAATTATAACCAGTTGAATAATTACAACTATACCCAGTATTTTTCAAATAACTACATATTATTTGAGATTAATCAGAAATATGATCCTTTCTCCACTCAGGCATTCAATGTGGTAAAACAGGTTGATAAAATAGTTGGAAATTCAGGTTATGTTGGTGGTGGACCTGTCGATGATTATAACATTTACAGTTTCGTAGAGGGTAATTTTGGACTAGTAGTTGTGGAAATTTCTGTGACTATGTTCGTCATATTATGGATAATAACAAGAAGCCTTTCTGTTTCAGCTACAATAATATTTGTAATTTTATCAGCAGTAGCAATAACGTTAGCCATTCAAAGGCTAATCTTCTCATCCATCTTAGGTTTCTCCATATTTGCAGTAGTTCCAATGTTCTTAGTAGCCATAATAATAGGTATCGGTATGGACTATAACATATTCCTCGTAGCGAGAATTCATGAAGAACTCGAAAAAGGTAATGACATGGGGTCTGCGGTGGAAGTTGCCGTAAGGAGACTATGGCTTACCATAGCGTTTCTTGGACTAATATTTGCGGGAACACTAGGATCACTAATGTTAGTTAATGCACCAATACTTCAAGAACTAGGATTCGCATTTGCTATAGCGGCAATATTGGAGACAACTGTTTTATGGAGTCTGTTAGCTCCCTCGCTGTTACTATTGCTATATAGGAAATTCAAGATAAGACCTAAGATGATTGTTTAGAAACCTCTACGCATACATAAGAGCCCGAATCGTCATATCTTATTTCATGAGTTTTTTCCTTTTCATTCAACAACGTACTTCTAACGCTTACTATATTATAATTGGATAAAAGTGCGTAAAGTTCCTTTTTGCTAATGAACCTAGCCTTAGAGTAATATCTGTGTCCCCTTTTTCCTAACTCTTCATAATACTTACCCAATTCTGAGTCACTGGGTATAAAACATGCCACAAGCCTTTCTTTAGTAACTCTCATTGCCTCATTTATGAATTTTCTTACGTTGTCAACAAAACAAATTGTTAATGATATAAAAACACATTCAGTAGCGTTATCCCTTAGCGGAATATTTGAAACGTCAGCCAGAATTCTATCTTCACTTTTATCCACTTCATTAAGCATTAGTAGTGAAATATCAATAGATATCTTTCTCCCATTAATTACTTCGTGGAATGTTCCAGGACCAGATCCAAGATCAATACAGTTTTTTAACTTAAAGGACTGCACTAGTTTCCTTTCACTTTCATACAAGTCATTATGTTTAACGTACCAGTTCTTGTAACCTATAGGGTCTGTAAATATGCTATCATCCATATCATTATTATTTAAAATACCCTTAACTAAATATTTTTAAAGTGTTTAGAACACTAAGTGTCATTATCAAGTTATTACCAAGAGTTATAAAGATAAGGAATTATAGAAATGCAATTCTTAATAACGAACAAGTGGACGAGAAAGAGATGGAGAAAGAAGCTGAAAAACTTGTGGACACACTGATATCTCTTGGTCCTATATTCATAAAGTTTGGTCAATTATTGTCAGTTCACTCAGATATTTTACCACAACCTTATCTTAAGGCTCTCAGCAGACTTCAGGACGACGTGGACCCTCCACCATGGGAGGAAATTAAGAAAATTCTTGAGGAAGATTTAGGTAATAAACTAAATGAATATGAGATAGACCTGACACCTATATCCTCTGCAAGTATAGGTGTAGTCTACATAGCTAAGAGGAAGAAAGACGGAAAGTTAGTTGTGATAAAAGTAAATAGACCTAACATAAAGGAGATGGCTAATCAAGATGTAAATGTTCTGAAATCATTAGCACCACTTACGAAATATGTATTTGACGAGTCTTTCTATGAAAGTTTCAAAGTTCTTGTGGATAATTTCGGAAAGAAAATATATGAGGAGATGGACTTCACGATCGAGGAGTTTCACATGAAAAAGATAAAGGAGGAGATGTCCGACTACCCCTGGATTAGAATTCCAGAACCCTACTTGGCTACAAAGAGAGTGTTGATTATGGAATACGTCAAGGGATACAAAGTGACTTCTGAAGAGGCTAAGAGAATTATGAGAGCACCTGATTTGTCATATATGGTTTTCAGGACTTTTATGGTAATGCTCTTGACAAAGGAGTATTTTCACGCTGATCCTCATCCGGGAAATATAGCATTAGACGAAAAAGGGAATCTAATTCTATACGATTTTGGAATAGTGGGTAGGATGGACAGAGATACGAGACTTAGACTATTGAGGGCTTACGGAGCTTTACTTGGATTCGATAGTATAGGGCTCGTAAAGGTTTTAGAGGAATTAGGGGCAATACAGCCAGAGGCTGATAGGGAAATACTAGCCAAAGGGATAGGGTTATTTTTGGAGCAATTTCAAGGTATAACACCTGAGACTCTGGAGGTCGAACAATTTCTCGAGGCTGCAAATGAGGTATTCTACAGGTTTCCACTGAAGATACCTGATAAACTGGCAATCTACATTAGGATGACCTCTATTTTAGGCGGAACGTGTACAAGAATTGATCCTGAGTTTAATTTCTTTCTAAACTTACAGAAGCTTGTTGAAGAGGAGGGATTACTATTTGAGGCTATGATTAATGACATGAGGAGTACTATAAGCTCAGCCATTCAGAAGTTTAGGTTATCCTTGCTAGAGAAACCTATACTGTTAAACAAAAAGAGTACGAGTGAAAAAATATCTAGATACTTGTCATTCTCCTTTATAGTCATAGCACTTTTAACGTATCTCTACGACAGAAACTCAATTCTTCCTCTTCTCATAGCCATAATTGCACTGGTAATAATCATGAATAAGTAATAAAATTGGATTATTATTTTTTCTAAATTATTCGATCTTAATTGCTGATACGCCTGCTATAGGTATTCTTATTGTGAGAACTCCATTCTCGTATTTACCTGAGACTTCCGCGTCCTTAGCGACATTAATGGGTAGTTTTATTGTCCTCCTTATGTATTTTGGTCTCTGCGTTAGATACTTTATACCAGGTTCACTTATCTCCCTTTCTGCCTCTATTATCAGCTCATTCTGTCCAGATATTCTAGCTTTAATCTTGTCTTTATTGAAACCAGCTAAGTCAGCTACAACTATCAGATATCCCCCTTCCTCGTACATATCTACAGGAGGATATACTAACTCATAGAATCCCCTGTTTAATTGTTCTATCCTTCTTCCCAATTCCTTTTCAATCACGTATGTGAAGCTCATCTCCTACCCCTCCTTCTCCTTAATAGTGCTACTAAAAGTCTATAAAACATGTACCACCTAATTAGCCTTCTCATAACTATTAATACTATTACTAGTTTTTATACCTTGTTTCTAAATATTTAATGTGTTAGGGAAAATTATTTTACAAAACCTTGAGAAACACGATTTTCCCTATAATATAGATAAAAAAATATGTTCTGGCTGGGCTAATGATCTACCAAAGGGTGGGGAAACTATCCTGTTTACCTCATGTATGCACCAGACAGCTAGCTTAAGTGATACATTTTCAAGAACCATACCTTTAGCTGAAAAAGTGCCCTCACTATCTGTTTTTGCAAAGCTTATTAAGCCAAATAAGGAGCAGTTAGAGAGGTCATATAAAGTTCTCAGGAATATAGCAAGTCTGCTGAAAAAGAATGGAGTGAATTTTGGATATCTTTATGAAGAGGAACCTTATAGTGGGGCAATCCTTTTAGAGTTAGGGTACCTCAATGAATTTGGCATCCATGCAGAGAGGGTAACCAAATTCCTTAAGGAGAAAGGAGTTAAGAGAATAATAACTGTCGATCCCCACACTCATAATGCACTAAATAGGTACAATGAGTTCACCAAGTTTGATATAGAGGTTGTAAATTACTTAGAGCTTGTTAAGGATGCCAAGATAAAAACAGATGTCAGTTTTGTGATTCATGACTCATGCTTGTATTCCAGGTTCTTAGGTTTGAGAGATGTTTACAGGCAAATTCTAACCAATGCTGGAGGAAAGATTGTTGAGGATTTAATGGTAACCAGTAAGGAGGTCTCCTATTGTTGTGGTAGTCCAATAAAACCAGTAAACCATGAATTGGGGGAGAAAGTTGCTAAATCAAGAGTGGAGCAATTGAAGAAATTAAGTGAGAACATACTTGTAGTATGTCCCATGTGTTACGCTAATTTATCGAAATATCACAATAAGATATATGATTTAGCTGAGGTGGTGGAGTGATGAGTGAATGGGAAATAGCAGTGAATAGGGCAATAAACAATAATGTTCCTAAAGTCTTCCAGATTCTAAACAAATATCCTTACATATTAGAGCTTGCGAAGAAATTAAGGGAGGCTAAACTTCAGGTTCTGTCTAATCCTGAAAAATATATTGAGGAGACAATAAATTCAGTAAAGAGGATAGGTGGAAACGCGTATTTTGTAAGGGACGCAAATGAGGCTAGAGAAGTGATTTCTAAGATAGTTGGCTCTGGCAAAAAGGTGGTAATGGGTAAGTCAATGGTCGCTTATGAGATAGGATTAAGGAAGTATCTTCAATCAATAGGTAATGAAGTGTGGGAGACAGACCTAGGTGAGTTTCTAATTCAACTTGCTGATGAACCACCCTCTCATATACTTGCTCCAGCAGTCCACATGACAAAGGAGAGAATTGCTAAACTAATAAGGGAAAAGTTACATGTAGATGTGGACGTGAATTCCTCCCACGAAGAATTAGTTGCTAAAGTTAGGGAGTTCCTAAGGGAGAAATTTATAAAGGCTGATGTGGGGATAACTGGAGCCAATGCTGTAGCCGCTGACACAGGCTCAGTTATCTTGGTTGAAAATGAGGGGAACATAAGAATGAGTAGTGTTTTACCGACTGTTCACATAGCTGTTGCAGGTGTAGAGAAGATAGTTCCTACATTCTATGACGCGCTTACTGAAGCCACAGTTCAGGCAGCTTTTGCGGGTCTCTATCCTCCTACGTATATCAATGTGTCCTCTGGTCCGAGTTCTACAGGGGATATAGAGATGAAGAGAGTTAGTCCAGCCCATGGTCCAAAGGAATTCCATTTAGTTATCGTAGACAACGGCAGGATAGAAATTTCTAGGGACGAAGTTTTGAAGGAAACTCTGTTGTGCATTAGATGTGGTCGGTGTCATATGCATTGCCCCGTGTATAGGGTGGAAGGAGTTGACTGGGGAGATCCACCATACACTGGACCAATGGGTGCAATGTGGTCTTACGCAGTTTATAGGGATACTAAGCCAGCTATGTATTGTATGCATTCAGGTAATTGTAAGGAAGTATGCCCAATGAAAATTAACATCCCCAGAGTTCTAGAGAGGATAAAAGCAATAGGAAATGGAAGTATTAGAGATGGTGACGGATATGGAAAGAAATAGGAAATATTATATTTATCTTTGAAAAACTAGGTAGAAAAAAATTAATTATTTTCTTCTTAAGAGTAGAACAACTACTCCTATCACTATGATTATCAGTATAACAGCTAACACAATGTAGAATGTATTGTTAGATGACTGAGAAGAGCTCTGGGGTGGCGTACTATTGGATCCAGAGTTAAGTGGAACTCCTGTACCGCTAGGTATTGATTGAGTACTTGGGCTACTTGAGGTATTTGAAGTACTTGATGATGAAGTAGTTTGAGAAGTACTTGAAGATGAGGTTTGTGTGTTAGATTGCGTTGTTGTCCCTGTTGAGGTCTGTTGAGGCTGACCGTAAACTACATAGTAAGTTGTAGCAGGATCATCGAATACTACAATACTACCGTTAACCATGAAGTAATTCTCTGAATTTAGTTTTACTAAACTTCCATTAACTTCCTTATATACAGTCACATTACCTTGTCCCCTTACAGTAACGTTAAATATTATGTATCCTGTCTTGTTTTGAATATCGACCTTTTCAGCAGAATATTGAGCTCCATTAATGTTAACGAAAGTCTGTTGGACTGTCTTATTTACCACAGGTTCGACGCCTAAAGTTGAGTTTGTCGATGTTAGTACTATGACTTTTTCGGTATTATTTATATATAGAGAAGCTAAAATTCCTTGAGTTTGTTGATTTAATATAACCATATGTGACAAGTGTACGTTTGCAGTTGAAGAAACTTGTCCACTTGCATTTGCGACTACAACCACTGTGTTATTTCCAATTTCAGTTTCACCTATGTATTGTGGATGTTGGAGAGAACTGGCTCCTTTCACTGTAACTATCTTTAATTCTGTCAGATAGAGATTAAGGCTATTTCTGGACAAGCCTAGAGACGAATAAGCAGTACCGTTTATGCTACCTAAGTGTACATAACCTATTACTGTGCCATTGACACCATAAAACTCTATGGACTCGAAGTTAGTGTTCGCGTTAATAACTGAAGATAGTTTAGCATTTAACAAGTTGATTCCAAATTTAATATTTCCTAATCCTTCTCCCTTCCACACTAATGCTGGTACGTATGTTCCATTGAAGTAGGCAATCGATGCATTAATACCATTACTTTTAGCAGTCATAGATGTGTTTTCGTCATAACTCATGTTAAATTGGACAGGACTATATCTTCTAGGTAAGTTGAATTGAACAGTTATTTTTCCTTGGCTCTCCTGTTGTATTGACGTGTTTATTAATTCCCTCAAAACTACACTTACATGTTGTGTTACAGTTTCATTTGCCTTTACATTAAAGGTCAATTGCGATATTGATGTACCGTTGGTGAATTCTAGTATCACATTTCCAGAGCCATTTATGTATGCATGTGTGTCAATAGTAGCAGTTCCATTAGTTATTCCTGACCACACCAGTTCAGAATGAGATGAGGAGTTCACTATTACTCTTATGAGGTATGGTATCTGGCTATTTAC